>JBCAXU010000007.1:52721-73921 GCA_038533895.1 Pseudomonadota bacterium | reverse complement strand
GACTTGAATGGCAGATTCTAGCTCAACTTGACAGACATTTATACGTGAAAAGTTCACCTTGAGAGGGCGGTATCGATACCAATGACGGCTTTTTAGTCGCTTGAGGTATTACCTAACCCAGCGTGACTTGATATACTGACTGACCTTTTATTTCACCCAACTATTAGAAAGAGATCATGTTAAAGATATATAACACACTCACAAGACAGAAAGAGGAATTCAAACCAATCAATGCCGGTAAAGTGGGCATGTACGTCTGTGGGGTAACCATCTATGATCTCTGTCATATTGGCCACGGTCGCACCTTTGTCTCCTTTGATGTGGTCTCTCGTTATTTACGTTACTTGGGCTATGACCTAACCTTTGTGCGCAATATCACTGACATCGATGACAAAATCATCAAGCGTGCCAATGAGAATGGCGAAAGCTGCGACTCTTTGACAGAGCGCCTAATTGGTGAAATGCACGCCGACTTTGATGCGCTCAATATGAAGCGTCCAGATATCGAGCCTCGTGCGACCGAATACATTACTGAGATCGTTGAACTGGTCGAAAAACTGATTGAACGTGGTTTTGCTTACGTGGCGAGCAACGGCGATGTGATGTTCGAAGTAAGCAAGTTCGATGAATACGGCAAGCTTTCCAAGCAAGATCTAGATCAACTGCAAGCCGGTGCTCGTGTTGATGTCGAAAGTGCCAAACGTAGCCCGTTAGACTTCGTTCTTTGGAAAATGTCTAAACCAGGCGAGCCAACATGGGAGTCGCCATGGGGGCCAGGTCGTCCAGGTTGGCATATCGAGTGTTCAGCAATGAACTCATCAATTTTGGGTAACCACTTCGACATCCACGGTGGTGGCTCTGACTTACAATTCCCACATCATGAAAATGAAATTGCCCAGTCTTGCTGCGCACACGGCACGGAGTATGTGAATACTTGGATGCACAGCGGCATGGTAATGGTTGATAAAGAGAAGATGTCTAAGTCACTGGGTAATTTTTTCACCATTCGTGATGTGCTAGAGCACTATGACGCCGAAACGGTTCGTTACTTCCTAATGTCGGGTCACTACCGCAGTCAACTTAACTACAGTGAAGAGAACCTCAATCAAGCGCGCGCCTCTCTCGAGCGTTTGTACACGTCGTTGCGCGGCCTAGATCTTACCGTCCCTGCGGCTGGTGGTGAAGAGTATGTAAAACGCTTTACTGAAGCGATGAATGATGACTTCAATACGCCAGAAGCCTACTCAGTGCTTTTTGATATGGCGCGCGAGATTAACCGCCTGAAAGGTGAAAACCTCGAACAAGCCAGTGCTTTGGGTTCATTGATGCGTGAGTTAGCTGATGTGATTGGTATTTTGCATCAAGAGCCAGAGGCTTTCCTTAAAGGCGATGCAGGTAGTGATGATGAAGTAGCTGAAATCGAGGCATTGATCAAACTGCGCAATGACAGTCGTGCTGCCAAAGATTGGGCGAATGCCGATATGGCACGCGACAAGCTGACCGAAATGGGTATTGTGCTAGAAGACGGGCCAGAAGGAACGACTTGGCGCCGTAAATAATTTTTAAGGGCTGTATTTGCAGCCCTTTTTTCTACGCTTCTTTATTTTTATGGGAATCAATCTGTGGCTCAGATGTACTTCTACTACTCAGCAATGAATGCGGGTAAATCAACCACTCTTCTTCAATCATCATTTAATTACCAAGAACGTGGCATGACGCCGGTTATTTTTACTGCCGCGCTTGATGATCGCTACGGTGTTGGCAAAGTCAGCTCTCGAATTGGCTTACAATCAGATGCGCATCTTTTTCGCGCTGAAACGGACCTCTATCAAGAGATTGCCACGCTGAATGAGGCAGAAAAACGCCATTGCATCTTGGTCGATGAGTGTCAGTTCCTGACCAAAGAACAAGTTTATCAGCTGACTGAAGTGGTCGACAAACTGCATATTCCCGTTCTCTGCTACGGCTTGAGAACCGACTTTTTAGGCGAGTTATTTGAAGGCAGTAAGTACCTGCTTTCTTGGGCAGATAAGCTGGTAGAGCTTAAGACAATTTGTCACTGTGGACGCAAAGCGAATATGGTGATCCGAACCGATGAAAACGGTGTCGCGATCAAAGAGGGTGATCAGGTAGCGATTGGCGGCAACGATAAATACGTGTCTGTCTGTCGCGAGCATTACAAACAAGCCCTAGGAAAATAGCAGTAGGGCAGAGTGTTTATACCAATCGCATTAATTAGATGTTCAGAAAATTGCGCTGAAAAAACCGCTTAGAACTAGGCAAAGATTGCAGCTAGCTAGTTGCTCTACCTACAAAATCTTTAACGCAGTTATCAGCGTTTTTAACAAGCAAGAATGATCAGATAATTGATGTGATTGGTATTATTACCCGTTGAACACAAAAAAGCGAAGCTTAAGGCTTCGCTTTTTTGTTGGTATTCGAAAAATTCGATTGCCTAAAGCAGTTCGAGATTAACGAGCACGGAAGACGATGCGACCTTTAGATAGATCGTATGGAGTCATCTCTACAGTTACTTTGTCACCAGTAAGAATACGGATGTAGTTCTTACGCATTTTACCAGAGATGTGAGCAGTAACTACGTGACCGTTTTCTAGCTCAACACGGAACATTGTGTTTGGAAGAGTATCAAGGACAGTGCCTTGCATCTCAATTACGTCTTCTTTAGCCATTTAATCCTCTTTTAAAAAATGGGCAATTTTCAGCGGCTTATCATGCCGACAAAAATGAAATAAGTAAAGTTGGGGCGTATTCTACCCTTGCCAACGCTGATTTACTAGCCTTTGATGACGCTGAAATCGGACTTTGTAGTTCATCGCCGGGCATTCATCAATCTGATAGCCCAGATAAAGCCACTGTTTTCCTTGCTGCCGACAATACTCTGCTTGATACAGTACTGCCAGAGTGCCCAGAGACAACGGATGAGCAGGATCGAAAAACGTATAAAAAGCGCTGGCGCTATTGGACAAGATATCGGTCACCGCAATCGCGATCAGTTCGTCGTTTTGGTAAAGGTGCAAAAACTGGGTATTGAGCCAATTACACTGAGAAAATTGGGCGAACTCGTGGCGCTTTGGTGGGTACATCGACCCATTACGGTGTCTTGTCTCGATATAGTGTGAATAGAGATCAAACCAATTGTCATCCATGCTCTCTTTCAATTGCCACTGTATCGAATGGGCTTTATTCAGTAGCCGTTTTTGGTTTCGAGAGAGAGTAAAATCTGGAATGGATACTCGAATTGCCTGACAAGCCTGGCAACGATCACAATGGGGTTTGTATATGGTATCTCCACTGCGACGAAAGCCATTAGCCAGCAAGACTTCGTAGCTCGACCCGCAATGCATTGCTGGGTCCAGCGCCACAGCGACCCGCTCTTGGCGATCACTCAAGTAACTGCACGTATGATTGTCAGTTAAACCGATTCGAATTTGCTGCAGGTCTGAACTCATCAAGGTTTAGGTCTCGCTCTGTAAACGCTGTTTTGCATAACAGTTTTCTAATACGGAATGGCTCTTAAAGGATAGCAGCGTTTGCAGAAAATCGGCTCGTGGTAACTCATAGGCACCCAGCGAGGCAAGGTGAGGGTTCATCACTTGGCAGTCGATCAGTTGCCCATGGTGAGATTGGAAATGCTGACAAAAATACCAAAGCGCAATCTTAGACGCGTTGGTTTTTAGGCTAAACATCGACTCACCGCAGAAGATTTGTCCCACCGCAACGCCGTACAAACCGCCTATCAGCTCACCTTTATCCCACACTTCAACCGAATGACAATCGCCTTGTTGTGCTAGGCGTTTATAGGCGAGTCGCATCTCGTCGGTCAACCAGGTCTCTTCTATACTACGGGTGGAAGCACAATGGTCAATCACTGACTCCGTTGCATGATTAATCGTGACTGTATATTGATGCTTGCGTTGAAACTTATTGAGACTTTTGGCCGGTTTGAAGGTCTTAGGATCAAAGACGGCGCGAGGTGATGGGCTCCACCATAAGATGGGCTCCCCCGGACTATACCAAGGAAAAATGCCACTTTGGTATGCCAGAAGTAAGCGTTCGGGTTGGAGATCCCCCCCCAGGGCGAGCAGTCCATTGGGGTCGGATAACGCCTCAAAGGGCGAGGGAAACCAAAGCTCGTCGGTGTCTAACTCAGTCAGGTACAGCGCCATGATAGATAGGAGTCGTGAATGAAAAAGTGGATATGGATCATATTGGTTTTTCCTTTGATTGCCAATGCAGCCTACGAAAGAAATCGCGCACGGCCAGTCAACCAAGTGGTGTTTGGTCAGGTTGACGATGTCAGATACATTACCCAGCAACAGCGGGTGCAATCGCAAGCCAACGGATGGGAGACGCTGCTCGGTGCGGTCGTCGGCGGTTTGGTTGGTGCTCAGTTTGGTGATGGGCGAGGTCAAGAGGTGGCAACGGCTGTGGGAGCGGTCGCTGGGGCCGGAGTTGTCCGTCATCAAGCGCAGCAAGAGTATCGCATTGAGTTTCAACTAGTGGAGTTGCTGGTGCAAACCGAGCAGGGGCAATTGATCAACATTATTCAAGATGTCGATAGCAACATGCTTTTCAGCCGCGGTGACCAAGTACGTATACTCTATTTTGATGATGGAGTGAGGGTTGATAAAGCCTACTGATAGGATTTCAAGTCGGTGTCAATCCGTCGACATAATTATTCAGTTTTAATCGCTGTTTGGCTCTGGTTTTACGCGAGTTTTTTAGATAGTCTGCAACAACGAAGAATTTTTCATCATCCCATTTAGGAAGGTGGGATGATCAAGGACTAACAATTTTAATGGAAAGCCTTACGTTACAACCTATCAACAAAGTCAATGGTGAGGTCAACTTACCCGGTTCAAAAAGTGTGTCAAACCGTGCGTTACTGCTTGCAGCATTAGCCAAGGGAAAGACCCGTCTTACTAACTTACTCGATAGTGACGACATTCGTCATATGCTTAATGCCTTGACTCAATTAGGTGTCCGTTACACCTTGTCCGCCGATAAAACGGTATGTGAAGTGGAAGGTCTGGGGCATGCTTTTCAGTCGGAGCAAGGACTGGAGCTATTTCTGGGCAATGCTGGCACAGCAATGCGTCCTTTGGCGGCGGCGCTCTGTTTAGGCAGCGGCGAATATGTGCTAACCGGTGAGCCTAGGATGAAAGAGCGGCCAATTGGTCACTTAGTGGATGCACTACGACAAGCAGGCGCACAGATTGAATACCTTGAGAATGAACACTATCCGCCGCTGAAGATTCATGGCACGGGTTTAACAGGGGGCACGGTCGAAATTGACGGCTCTATTTCTAGCCAGTTTCTTACCGCGTTTCTGATGTCTGCGCCACTGGCACAAGGGGATGTGACGATCAAAATCGTCGGCGAGTTAGTGTCTAAGCCTTACATCGATATTACATTGCATATTATGCAGCAGTTTGGTGTTGAAGTAGAAAACCGTGATTACCAAGAGTTTGTGATTCGCCAAGGTCAATCTTACGTTGCTCCTGGTGATTTTCTGGTAGAAGGGGATGCCTCTTCAGCGTCTTACTTTTTGGCTGCTGCTGCAATCAAAGGCGGCGAGATTAAAGTCACGGGTATTGGGAAGAACAGTATTCAAGGCGATATTGAGTTTGCCGATGCACTGGAGAAAATGGGCGCGCAGATCGAGTGGGGCGACGATTACGTTATCTCACGAGTTGGCAAACTAAAAGCGGTGGATATGGATTTTAACCATATTCCTGATGCAGCGATGACTATTGCTACCGCTGCACTGTTTGCTGAGGGCACGACGGCAATTCGTAATGTCTACAATTGGCGAGTAAAAGAAACAGACCGATTGGCGGCGATGGCGACTGAGCTACGCAAAGTCGGTGCTGAGGTTGAAGAGGGGCATGACTACATTATTATCACGCCACCAGAGCAGTTGACCCACGCGGCGATTGACACCTACGACGATCATCGGATGGCGATGTGTTTCTCTTTGGTCGCTTTGAGCGATACGCCGGTGACCATCAATGACCCTAAATGTACGTCCAAGACTTTCCCAGACTATTTCGATAAGTTGGCTGGATTAAGTTGCTAATTGCGTAAAAACCATCATTACGAAAAGGGTTGCCTTAATAGGGCAACCCTTTCTGCGTTTATGAGCCTAAGGTGAATTCTTTCGACAAGTGATGGGCTAAGTACTTAAACATGTTAAATACAGCCGTGGTTTGCGTGGTCGGCAATCCTTTATCATCAAGAAAATAGTTACCCTTAAACACCAGCACGTCTTCTTTTTCCTCAACGCTGTCAGCGCGCATTCCTTCAATATAATCGTCGTGTGACTGAATGATATGGTTGGCGATCATCAATAGCTCGTTTTCAGAGATGACTTTCTTCTCGCTCATCGGGTTATACCTTCTTTATTAGGGCGTTTAATGTAGTGTGTATGGCTTGATTGTAGGGATTTGAAGGTAAGAATCCAATGCGTCAGATCAACTCCGCTGTGAACCTAGGTGGATTGGGTTTTGTGACTAGTGGCAAAAATTCTTTCGATAAGTTGGCAACTTTTTGCTCCTGACGTTTAGTATGTCCCACCTTTTACGCCGTTTTGTACCCAGTCTTGCATTGATTGTGTTGATTTGATTGATTTAGGGTACATCGCCGATTTGTCGAGCAATCAAGATCGAATTTTAAAAAAAGATATTGATCTTCTAGCATTCTCGCTCAATAGTAAAAAAAGAAGCAAAGTATTAAGTATGTCGTGCGATAAATTCGCACTCGTTAAAGGACACTTGAGTCAATTATGGGTAAGTCACTGGTTATTGTGGAGTCGCCAGCCAAAGCGAAGACCATCAATAAGTATTTAGGTAAGGACTTCATTGTAAAGTCCAGTGTAGGTCACGTTCGTGATCTACCTACTGCTGGCCAGAGTACTGGCCAGAAAGCAGCCGCGGTATCCACTAAAGGCTTAAGCGCCGAAGAAAAAGCACGCATTAAAAAAGAGAAAGATCGCAAAGCTCTGATCAAGAAAATGGGCATCGACCCATATCATGGTTGGGAGGCGAACTATCAAATTCTTCCCGGTAAAGAGAAAGTTGTCGCAGAACTACAGAAGCTGGCTAAAGATGCAGACAGCGTCTATCTCGCAACCGATTTGGACCGCGAGGGAGAGGCTATCGCTTGGCACCTTCGTGAGATCATCGGCGGCGATGAACAGCGATACAAACGAGTCGTATTTAACGAAATTACCAAAAATGCCATCCAGCAAGCGTTTGAAAAACCGGGCGAGTTGAGCATGGACGGGGTGAACGCTCAGCAGGCAAGACGCTTTCTTGACCGTGTTGTGGGCTTTATGGTGTCACCTCTGTTATGGAAAAAAGTGGCGCGTGGCCTTTCAGCTGGACGTGTCCAGTCAGTTGCAGTGAAGCTACTGGTTGAACGTGAGCGTGAAATCAAAGCCTTTGTGCCAGAAGAGTTTTGGGATATCCACGCTGACACCAAAACACAAGAAAAAACCGACTTCCGATTGCAAGTCGCTCAGAAAGATGGCGTTGCTTTTAAACCGGTAAGTGAAGCCGAGACCAAAGCCGCGATGGCGGTGCTGGAAAAAGCGCGCTACGAAGTATGCAAACGCGAAGACCGCCCAACGTCGAGTAAGCCTTCTGCTCCATTCATTACTTCAACACTCCAGCAAGCGGCGAGTACTCGTCTTGGCTACGGGGTTAAGAAAACCATGATGTTGGCCCAGCGCTTGTATGAAGCGGGTTATATCACCTATATGCGTACCGACTCGACCAACCTCAGTGCTGAGGCCGTGGAAACGGTTCGTGGCTTTATTGGTGACGAGTTTGGCGATGCTTACTTGCCTGCTAAGCCAAATGTCTATGGCAGCAAAGAGGGCGCACAAGAAGCGCACGAAGCGATTCGTCCTTCTGATGTGACAGTCAAAGCAGACGACCTTAATGGAATGGAAGCGGACGCACACAAATTGTACGCGTTGATCTGGAATCAGTTCGTGGCGTGTCAGATGACACCAGCCAAGTACGACTCAACCACGGTCAGCGTAAAAGCTGCTGAGTACACCTTGAAGGCCAAAGGTCGCATCTTGAAGTTTGATGGTTGGACGCGTGTTCAGCGCCCGCTAGGTAAAAACGAGGACCAAATTCTACCTGCTGTTCAGGTGGGTGATAGCGTTGATCTGATCAAGCTAGATCCGAAACAGCACTTTACCAAGCCGCCAGCGCGCTTCACCGAAGCCGCGTTAGTGAAAGAGCTTGAAAAACGAGGTATTGGCCGTCCTTCGACTTACGCTTCTATCATCTCGACTATTCAAGACCGTGGTTATGTCAAAGTCGAACAGCGTCGTTTTTATGCCGAGAAAATGGGTGAAATCGTTACCGATCGCCTAGATGGCAGCTTCGATGACTTGATGAATTACGAGTTCACCTCGCGCATGGAAGAGAAGCTGGACCAGATTGCTGAAGGAGAAGCCAACTGGAAGGCCGTGTTGGATGATTTCTTCAAGGACTTCACTGGCGACTTGGCAAAAGCGGAACTTGATGAAGATGAGGGTGGCATGAAGCCAAACCACATCGTTTACACCGACATTGAGTGTCCGACGTGTTCAAGACCTATGGGTATTCGTACTGCCTCTACTGGTGTTTTCCTGGGTTGTTCGGGTTATGCGCTGCCACCAAAAGAGCGTTGTAAGACCACCATCAATTTGGGTGATGAAGAGGGCATCATCAACGTACTCGAAGAAGACGTTGAAACTGCAGCACTGCGTGCTAAGAAACGTTGCCCGATTTGTGAAACCGCAATGGATGCGTACCTGATCGACGACAAACGTAAAATGCACGTTTGTGGTAATAACCCTAACTGTGAAGGTTATGTTGTTGAGTACGGTGAGTTCAAAGTTAAAGGCTATGATGGTCCTGTTGTCGAATGTGATAAATGTGGCAGCGACATGGTGCTCAAGAATGGCCGTTTTGGTAAGTACATGGATTGCACCAGCGACGATTGTAAGAACACGCGTAAGATACTAAAAAATGGTGAAGTGGCGCCGCCGAAAGAGGATCCAGTTCACTTGCCAGAGCTGCCATGTGAAAACTCTGATGCGTACTTCGTACTTCGTGATGGTGCCTCTGGGCTGTTCTTAGCCGCGAGCACATTCCCGAAATCACGCGAAACTCGAGCGCCTTTGGTCGAGGAATTGGTCCGTTTTAAAGACCGTATCTCACCAAAATTCCATTATCTGACCGAGGCGCCGCAGCAAGATCCTGATGGTCGTCCTATGGTGGTGCGTTTTAGCCGTAAAACCAAAGAGAACTATGTCCGTTCTGAAATCGACGGCAAACCATCGGGTTACACCGCGCTCTACGTTGATGGTAAGTGGGAAATCACTGATAAGCGTAAGAATGCCGCCAAGTAATAATATCTAAACTAAAAAGCAGCCAGTCGGCTGCTTTTTTTGTGCTCATAAAACAGTGCTTCATACCACTCGCTAGCTCCACCAATGATGGCCTTGTGCAATCTCCTACACAGACCCTATCAACATGGGTATGAGTCGCGCTGATGTAGAGTGAATGTTATTAACTTGTATCTCGTTACGCTTAGAGTGTGAGCTAACGCAGGCGGAGAAAAAGTAATTAATGTGAGGCCGAGAGTACAGCATATTTTAAATTGTAATCTTCACTGAATAAGATAACTTATATCTAACCCCTTGCACACATCATCGCGGGAACACCTTCTCCCCCAAACTACTTGATGTGATATGGCTTAAGCTGCATATAGCACCTGACCAATGGGTGCAGTTGATGGAATTATTAGGATGGATCTCCCCAAACCAAAACGATTCATCCACAGACAAAAATAAAATGGAGAACAATACATGGCTGGAGTTTTGGGAATGATCCTAGCGGGAGGCGAAGGGTCTCGCCTGCGCCCTCTGACGGAATCTCGTAGTAAACCCTCTGTACCTTTTGGCGGTAGTTATCGTCTTATCGACTTTGCTTTAAACAACTTTGTTAACGCTGACCTGATGCGTATCTATGTGCTTACGCAGTTTAAGTCTCAATCCTTGTTCCATCATATGAAGAAAGGCTGGAACATCAACGGTATTACTGATCGCTTTATCGACCCGATTCCTGCGCAAATGCGTACTGGTAAACGTTGGTACGAGGGCACTGCCGACGCCATCTATCAGAACTTACGTTTTATGGAGTTGGCTGAGCCTGAGCAGGTGTGCATCTTTGGTTCAGACCATATTTATAAAATGGATATCAAACAAATGCTTGATTTCCATAAAGAAAAAGAAGCGTCATTGACGGTGTCTGCACTGCGCATGCCTCTTTCTGAAGCGTCTCAGTTTGGTGTTATCGAGGTGGATCAAGAAGGGCGTATGATTGGCTTTGAAGAAAAGCCCGCATCACCAAAGTCTATCCCTGGCGACCCAAATTCGGCACTAGTGTCTATGGGCAACTATGTGTTTGAGGCCGAGAAACTGTTTTCTGAACTGATTGAAGATGCGGACAATCCTGATTCATCACACGACTTCGGCAAGGATATCATTCCTAAAATGTTCCCTCATGGTGATGTGTATGTTTACGACTTCAGCACTAACCGCATTACCGGCGAAAGAGAGGAAGTGTATTGGCGTGATGTGGGTACGATAGATGCGTACTGGGAAGCGCATATGGACTTGCTTGAGAAAGACGCTCCTTTTTCTCTCTACAACCGTCAGTGGCCACTGCACACATACTACCCACCGCTACCACCGGCCACATTCACCGATTCTGATAATGGGCGAGTACAAATCATTGATAGCTTGGTTTGTAACGGCAGTTATGTCCGAGGCTCTCGAATTGAAAAATCGGTCCTCGGCTTTCGCAGCAACATCGCTTCTGCTTGTGATATCAGCGAATCTATTCTGCTTGGCGATGTGAAAGTCGGCGAGGGCTGTGTACTGCGTCGAGTGATTGTTGATAAAGACGCAGACATTGCGCCAGGGACGCAAATAGGGGTCAATTTGTCAGAAGATAAAAAACACTTCCACGTTTCAGACGACGGAATTGTCGTGATTGCTAAAGGAGCACGAGTTGGCTACTGAGAATTTATCCGTTCTATTCGTAGCATCAGAAGTTGAAGGGTTAATTAAAAGCGGTGGCTTGGCAGACGTTGCCAAGGCACTCCCTCAATCGCTGCGCGAGCTGCAACACGATGTACGTTTGACGCTACCAGCATACCGAAATATCGCCAATATCTCTGAAGCGGAGGTGTTACTTAGCACCCAGCTTGATCATTGGCCACATACTGAGTATCAAGTTAAACGGTTAGAGGTAGGAAGCGTACCTGTTTATGCGATTGACTGTGGTCACTACTTTGACCGCCCAGAGATGTACGCTGAGAACAATCAGGCTTACGCCGACAACGGTGAACGTTTTGCATTTTTCAGTGCTGCATGCCTCGATATGTTACCTAAACTTGGCTTTCAGCCGGATATCGTACATGCCAATGATTGGCATACTGGTTTCGTCCCTTACTTGCTTAAGCATCGTTACGCTGCAAATCCTTTTTACACATCGATCAAGAGTGTGCTATCGGTGCACAATGCGGTGTTTAAGGGCGTGTTTAGCTACGATGAAGTGCAATTTCTCCCTGAAATGCATACCCGATTTGCGCCTGACGCGGCGATCAGCAGCAGCCACATCACTATGCTAAAAGCGGGAGTGATGAATGCGGATAAGATCAACGCAGTCAGCCCTACTTATGCGCAAGAGCTGACGACAGAGCTTGGTAGCCACGGTATGGCGGTCGAGTTTCAAAGTCGAGCGCTGGATCTGGTAGGGATTCTCAATGGCTGTGATTATTCGTCCTGGAATCCACACACAGACCCCCTGTTACCGATCAATTACCAAGCAACGCTTGAGAGTATGGTGAGTGGTAAGCAAGCTTGTAAGCGAGAGCTACAGCAGCGAGTAGGGCTAGAGCAATCTGATGTGGCGGTTTATGGCATGGTTTGTCGTTTGACCCATCAAAAAGGCGTGCACTACTTACTGCCGATCTTACAAGACTTCCTACAAAACCAACTGCAAGTCGTGATTGTCGGCACTGGCGACCCCAAACTAGCCGCAGAATTGCGCTCAGTTGCGGATAGCTACCCAAACAAGCTGGCATTTATCGAGGCGTACGATAATGAGTTAGCGCATTTGGTGGAAGCAGGTAGCGACTTTTTTGTTATGCCGTCAGAGTTTGAGCCTTGCGGGCTTAATCAAATCTACAGCATGGCTTATGGGACTTTGCCAATTGTACGTGGTGTCGGTGGTCTGCGTGATAGTGTTCATGACTATGATACGGATCCCGCCAGTGCAACGGGTTTTGTGTTTGAAGAGCCTGAGCCTTTAGCCTTGCTAGCAAAGCTGCAGCGCACTCTCTTGCTGTATCTGCAGCAGCCGGATGAACTTAAGCGAGTCCAACTGCACGCAATGCAACAAGACTTTTGCTGGAAAAAATCAGCCGAGGAATACATCGCGCTGTATAGAAGTGCACTTGGGCTATAACCAAACCAGAGATAGGCGTCGTTACGGCGCCTTTTTTGACGACTACTTACAATTTTATCGCTACAATCATCAACAAATCTCTTTTGTTGACGTAATTTCCGCTATCTTTATGGTAACCTCCTATTCCAGATCGTAATCCTGTTAGTTTGTTTGACTATGAGTGACACTTTGCTATTCCACAAAACCTTTGCCCACCCAACCAGTGATGAATGGGTGGTATTTGTGCATGGTGCTGGTGGCAGTTCGTCGATATGGTTTAAGCAGATCAAAGCCTACAAACAGCACTTTAATATTTTGCTTATCGACCTGCGTGGTCATGGTAAGTCGAATCAATTGTTGAAAGAGTTGATGTCCAACCGCTATACCTTCAAAGCGGTTACACTCGATATCCTTAAAGTATTAGACCATTTAAAGATTCAGTCAGCGCATTTTGTAGGGATGTCGCTAGGTACGATTATCGTGCGTAACTTGGCAGAGTTGGCGACTGGGCGGGTGAAATCAATGGTGCTAGGCGGTGCGGTGACGCGCCTTAATACGCGTTCTCAACTGCTGGTTAAGTTGGGTAACTTGTGCAAGCACATTGTGCCTTATATGTGGCTCTACAGTCTGTTTGCGTATATTGTAATGCCACAAAAAGCGCAAAAAGAGTCGCGACATTTGTTCATCCGCGAAGCGAAGAAGTTGTGCCAAAAAGAGTTCAAGCGTTGGTTTATTTTAACTGCTGAAGTGAATCCGTTAATGCGTTACTTCAAAGACCGAGAGCTGCCAATTCCCACTTTGTATTTGATGGGCGAGCGAGACTACATGTTTATCCAACCGGTCAAAGAGATGGTGGCTGCGCACCGCAAAAGCCAATTGTTAGAAATCGCTGATTGTGGGCACGTGTGTAACGTAGAACGTCCCGATGAGTTTAACCATCACTCCATTGCGTTTATTAAGCAGCAAATCTCTAGCGTCGGTTAAGGCGCAGTAAAACCGCACTGCCAGCATAATCCAAACTGAGACTCATTCATTTCTCCGCACTGCTCACAGCGCCATGGTTCCTTGCCATCGGCGCTGTGATACTCATCGATGAGCTGCTGTGCCAGCTGTCTAGACTCACTATCCAGCAGCCAGATGTAAGGGGCACTGCTTTCCCCGAATGGAACCTCACCTTGTAAGCTAAAAATGCCTTCACCGCGTACCTCACAGCTAACCTGATGGGATTTAAGGAGTTCACAAACAATGTGCGCTTCGGTTGGCGTATCTGCACTATAAATCTTCACTAAGCGTTACCATTAGTTGCGGAAGGAGAGGCTTTGACTTTACTCATAATCCATTTTGCCACGATTGGAAATAACCCTAGTAGCGCAAAAGAGACCAGCACGCTGGGCGAAACGATGCCTGATAGGCTCTCTATTTGAGCAAGCTGGGTACCCGCGTTTAAGTACACCGCTGTGCCGGGCAGCATGCCTATTTGACTGACTAGGTAGAACCTAAGGGTAGTGATCGGCGTCAACCCCATTAGTAGGTTAATCAGAAAAAATGGAAACACGGGTATTAACCGTAATGAAAACAAGTAGAAGGCACCGTCTCGTTCGACACCTTGATTGAATGCGCTGAGCTTATCACCAAACTTTGATTGAACCCAATCGCGAAGCAAATAACGACTACTTAAAAAGGCCAATGTGGCGCCAATAGTACTGGAAAAAGAGACCAATATTAGACTGGTCCAGAACCCAAACAGCGCCGCTCCCAATAAAGTGACCACCAGTGCACCCGGAATAGAAAAGGCGGTGACTGCAATATAGGTGACAAAGTAAATAGAGGCCGCCAGCGTAAAGTTATTGTCGATAAAACTGGTCAGCTCGGCTTGCTGCGCCTTAGCGTTCTCTAAAGTGAGGTATTGGCCAAAGTTCAACCCAAGGATAACAATCAGAGCAACAAACACGGCCCCAAAAATAATCTTTCTATTCATTGCTTAGCTCCGTAGCGTAAAACAGCAAGTGCGATTTAAGTGTCATCAGACAAGACCGAGAAAGCAAGGGTTAAATTTCATTAATAAAAAAGTCAGCCCGAAGGCTGACTTTTGAAAATGGGGTTAGTGGTTAAGCTGATTGAGCAGCTCTTGACGCCGCTGCTGAGGAATGACCGACCAATGAGTGCCATTTATCGCCCCCTCTAAAGCCCATAGCAGCTCAATGTTAACATCAGATGAATGGCTAGACTGGATTGCTTGGAAGGCTTTTACCGCTCCCGTCTCCTCAAGGTGCTCAACGGTTTCGATTCCGGCCTTTTTTAACATACGCTCAGTTGCCAAGCGCAGGTTTGGCAGGTCTTTCAGGCGGTTAGGTTTAGCCTGGGACTGAGTTTTCTTCTCATTATTTGCAGCACTAAGTGCATGGCGAGCAATCTTCAGCGTTTTGTCTGTATCTGAGATGAGGCCATCATCGAGAGCAAAGTATTTGGTGACGACCGGAAAACCGCGCTTTTTGTAAACGTACGGTTCTAGGCCTTGAGATTTGAACTGTTTTGCAAGTGCCGCGTCGGCACGAACATGAAGTTTGTTGTTAACCACAAGTGCGAACATGGTGTCATCGGCGAAAATACCGAAACCACCAAACATCGAGCGAGACTTGATGCTTCCAAGCTGCTCAAAAAGTCGCATTGAGTCTTTTAAAATAGGTTTATCCATGCTGTCTTTTCTCGGTGTATAAATATACGCCACCAATTCAGGTCCGAGAGTGTAGCAAAATAATGCAGGTGCTGTGTCAGTATGGTGTCATGCCAATCCTGGCCTGACATATGACTCTATGCATATTTGCCATCGGCAACCCCGCTACCTGACATAAAAAATGCTTAAGGCCGGAGGCTTTGCGTCCCATCCTTTCGGAATGGTTTGCCCTGTTCGTGGCTGGTTTCGAACAGTAAAAGCATAAATAAAATATGCGCAGAGCATCACATTAAGATGAAATATATGTGATTCAGTTCACGGAAAAGGTCGATATTGATTCACGAAGTGGATGGGTTTGACCATCCACTTCGAGAGTAGTAGGGAGCTATTTGTTGAGATGGCGAACGGTGTTGCGCTCGACAATTTCTGGGTGCATTTCAAAAATACGCTTTTCGTGCTCTTTATCTTTGATGCGCTCTAGAAGAATCTCGAAGGCATTCTTGCCCACACGTCGCTTCGGCTGGTGGACAGTCGTCAAAGGTGGTGAGAAGTACTCAGCAAGTTCGATGTTGTCGTAACCAATCACTGACATATCTTCTGGAATACGAATACCTTTTTGTTGCAGACGACTCATTAGGCCCAGAGCCATGGTGTCATTGAAACAGAAGATCGCAGTAGGCTTGTTATCCATGGCGACGATTTGGTCTGCCGCTAGAACAGCGGTGTCACACTCGAAGTTGCCTTCCAAAATCCAATTTTCATTGACCTTGAGATTGGCCTCTGCCATCGCGCGTTTGAAGCCGCGAATTCGTTCCTGACATGCCGCTTTTTCAAAATGACCGCTCAGACAAGCAATCTCTTTATGGCCGTGCTCTATCAAGTATTTGGTCGCAAGATAGCCACCTTCTTCAGAGTTGTCGATGATCTTATCGGCTTGTGAGCTCTCAGGACCCCAGTCCATGACGACTTTCGGGATGTCTTTATGGCGGTCAAGCATCTCGCTTAACTCTTCGGTTAAATCAGAGCACATCACCAAAATGCCGTCGACACGTTTTTCCGCCAGCATGCGAATATAATCGCGCTGCTTCTCGTAGATACCACCAGTGTTACATAAGATTAATGTGTAACCTTGACGATAGCAGTAGCTCTCTACACCATCGATGACTTCTGAAAAAAACAGGTTAGTCGATTGAGTGACAAGCATACCAATCGTGCGTGTTGTATTGCACTTTAAACTACGCGCAACGGCACTTGGTGCGTAATTCAATTCCGCAACGGCTTCCATTACTTTTTCTTGAGTAGCTTCAGCAACAAAGCGCGTCTTGTTGATTACATGAGACACAGTGGTCGTTGAAACGCCGGCGAGGCGAGCAACGTCTTTAATAGTGGCCATAGTTTTGTCCTGTCGATGACTGCCTCGGGGTATATTCAGTTTAGAATATTTGGGCAGAAGTATCAGAAACACAAAAACCGCTCTTAACTAGCGGTTTGTATTTAAGTCGTTAATTTTTATCGTTTGCGGTCACGATTTTAGACCGCAATTGATATAAGGGCAATCAAAAAACGCTGCAGTGGCATGCCCAAGTTCACATCGTTCTCTATTCCTCACCGCTTAAGTAATGGCAGTCTAGCGTGAGGAAAGCTTCGGTTAAGCGGGTGATTGCTGCGTAAAAGCCAAATTGGTCGAGGGTTTGGCATTTGGCACTAAATTGCGGGACCCAACTCAATAAGTGAGTCTGAATAAAGGCTTGCTGCTCCTTGAGGGCTTCTTCCATGTGGCGCTCTTGCTCAAGCTCGTTTGAGCGAATGATCAGGTTACCCAAAAAGTCGAGCACGATGGCAATGTGATCCGCTGGCTCGTTAAGGCCTTTTTCGACACTCACGCCATGTTTGGCCATTAAAGCTTCAAGTTCTTTGGCTGGTGTGTCATTGAGTAGCCCACTTTTTCCTATGTAAATTGAGGCGTATGGGAGTGCGGAGTCTCTATCCGATTTCAGGAATAAATCGCAAAAGTCAGCGGCCAGTTCAAGTTGGGCATCATCGCGGTCAAGTAAACGGTTGAGCGCGTCAATCAAACGGTCAATCGAGGGTTTGAGTTGTGCATTTTCTCCCAAGCCACTTAGGAAGGAACGAATCTGAGCAGAATGGTACTGCTGTAAGTTCTCTTCGGTGAGTTCGGTTGCAAACAGACTGGATAACCACCAGTAGATCTCTGCGCGTTTTTCATTAAATGCTTTAATTTCTTGCATTATTGGCAACTCCTACAATATCTATTTACTAGTGTAACCAATAAAAATGAATAGCGGTAATGGCTTAGGTGACAGTTTACGTCTGAATGTGAAAGAGTATGAATAGCACGGCAGTTTTGTCTTGAATCAAGAAAAAACCACCTTTCTCATTTTTCATTCTATATTTACTAGAAATGTTACTGTTTATGAATAGAATGTGGACAAAAACCAATGCAAATAAAGTGGTGTAGATGAGCTATCACGTACTCGTTGTAGAAGACGACCTGGTGACGCGCAGTAAATTAGTGGGTTACTTTCAAAATGAAGGCTACCAAGTAAGTGAAGCTGACAGTGGTCAGCAGATGCGTGACATACTGAGCAACAATGCGGTCGATTTGGTGATGTTAGACATTAATCTTCCCGGTGAAGATGGGTTAATGCTCACTCGTGAACTTCGCAGTCAATCTGATATTGGCATCATCTTAGTCACAGGGCGTACCGACAGTATTGATAAAATCGTTGGCTTAGAAATGGGGGCCGATGATTACGTGACGAAACCGTTTGAGTTGCGTGAGCTGCTTGTGCGAGTGAAAAACCTACTTTGGCGTATTGCTTGTGCACGTGAAGGAAGCGTGAAAGGCAAGTCGTCTGCGGGCAACGACAATGTGGTCTGTTTTGGTGATTGGACCTTCGATATCCAGCGACGTGCGTTAAGTCGCAATGGTGAGCCGGTTAAGTTAACCAAGGCAGAATATGAGCTGTTAGTGGCGCTCTCAAGTTACCCCAATCAGGTATTAAGTCGAGAGCGAATTCTTAATATGATCAGTCATCGTGTCGACGCACCGAATGATCGCACGATTGATGTCTTAATTCGTCGTATGCGAGCCAAGATGGAGTTTGACCCCAAAAATCCACAGATATTTGTCACTGTGCATGGGGAAGGCTACATGTTCGCCGGCGATTAACATCAGTGCAAGACGAAAAAAGACCGAGGCTTGCCTCGGTCTTTTGCATTGCAACAAAGGGATTTAACTACACTTGGCTCTCTGAAGCCTTGAGTGCCTTATCTTCATAATTAGAGGCCCAGTCGCGTAGTGATTGCCATATGCGGCCCAATGTCTCGTGCCAGTAACGTTCCGTTTGCTCCAAATATACCGCTTTAGGTGTGTATTTCGCCCAAGGTTGGGTCACTTTATCGTGCGCGAGATAGTTGGTCGGCGCAGGGTAAGGTTTTAAGCCTGCCGAATGAAATTCCTTCAGAGCACGCGTCATATGGCTTGCCGAGGTGACCACGACCAGCTTTTTGGTCGAAACGAAGGCCGCTGCCTGACGAGCCTCTTCCCAAGTGTCTTTGGCGGTTTCGAGTAAAATTATGTCCGATTTAGAGACCCCAAGTGATAGCGCCACTTTTGCCATCATACGTGCGTTGCTCACCTCAGAGCCGCCTGAGTACCCCGATAGGATTAGCTTAGACCCAGGATAGATACGCATTATCCGTATGCCTTCCGCAAGGCGCATCAAACCTGTTCGGCTGAGCTCTGAAGTGGGTGGAATTTTGTCGTCGACGACGTGACCACTACCTAGCACCATTACATAGTCGATAGACTCATCGACCGGGAAGAACGCCGAGTAATGACGTTCTAATGGCATTAATAAACGTGAAGAAACGGGTTGAAAGGCGATAAGAAAAATGCCGATAAAGGAGAACAGAACAATAAAGCAACCACTCTTTTGCTTACGGGTAAACATGATAAGCATCAGGCCAAACAGGCCAATGATCAACATGGCTGGAAGCGGCATGAGTAAAGAAGACACTACTTTTTTCAGCTCAAACATACTAAATAGTCCGAAAAAACATCAATTGATTATAATTTAAGAGAAAGCCTCTTTATTCCTGCTTTTCTTGTGACAGAATAGCAGCACGATTAGACATGATAACTCAAGCTGCTGTGACTGAAGACCGCAATTTCGACGATATTGCCCACAAATTTGCAAAAAATATTTATGGCTCTGACAAAGGCGAGATTCGTCAAGTCATTGTTTGGGAAGATCTTCAACAAGTACTGACTGCAGTCGCAGGCAGTGAAAACGCATTAGATATCTTGGATGCGGGTGGCGGCTTGGCACAAATGTCGCAAAAGCTTGCTAAGCTCGGACATCGGATTACATTATGTGATCTATCTTCTGAAATGCTGCAATTAGCTCAGCAGGATATTGCAAATAATGGTCTGCTTGAGCAGTATCGCTTCGTCCATTCACCGGTTCAATCTATTGAGCAACACCTCACTAAACCTGTGGATGTCGTACTGTTTCACGCGGTAATGGAGTGGCTTGCAGACCCGAGACCGGCGCTTGAAACCGTCCTCAATCAGGTCAAGCCCGGGGGAATGGCCTCGGTGATGTTTTATAACCATCATGGATTGGTCTACAAAAATGTTGTGTGTGGCAATATCCCCCATGTGTTGGAGGGGATGCCGCATCGAAAACGATTTAAGTTACAGCCACAAAAAGGCTTAAAGCCGGAGCAGGTCTATCAATGGATAGAGCAAGCTGGGTTCACAATTTGTGGCAAGTCTGGAATCCGCTGTTTTAGCGATTACATTGGTGATCGCCAATATATGGGGGATTACCAGCCAGAAGATGTGTTGGCACTAGAAAGACAATTGTGCAGACAAGAGCCGTACCTCTCGTTAGGCCGATACATACATGTATGGGCACAGAAGAAAGATAAGCAGGACTAACAATGAGTGAGATGACTCTAAATGCTGCAGAGCAGCCGATCGATGAACTGGTCGGTTGGGTCAAACAGCACGATTTCTCATTGAACCTATCCAACGAACGCCTCGCATTCTTAATAGCGATCGCGGTGTTGAGTAACGAAAGGTTTGATGAAGAATTGGGTGAAGGTGAATTGCACGACGCATTCACTATCGTTACCCGCCTGTTCGCCGATACGGGTGAGGCGTCAGCGTTTCGCGCCAACAACGCGATCAATGAGTTGGTCAAGCAGCGCTTGATCAGTCGCTTTACCAGTGAAATCAATGAAGGTGCAAGTATTTATCGCTTGTCGCCGCTGGCGATTGGTATTACCGATTATTACGTACGCCACCGAGAGTTTTCTAAACTCAAACTCTCTATTCAACTGTCGATGGTGGCGGATGAAATGGCTAAAGCGATTGAATCGGCAAGGCAAGGCGGTACCCCCGGCCACTGGCGAAAAAATGTTTATGGTGTGCTCAAGTACTCTGTAGGAGAGATTTTCGACCAAATCGACCTTAACCAAAGGGTGATGGATGAGCAGCAGCAGTCGGTCAAAATCCAAATTGCCGAGTTGCTTAATAAAGACTGGCGAGATGCCATCAATAACTGTGAAGCCTTGTTGTCAGAAACCTCGAATACCCTAAAAGAGCTTCAAGATACCCTCCAAGCGGCAGGCGACGAGCTACAAACGCAAATTCTCGATATTCAAGAGCTGGTCTATGGGGACGACGAGTTAGAGTTTATCGCCGAGACACTATTCGGTTTGCAGATGAAACTCGACCGAATCACCAGTTGGGGACAACAAGCGATTGACCTATGGATCGGCTACGATCGCCACGTACATAAGTTTATTCGAACCGCTATTGATATGGACAAGAACCGAGCTTTCAGTTCGCGTCTTCGTCAGTCGGTCAAAGACTACTTCGATATGCCTTGGTATCTGACTTATGCTGATGCCGAGCGTCTTACAGATCTTCGTGACGAGGCCCTAGTGCTTAG
>JBCAXU010000007.1:0-52711 GCA_038533895.1 Pseudomonadota bacterium | reverse complement strand
CCACTTGAAGTGGAATACGAAGAGTTTCAACAGGTCAACGATGAGTTGTCTGAGCGAATCGGCCGCATGCTAACCGTGCATAAACAGCAGGGTACGCCGATTGATTTAGGTTTGGTTCTACGCGACTACCTGGCTCAACATCCACACACTCATCATTTTGATTTAGCCCGAATTGTTATCGATCAAGCCGTGCGTTTAGGGTACTCCGAATCCGATTACCAAGCGATTCAACCTGACTGGCAAGCGATTAACGATTATGGTGCAAAGGTACAAGCAAATGTCATCGACCGATACTAATGAATACATGTCAGATAGTCTGGCAAAAGCAATTTCTAACCCTTTGTTCCCTGCGCTAGACAGTATGTTGCGTGCAGGACGTCATATCTCTAGCGACGATCTCGATAATCACGCTTTGTTGTCTGATTTTGAAGTAGAGCTCAGCTCTTTTTACCAGCGTTATAACACTGAGTTGGTGAAAGCACCTGAGGGATTTTTCTATCTTCGTCCACGTTCGACCTCGTTAATTGGTCGTAGCGTATTGTCTGAACTGGACATGCTGGTTGGCAAAGTATTGTGTTTCCTTTACTTGAGCCCAGAGCGCCTGGCTCATGAGGGCATCTTCACCAATCAAGAACTCTACGAGGAGCTGTTAGCACTGGCTGATGAAGCTAAATTAATGAAGCTGGTCACGCATCGCGCGTCGGGCTCCGATCTTGATAAAGAGAAGCTGTTTGAAAAAGTGCGCACCTCGCTGCGTCGATTGCGCCGTTTGGGCATGATCATCAATATCGGAGAAACCGGCAAGTTTAGTATTAGCGAGTCGGTGTTTCGCTTTGGCGCTGATGTGCGTGTCGGTGATGACATGCGCGACGCTCAGCTACGTCTGATTCGAGATGGTGAAGCGGTTGTCCATACCAAAGAGCCAAGCCAAGGCAGTTTACTAGAGCAAGCAGACGATGAGTCAGAAGATCAAGAGATGATGAAAGAGGGCGAAGCATGATTGAACGTGGTAAATATCAATCGCTGACCATGGTCAACTGGAACGGCTTTTTTGCTCGTACCTTTGATATTGATGGCTTAGTGACAACCCTCTCTGGTGGTAATGGTGCAGGTAAATCGACCACTATGGCGGCGTTTATCACGGCATTGATTCCTGACCAAACCTTGCTGCACTTTCGCAACACCACTGAAGCCGGTAGCAATCAGTCATCACGCGATAAAGGGCTTTACGGTAAGCTGCAAGCAGGGGCCTGTTATGCCGCCTTGGATGTAGTTAACTCACGTCATCAACGACTGCTGTTTGCAGTGAAACTGCAGCAGGTGGCGGGACGTGACAAGAAAGTGGACATTAAGCCATTTGTTATCCAAGGTTTGCCAAGTCATGTGAAACCGACTGATGTGCTGATTGAAAGTGTATCAGACACTCAAGCGCGTGTTCGCCAAATTAATGAAGTAAAAGAAGCGGTTGCAGAGTTTGAAGGTGTGCAATTTAAAGCCTTCTCTTCGATTGTCGATTACCACGCGCAAATGTTCGAGTTTGGTGTGATTCCAAAGAAATTACGCAACTCCAGCGATCGTTCTAAGTTTTATCGCTTAATTGAAGCGTCGCTCTACGGCGGGATCTCCAGTGCTATCACTCGTTCACTGCGTGATTATTTGCTGCCACAAAATGGTGGCGTTAAAAAAGCTTTCCAAGACATGGAATCGGCGCTGCGCGAAAACCGCATGACACTGGAAGCGATCAAAACCACTCAAGCGGATCGCGACCTGTTTAAACACCTAATCACCGAATCGACCAACTATGTAGCCGCCGATTACATGCGTCATGCAAACGATCGCCGTAACAAACTCGAACAAACCTTGTCGCTGCGTTCTGAGCTATTTAGTTCACGTGAGGTATTGCATGAGCAAAACAGCTTGCTCAATCGGGTGCAAGAAGAGTTGGAATTATTGATTGAGTCGGAATCATCGCTCGAGCAAGATTTTCAAGCGGCTTCTGACCACTTGCAGTTAGTGCAAAATGCACTGCGCCAGCAAGAGAAGATCGAGCGCTACCAAGAAGATCTTGAGGAGCTCAGTGAGCGCCTTGAAGAGCAGATGATGGTGGTCGAAGAAGCGCAAGAGCGGGTGATGGTGGCCGAAGAGCAAGCCACCCTCGCCGAAGACGAAGTTGACAGTCTGAAAACCCAATTGGCCGATTACCAACAGGCGCTGGATGTGCAGCAAACCCGTGCGTTGCAATATCAGCAAGCGGTGCAAGCGCTGGACAAGGCCAAGCAGCTATTGGGTGATGAAAGTCTTACGGCAGAATCGGCGCAAGCGCTGGTGGCTGAGCTTAAAAATCAAGAAGCGGAGAGTACCAACCGACTGTTGTCGCTCAAACACAAGCTAGACATGTCTTCAGCCGCCGCGCAGCAATTTGAAACTGCCTTGCAGTTGGTACAGAGCATTGTCGGGCCAGTGGCGCGCCAAGAGGCTGCAGAGCAAGCCAAGCAGGTGCTGGCTAAAGCACGTGACGCTCAGCAAGTTGTACAAAACGAACAGCAATGGCGAGCGCAGCACCGTGACCTTGAGCGCCGCTTAGATCAGCAGCGCCAAGCCCGAGAGTGGGCGACGCAGTACCATAAGCAGTATCAAGTAGAGCTCAGCAGCGAAATGGTCTTTGAGCAAGAGCGTGAACGCCATGCACTGCAGCTTGAAAGTTTACAAGCCGCGCAGGATGAGCTCCGAGACCAACGCAGCGAGCAACGCCGCCTTGAACAAGATGCATCTTCTGAAATCAGTAAATTAGAAGCGCTCGCCCCGACTTGGATTGCAGCCAATGACGCGTTGCAGACCTTGCGGGAGCAAAGTGGTGCTGAGCTTGAAAGTAACTCGGCAGTCATGACGCAGATGCAGCGTGTGCTTGAGCAGGAGAAGCAACTCTCTCTCGCCAAAGACAAGTTGGCCGAGCGTCGTCAACAGCTCGAAGGTGAAATTGAGCGTCTTGCCTCACCGGGCGGCTCCAACGATCCTCGTCTTAAAGGGCTGGCCGATACCTTAGGCGGTGTGCTTCTGTCTGAGATCTATGACGACATTACCATTGATGATGCGCCTTACTTTAGTGCTATGTATGGTCCTGCGCGTCATGCGATTGTGGTGTCAGATTTGTCTGACATTGAGCAAAAGCTGGTCGAGTTAGACGATTGTCCAGAAGATCTTTACATCATTGAAGGTGATATCGACGCGTTTGATGACAGCACCTTTGACGCGGAAGAGCTTGAAGGCGCGGTGTGCGTGCGCATGAATCAGCGCCAGATGCGCTACTCGCGCTTGCCAGAGATCCCACTGTTTGGTCGTGCGGCTCGTGAACAGCGTTTGGAGCTGCTACGAAACGAACGTGAAGATGTGGTAGAGGCCCATGCGAAGGCGGCATTTGACGCACAAAAAATGCAGCGACTTTATCAAGCGTTTAACCAATTTGTTGCCAAACATATTCATGTAGCATTTGAGGCCGATCCGGAGCAAGCGCTAGTGACTCAACGTGACAAGCGCAATCAGATCGCTCGTGTGTTGTCTGATTTGGAGAGCAAAGAGCAACAGCATCGCTCGCAGCAACAACTGAGCAAACAAGCGTTGGCGTTACTTGACAAGCTAGCGTCTACCATGTCGCTACTTGAAGACGAGACTCTGTCCCAACGCTTTGACGAGCTGGAGCAGAAGATCGAGCAGTTAGTCGAGGCCAAAGCGTTTCTGAATCAACACGCGAAATCTGTGGCTGAGCTAGAGCAAGTGATCGGCTCGCTTGACACAGACCCAGAGCAGTTTGATGCACTTGAGGCACAATATCACACCGCCGATCAGCAACTGCAAAGTCTTAAAAAGCAACTCTTTGCCTTGGCTGATTTGGTTGAACGCCGCCACTATTTTGCATACTCGGACTCGGTCGACCTTCTTAACCAGAGCAGCGAGCTCAGTGAGCAACTCAAAGCCAAGCTTAGCCAAGCAGAACAGATGCGTACTCGCGCTCGCGAAGAGCTCAAGCAAGCTCAAAGCCAAATTAACCAATACAACCAAGTATTGGCGTCATTGAAGAGCTCTCATCAAGCCAAACAAGAGACGGTCCAAGAGTTTAAACAAGAGCTGCAAGAGTATGGTGTGACCGCAGATGAAGGGGCGGCGGAGCGCGCGATGCGACGTCGTGATGAGCTTAATGAGCGCTTACATACTTCTCGTAGCCGTAAGAGCGAGTACGAGCGCACCATTACCTCAACTGAACTTGAAATGAAAGCCTTGGCTAAACGACTGAAGAAAGTGCAGAAAGAGTATATAGAGCTGCGCACTTTTGTTGTCGCAGCCAAAGCCGGTTGGTGCTCAGTTCTGCGATTGGCGCGAGAGAATGATGTGGAACGCAGGCTCCACAAGCGTGAGTTAGCTTACCTGTCGGATAACGAGTTGCGTTCTATGTCGGACAAATCACTCGGCGCGCTTCGTTTAGCGGTAGCGGATAACGACGATCTGCGTGATGCGCTGCGTCTTTCGGAAGACAACGCTCGTCCTGAGCGTAAGGTTTTGTTCTATATCGCGGTTTACCAGCACCTTCGAGAACGAATTCGTCAGGATATTATCCGCACCGATGATCCCGTTGAAGCGATTGAAGAGATGGAGGTCGAGCTTGCACGTTTGACCGAAGAGCTCACTCAGCGCGAACATCGCTTAGCCATCAGCTCTGACTCTGTAGCCAGCATCATCAAGAAGACGATTCAACGCGAACAAAATCGTATTCGTATGCTCAACCAAGGTCTGTCGAACATTTCGTTTGGTCAGGTAAAAGGCGTGCGTCTGAACGTGAAAATTCGTGAGAGTCACGAGGTACTACTGAATGGTCTGTCTGCTGGACAAGAGCAACACAAAGACTTATTCGAGTCATCACGTTATACCTTCTCAGAAGCCATGGCGAAGCTATTCCAGCGCGTCAATCCACACATCGACATGGGGCAGCGTTCGCCGCAAGTTCTCGGTGAGGAGCTACTGGACTACCGTAACTACCTAGAGCTGAGCGTTGAGGTAAACCGTGGCTCTGACGGCTGGCTACAGGCTGAGTCGGGTGCGTTATCGACCGGTGAGGCCATTGGTACAGGTCAATCGATTCTGTTAATGGTGGTACAAAGCTGGGAAGAAGAGTCTCGTCGTCTGCGCAGCAAAGACATTGTTCCTTGTCGTTTGTTGTTCTTGGATGAGGCGGCTCGTCTTGATGCGAAATCGATCTCAACGCTGTTTGAGCTATGTGACCGACTGGATATGCAGTTGCTCATTGCAGCCCCTGAGAACATCAGTCCGGAGAAAGGCACTACCTACAAACTGGTGCGTAAAGTGTTCAAAGATCACGAGCACGTGCATGTGGTCGGCCTACGCGGTTTTGGCCAAGAGCAAAAAAACAAGCGAGACATTCAACAACTGGTTGAAGAACTCTAAAGAAGCGCCCACCAAATGGTGGGCGTTGTTGTAAGTCGTGTTAGGTTAGGTGCCAACCATATATCTACTTAGTTTGATATACTGTGGATATCGGTATTAAAGGGAATGATTATGAATGCATTAGTACAACCTCACCCGCCGTCACAGCAGGCCACTGACTCGAAGTCACAGCTACAACAGTGGTTCACAGCACTGGAGGCCGGATACCGCAATGAACCTATGCCCGAGCTGGAGGTAAGGAAGCAGCGTCTGTCGGCGCTGAAGACGCAGCTGCGTCGCTACCAAGACAAATTAGCTCAAGCAATGAGTGACGACTTCGGCGGGCGCAGTGAAACAGAGTCGAAAATGGCCGATGTGCTGGCACCGATCTTGGATATCAACCATGTGCTGCGTCACCTTAAAAGTTGGATGAAGCCCAAACGTCGTCCGACCGAGTGGTTATTTAAAGGCAATAAGCTACAAGTTCGCTATCAACCCAAAGGCGTAGTCGGCATCATTTGTCCTTGGAACTTTCCAGTGTATCTTTCGATTGGTCCATTGATCACTGCACTGGCCGCGGGTAACCGCTGCATGATAAAAATGCCGCCAAATTGCCCTAATACTACCCAGGTCCTTGAACAAATGCTGGCGGAAGTTTACCCCGATGATCTGGTGCGTATCGTTCCGGGAGATCACCTGCAAGCGATGGAAATCTCCCACCTCCCGTTTAATCACTTGGTGTTCACAGGGTCGCCAAACAGCGGCAAAATCATTATGGCCAATGCGGCTGAAAACCTCACACCGGTCACGTTGGAGTTGGGAGGGAAATCACCCGCGATAGTTGCGCAGGATTACGACGTGAGTAAAGCCGCTAAGCGTTTGGCCCATGGCAAGGGGTTTAATTCAGGGCAAATTTGTATCGCGCCAGATTATGCCTTTGTGCATGAAAGCAAAATGAATGAATTTGTGAGTGCGTTGCGTGATGCTCATATTGCTATGTATCAACAGATTGAAGGCAATGCCGATTACACATCATTAGTCGATGAACCCCAGCATCAACGTTTTCACGCACTGCTTGATGACGCGAAGCAAAAGGGCGCCAATATTGTTCAGTGCTTGGCTGAAGGGGAAGGGCGTAAAACGCCCCTCTATATCGCAACCAATCTCAGCGCGGATATGCGTATT
Organism: Pseudomonadota bacterium; assembly: GCA_038533895.1. Taxonomy (GTDB): domain Bacteria; phylum Pseudomonadota; class Gammaproteobacteria; order Enterobacterales; family Vibrionaceae; genus Vibrio. The sequence goes on along the minus strand of JBCAXU010000007.1, from coordinate 46,093 downwards.
TGCCAAGAGGAAATCTTTGGTCCGTTACTGCCGGTGCACAGCTATACAGACATCAAGCAAGTGTTGGAGTACATCAACAATAGGCCCAGACCATTAGCCTGCTACTTGTTTACCCATAACCCTGACCTACGCGAGGAGATTTTAGTTCGAACTCATAGCGGCGGTGTCACTATCAATGATTGGGGGTGGCACGTTCTTAACCACTCGGTTCCTTTTGGCGGGATCGGCAATTCCGGCATCGGTAATTACCATGGCGAAGAGGGATTTCGTGAACTGAGCCATGCGCGAAGTGTGTTGCAAATGCGAGAGTGGTTTCCCATTTCACTGTTCACGCCGCCTTACGGCACCTGGGTTCAGAAGCTGGTGGTGAAGCTGTTTGTCGGTAAATCTGACCCTACACTGTAATCAACAAAAAATAGCCGTTTGTAGAAACGGCTATTTTTATTCAGGCTTGAAAAGTGGCTGCGTTACGCGGTGACTTCTTTGGCAAAGATACCAAATTGCTTCGCGGCATACGCGACTCGTTCGGCAGGCTTCGGATACTCAGCTGGGGAGCCTAAGTTCTCAATATGATGCAGGCGAGGTAATAAACCTGCTCCATTGGCAATCTGAATCGCTAATCCAGGACGAGCATTTAGCTCAAGTACCATCGGTCCCTCTTCCTTGTCTAGCACCATATCGGTACCCATGTAACCCAAGCCTGTCATTTCCCAAGCACTCGATGCCAAAATCAGTAACCGCTCCCAATGTGGTACTTGCAACGTCGACAGGTCTTTGCCTGTATCGGGATGGTGAGTGATGGGGTGATCAAACTGAACTGCTCGTACAGCCCGGCCAGTGGCAATATCGATACCGACCCCAACCGCACCTTGGTGCAGGTTAGCTTTGCCATCCGAAGCGGCAGTTGAACAACGCATCATCGCCATGACCGGGTAGCCTTTGAATACGATAATGCGTACATCTGGAACCCCTTCGTAGCTAAAACCATCGAAGCAGTCGTCAAACTTAATCAAGTTTTCGACCACCGCCACATCGTTTTTACCTCCGAGGGAAAACAGTCCCGCCAAGGCATTACTGATATGACGTTCTACGTCTTCTTGGTTGATGGTTGCCCCCGATGGCTTGGTGTATATCCCATCTTTGTGGGAAACAATCACCAAAATGCCTTTTCCTCCACTGCCTTGGGCGGGCTTTATTACAAAGCCAGGCCAATTTTTCACCATGTTGTGGATGGTTTTCACTTCCGCCTGATTACTGATCACACCAATCAGCTCTGGGGTGGTCGCACCGTGCTGCTGGGCGATGATCTTGGTTTTCAACTTATCATCGACCAATGGATATTTGGAACGATCATTGTAGCGACCAATATAGCTATGGTTACGCTTGTTCATCCCCATAATGCCTTTGTGGTGCAGTTTACTTGGCGAAGTAAACTGCGCAGCAAAACGTGAAAGCATAATCAATCCTCCGCTAGTGGCTTAAAGCGGCGAAGCTCAGTGAGGCGATAGCCTGTGTAAGTACCCAAGAGCAAAATGCCCGCTAGGACGATTAATTGCAATCCGATAAAGTTAAAGGTTAAATGCTGAATAAATGGGTTAGTCATTGCCAAGTAGACCAGTACCGCGGTCAGCAGTGAACCACCGCCTTGCATCACCACTTCTTTCGCACCTTCTTCCTCCCACAAAATCGACATCCGCTCGATGGTCCAAGAGAGAATGATCATTGGGAAGAAGGTAATAGAGAGCCCTTCAGTCAGACCAATCTTGAATGCCACGACGGTAAACACAGAAATGATCATAATGACCGTAATGATCACCGCAGAGATACGAGCAACCAGCAGCAAGTTGAGCTTAGATAAATAGCTTCGAATCACCAAGCCGGTCCCCACAATAAGCAAGAAGCCGACAATACCCGTGACCAGCTGGGTTTGCACAAAGGCGACCGCAATAAGCACTGGCATAAAGGTGCCCGATGTCTTCAGGCCAATGATGACTCTTAAGAACACCACGATCAGAGCGCCGATAGGGATCAGCATAATGGTTTTGAACATCGCTTGTTCTTCAAGAGGCAAGCTGTGAATCGAGAAGTTAAGTAGACCGTCGGCTTCCACTTTATTGGCTGTCGCTTGGGTTGGTGTCACTTCAAGTGCAATCATAGAAAAGTGCACTTGGCTGTTTTGTCCGCCAACAAGGTCAAGCAAAGAGACGTTAGATTCATCCCAGACCAGGATATTGTCGGCGATGATCTGATTGATTTTATTTGGGTTAAACAGCACCCAACTAGCACCATCCCAAACTTGGTTCATGTGTTGGATGGTCTGGCGGCGTCGACCGTCTTCGAGTTCAATCACGCCCACCACTTTATTGGGGATTTTAGCGTAAGACAAAATGGCGTTGACCGCTTCTACTTTAGACATGGTGTTCAGCACCAGGGAAGCGTTTTGACTGTCTGAGTCGTTAAGCGATTTGATCAGCTCGCGGGCAAAGGTAACGTCATCGGCAGAGCGTTGGTTGGCGCGCTCAATCAGCGCAATCGCGGCGGCCTCTACCGGCCCCTCAAAAGTGGGGGAGGTGAGCTGCTCACTCGGAGGGGTGGGTTCCACTTTCGCATGCGGGTCGACTAAAAATTGGGTTTTGTAATAGATGGTTTGCGGACCGCTCGCTTGACGAATCGACCACTCTGCGCGGCGGCCTGTTTCGGTTTCTAGATAAGAGACGCCGTAACCAGGCGATGAAGAGGACTCATTGATCAGTGTAAAACCGGTTTGCGTATGAGGCGCTGCTAGCGAGGCTTTTACGGGCTTGTCTTGTCCGTTAAATTCAATACGCGCTTCGATATCCCAAACTTGGCGGGTGTCGCCCGGAGTCCATGGCACGCCATAGTTTTGATGGCGGAACATGCTCAATGCGATGCCGGCCAAAATCAGTAGCACCACCGAAATATAAAAAGGAACTTTAGACGTCATAAACTCACGCTACCTTTATTGTTTTTGAAGAGGGTTCGCATGGATGTATTGTTGGCTAACATCAACGATTGCGATGTCACGAATAAACTCACGACCTAGAAGTATAGGATGACTCATTTGAGAGCGATCTGCCAAGGTAAATTGCGCTTTTTCATGGATTTTTCCGAGCTTTACCCATAACTCGACCACGGCGCGTCGTTCCACTTCGTCATTGCTTGATTGGCGAATTTTTACAAAGCGAATAATCGGGGCCTCTATCCAGTTCTCATCATCAAGTTCTGTTTTGCCATCTGAGAGGTGAAAACGCACCCAGTTTTTGCCATTACGCTCAAATTCTTGGATATCCACGGCATTGAGTGATGATGTCGCAGCGCCGGTATCGATGCGCGCGTCAAACACTTGCTCAATCGAATCTATACTGACTTTTTCCACTGCGCCGAGCAGCAGCTCATCGCGTGGTGCGGGTGTCGCCATTGGCACAGGTTGCACCTGGACTGCTTTCGCTGTTTCACAACGGTGTGCAAGTGACTCGTATTTGAAGTCTTTGAGTTCACTTTCTAGCTCACTTAAGCGCGTTTCTAAGCTTCCAATGTAATCGTTTTGGTTGTTGATATGGGTATTGAGATTTTGAAACTGTTCGGTCAGGTTGGTCTCAGACGACTCAATCGCCGCGATCGTTTGTTGGTGATACTTTTCACTATTGGTTAGGGTACAGCCAGACAGAAGAATAAGGGCTACGACAGGAAGAGTTCTTGTAAACATTGATTCGCCTAAGTCAGTTTTAATGGTGCGATTGGTAATAACGAAGAATCGGTTGCTAATATTTTGATTGTTATAGGGTAAGTACGAAAAAGGATGCCATCACAGCATCCTTGATATTGTAAATTGGATAACAGCAGAGAGGAATCTATTTGCTAGCGGCTTGAGTTAACTCTCTGTCAATTCGTTGCCATTACGGCTTATTGGCAATCAACACCGCGCGTCTTGGCGCCGGGTGACCTTCCACCGTTTTGCTCGGGTCACTTGGGTCGAGGTAGTCAGGTAGCGAGTTGTGCGTCATCCATTCTGTCGTGCGCTGTTCACCTGTCGTGGTGACGTTTTCATCAACAATACGTACATTCACAAAGCCGACTTGCTCTAGCCACACCTTGAGGGCTCGTGCAGACGGGAAAAAGTAGACGTTGCGCATCTGTGCATAGCGATCAACTGGCACTAGGACTGAGGTTTCATCCCCTTCAATCACCAGCGTCTCTAACACCAGTTCGCCACCGGATACGAGCTGATCTTTCAACTGGATCAGGTGATCAAGTGGCGAGCGGCGATGGTAGAGTACACCCATACTAAACACGGTATCGAAGGCTTCGAGTTTAGGCAGTTGCTCAATGCCGAGTGGCAGTAGGTGAGCGCGCTGGTCATCGCCCATCAGTTTGCGAATGGCTTCAAACTGAATCAAAAACAGGTGCGAGGGATCGATACCGACCGTAAGACGCGCGCCTTCGCCGAGCATGCGCCACATGTGGTAACCATTGCCACAGCCAACGTCGAGCACACTACGATTCTTAAGCGGCGAGATGTGTGGCAAGACTCGGTCCCACTTCCAATCGCTACGCCACTCTGTGTCAATATGAATGCCATGCACGGTATAAGGGCCTTTGCGCCACGGATGGAAAGTGCGCAGCAAGCTCTCGAGCTTTTTCAGCTCGCCGTGTGCCATCGGGGTGTCATTGGCAATCGTCACTGAGTGCTTGAGGTCGATTTGATTTGGCGCGCCTTGCGGGATCTTGTTTAGCGCTTTGAGCCAGCGGCCAAAGTCACCATGCTCTGCATTCTGCCAATCGGTAAGTTGTTGAGGCAGGACGTTTAGCCACGGCTGAAGACGCGTATCTTGGGCGATCAACTGGTAAAAATTGGCAAAGTTAAACATGTTTAAGTTCCTAGAAAATGGGTATCTAGTTCCTAGTGGTTATTCCTTAGTACTCTGCTAGGCACTAGGAACTATCGACTAGAAACTAAACAATTATTTAATCGCGAACATTGAGCCGAAGTTAAAGCACTGGAACCAAATATCGAAGCTACTGAAACCGATCTTGGCAAAGCGGTCTTTGTGCTCTTGTTTGGAATCAGGTCGCATCACATTTTCAATAGCACTGCGTTTTTGACTGATTTCCAACTCGCTGTATCCATTGGCACGTTTAAAGTCGTGGTGCAGATCGATCAGCAGTTCATTGGCGGCCTCGTCTTCGAAGACGAACTTTTCTGACAAAATCAGAATGCCACCAGGACGTAAGCCAGCATAGATTTTTTCTAGCAGGGTGTAGCGATCTTCCGGTGAAAGAAACTGCAAAGTAAAGTTGAGTACCACGATAGAGGCATTCTCGATCTCAATATCGCGGATATCGGCTTCTACCACGTCAACGGGAGTATCACTGCGATACGCGTTTACGTGCAGTTTGCAGCGTTCTACCATCGCTGAAGAGTTGTCTACCGCGATGATCTTACACCCTTCCTGTTTTATATGGCGGCGCATCGATAGGGTTGCGGCCCCGAGAGAACAACCGAGATCGTAGATGTGAGTGTGCGGCTTAACGAAGCGCTCCGCCAGCATACCGATGGCTGAGATGATATTGCTATAACCGGGCACAGAGCGTTGAATCATATCCGGGAAGACTTCGGCAACACGCTCATCAAAGGTGAAATCGCCAATTTTATCGATTGGCGCTGAAAAAATGGTATCCGGGTTGCTTTTCGGGTTCATCGCGAAATTCTCATCACACATTAACCGCAGATGACTCGCACCTGCACCATAAAAAAGGCGCGTATTTTATGTGAAATCTACGCTCGTGTCATGTTTTGTGGTTACCTTCTTTAGAACATTTGGATTTGTGTGTTTCCATCGAGCGCAGGGAAGGGCGCTAAGTCAGGCAAGACGACATGTTGTTGTAGTTGCTTATACAGATCGGCGGCAAGCTCAGGCGCAACAATATTATCGGCAGTGTGAATCATCACATAGGGCTGCTTGCCTGCATTGACCCAGTCAGCTAGTTTTTGCAGCCATGGTGTAAAGAACTCAGCGTTGAGGTCCTGCTGTGGGTGACCTATAAACCGCACCATGGGATGATTGGCGGTGGCAATAGCGTGTACCGGTACTTTAGGCTTTTTGTTTTGCGCGTCGATGATGGCTTCGGTGTCCGGTTTTGCGGCGAACACTGGGCGGCTGTCCATAATGATTCGATCGAATCCTTGCTCAACTAGCCATTGATTGAGTGACTTTTCTGCATCGCCTTTGGCAAAAAAGGCAGGATGGCGCACCTCAACCCCAAGCGGGTAGTTAGGCGGGAACAGTGTGCAAAATCGCTTAAGCTGTTCCAAGTGCTCGGGACCAAAAGCCGCAGGTAGCTGCACTGTCCATTGACCAATGCGCTCATGCAAAGGCGCCATGATCGACATGAAGCTTTTTAACTCCGCCTGACAGCCACGCAACATGTGCTGGTGAGTAATGGCTTGTGGCAGTTTGAATGTAAACCGAAACGCATCGTGGGTGGCGGCTTTCCAATTGTTTACCGTATTGGCGTTGGGGGTTGCATAGAAAGTGGTATTACCTTCAACGGTATGAAATACGCGAGCGTATTTCTCCAGCCTTTCACTGGTTTTGGTTCCGCTGCCATAAAAGCTTTGCTGCCAATTATTATGTGACCACATGGTCAGCCCTAATCGAAGCGGTATTGGGTCCATAATTCTACTCTTTGTTTTTCATTCAAATCGGATCAATCAGAGCTTTGCCGAATGGCCCGGTAAAAGGCTATAATCAGCGCCATTCGATTCACTGGATGTCAGTTTTGCCTAGTTATTGGCGCAAAAAGCATCAACAGAGAATAAATCGCAATAAATTGTACGCTGAGTAGTCGATCTAAACGCACTTTCAGCGTATAAATGGAACTTTGCTCTATCGGTAAATCTATCATCGATAGAGAGTAATCAACAAATTTAGAGAGATTGGGAAATTCATTATGCGTACCCATTACTGTGGTCACCTGAACAAGTCCCTTGCAGGACAAACTGTAGAACTTTGCGGCTGGGTTAACCGTCGTCGTGATTTAGGCGGTCTTATTTTTATTGATATGCGAGATCGTGAAGGCGTTGTTCAGGTTGTGGTCGACCCAGATATGGCGGACGCTTATGAAGTGGCCAACACGCTTCGTAATGAGTTCTGTATCAAACTAACCGGTGAAGTTCGTGTTCGTCCAGACAGCCAAGTCAATAAAGATATGGCCACGGGCGAAGTAGAGATCATCGCTAAAGGCCTAGAGATCATCAACCGCTCAGATGTGCTGCCTCTGGACTTCAACCAGAAGAACTCAGAAGAGCAGCGTCTGAAATACCGTTATCTCGACCTGCGTCGTCCAGAAATGAGCGACCGCATCAAGTTACGCGCTAAAGCGTCTAGCTTTGTTCGTCGTTTCCTTGACGACAACGGCTTCCTCGATATCGAAACGCCAGTACTGACCAAAGCGACACCAGAAGGCGCACGTGACTACTTGGTACCAAGCCGCGTTCATAAAGGCAGCTTCTACGCGCTTCCTCAATCTCCACAGCTATTCAAGCAGCTGCTGATGATGTCGGGCTTTGATCGCTACTACCAAATCGTTAAGTGTTTCCGTGACGAAGACTTGCGTGCTGACCGTCAACCAGAATTCACCCAAATCGATATCGAAACGTCATTTATGACGGCAGACGAAGTACGTGCGACCACTGAAAAAATGGTTCGTGATATGTGGCAAGAGCTGCTAAACGTTGACCTTGGTGAGTTCCCAGTGATGCCGTTTAGTGAAGCGATGCGTCGTTTTGGCTCTGACAAGCCAGACCTGCGTAACCCACTTGAGCTTGTTGATGTCGCAGACCTAGTAAAAGACGTTGAGTTTAAAGTTTTCTCAGGTCCGGCTAACGACGAGAAAGGCCGTGTAGCCGTGATTCGCGTTCCGGGCGGTGCGTCACTCACTCGTAAACAAATTGACGGTTACGGCGAGTTCGTAGGTATCTACGGCGCGAAAGGCTTGGCATGGATGAAGGTTAACGACCGTGCTGCTGGCATGGAAGGCATCCAATCTCCAGTGGCTAAGTTCCTAAGCATCGATGTGATCAACGGTATTCTTGACCGCACTCAGGCAGAGTCGGGCGATATCATCCTGTTTGGCGCAGACAAAGCCAATGTCGTTGCTGAAGCTATGGGTGCGCTGCGCCTTAAGTTAGGTAAAGACCTAGAACTGACCGACGAGAACGCGTGGGCACCACTATGGGTTGTCGACTTCCCAATGTTCGAGGAAGATGACGAAGGCAACCTACATGCAATGCACCACCCGTTTACGTCACCGCTTGGTGTGACTGCTGAAGAGCTAAAAGCCAACCCAGCGGCAGCCAACTCTAATGCCTACGATATGGTGTTAAACGGCTACGAAGTGGGCGGTGGTTCTGTCCGTATTCACAACGCAGAAATGCAGGCAGCGGTATTTGATATTTTGGGCATTGATGCCGAGGAGCAGCAGCTTAAGTTTGGCTTCCTACTCGACGCACTTAAGTTCGGTACGCCTCCACATGCGGGTTTGGCATTCGGCCTTGACCGTTTGGTGATGCTACTGTGTGGTACTGAAAACATCCGTGACGTTATCGCATTCCCGAAAACAACCGCAGCATCATGTCTACTGACTGACGCTCCAAGCCTTGCTAATCCAGCCGCGCTTGAAGAGCTAGCGATTGCCGTTAAAGCGGCAGAGAAAAAAGAAGATTAAATTTTTGTCCTAACGGTTAGCTAAATAAAAACGGCGCTTCAATTGAAGCGCCGTTTTTGTGTTTATCGAGATTGTAGTGACTTGTTTCCTTCTAAACCTTTATCTCTTTCCATTCGCCGGGCTGCAAATTATCTAGTGTCATATCACCCATCGCATAGCGAATCAAACGCAGTGTCGGATATCCGATATGTGCGGTCATACGCCGGACTTGGCGATTACGGCCCTCAATAATAGTGATGGCTAGCCAAGTTGTGGGGATGTTGGCTCTGAAGCGAACGGGCGGGGTGCGCGCCCAAACATCAGGCTCGGCGATAATTTCAATTTGTGCGGGTAGCGTCATCCCATCTTTCAGTTCCACGCCGCGGCGCAGTTGGTCAAGGTCTTGCTCACTGGGGGCACCATCAACTTGAACCCAATAAGTTTTGGGTGACTTAGACGATGGCTGGGTCAGCTTGGCTTGCAAAATGCCGTCGTTAGTGAGCACCATCAACCCTTCACTGTCTCGGTCGAGGCGACCGGCAGCGTAAACGTCTTTGACTGGAATGTAGTCAGCGAGAGTTTTTCTTCCATCTCCATCAGTAAACTGGCTCAAGGTATCATAAGGTTTGTTGAATACCAGTACCTTGCGTTCTGCTGCTGTCACTCGCGGTTTTTGCTTAATCGGTTTATGGCGCTTCTTAGCGCTGCTTGCCCGAGGTGAAATAGGGGATTTATTGCGTTTAAAACCAGACGATGGCTTGCTTTTAGAATTCGGCGCAGAGCCTCGACTTGAGCGTGGTGGCATGTTAACTACCTTGCAAAAATGTAAATAAAGTGTGTTTGAAAGTTTCTTAAATATCCAATTTAAGCTATCATTTGCGCGCCAAAAAACAGGATTGTCGAGCAAGATGATAGACTATTCTCTTGTTTTTGTTTAATTATAATTAATCGCTCTCATGGATGTCACTGGTCAGTGACGAAAACAACAAAGAGACGGACAAATCGCGACAAGTGAGGGGATGAAGCATCAACTTGTTAGCGGCCATTCACACAAGGCTACTCATCCGATGGCTTTGTTAGAACAATAGGGAAATTTCATGCCTACAGAAAAACCTACAATTATTTACACCATTACCGATGAAGCTCCTGCGCTAGCGACGTATTCACTACTACCGATTATTCAGTCGTTTACCGCTTCTTCTGGTATTGATGTTGACACTCGCGATATCTCTCTGGCTGGGCGTATTATTGCTAACTTCCCAGAACATTTAACTGAAGAGCAGCGTATCGGCGATGCACTATCAGAGCTTGGTGAACTTGCTAAAACGCCACAAGCAAACATCATCAAACTGCCAAACATTTCAGCGTCAGTTCCTCAGTTGAAAGCGGCAATCAAAGAGCTGCAAGAGAAAGGTTACAACCTACCTAATTATCCAGAAGAGCCAAGCACGTACGAAGAAGAAGCGATCAAAGCAACGTACGACAAAATCAAAGGCAGTGCGGTAAACCCAGTATTGCGTGAAGGCAACTCAGACCGTCGTGCGCCTCTGTCTGTTAAGAACTACGCAAAGAAAAACCCGCATTCAATGGGTGCATGGTCAGCAGATTCCAAATCGCACGTTGCGAGCATGACAGACAAAGATTTCTTCGGCAGCGAAAAATCAGTCACGGTACAAGGTGCCACTGAGGTGAAAATTGAGTTCGTTGCAACAGACGGTTCAGTTAAGCAGCTCAAAGCGCCATTCCCAATTCAAGATCAAGAAATCATCGACTGCTCAGTGATGAACAAGAAAGCGCTGGTCGAGTTCTTCGAAGCGCAAATTGCTGAAGCCAAAGAGCAAGACGTTCTTTTATCACTTCACATGAAAGCCACCATGATGAAAGTGTCTGACCCTGTGATCTTTGGTCATGCGGTTAAGGTTTACTACAAAGATGTGTTTGCGAAATACGGTGAGCTATTCGACAAGCTCGGTGTAGATGTCAACAACGGTATCGGTGATGTTTACGCGAAGATCCAGTCACTGCCTGCTGCTCAAAAAGAAGAGATCGAAGCCGCACTACAAGCGGTTTACCAAACTCAGCCTCCTCTAGCTATGGTGGACTCTGACCGCGGTATCACTAACCTCCATGTACCAAGTGACATCATTGTTGACGCGTCTATGCCTGCAATGTTGCGTTCTTCTGGTCAAATGTGGGGTCCAGACGGTAAGCAGAAAGACACCAAAGCGATGATCCCAGATCGTAGCTACGCGGGTATCTATCAAGCGGTTATTGATTTCTGTAAAGAAAACGGTGCCTTTGACCCTACGACTATGGGTAGCGTGCCAAACGTCGGCCTTATGGCTCAAAAAGCGGAAGAGTACGGTTCACACGATAAGACTTTCATCCTAGACGCAGCGGGCACAGTACGTGTTGTTGATGCTTCTGGTGCTGTTCTACTTGAGCAAGCGGTGGAAGAGGGTGACATTTTCCGTATGTGTCAAGTGAAAGACGCGCCAATCCAAGATTGGGTTAAGCTTGCTGTAAGCCGCGCGCGAGCGACAGGTGCGCCTGCGGTATTCTGGTTGGACGAAAACCGTGCCCATGATGCTGAGCTGATTAAGAAAGTTAACGCTTACTTACCACAGCATGATACCGATGGTTTGGAAATCAAGATTCTTGCCCCACTAGAAGCGTGTCAATACTCGCTGGTTCGTATTAAAGAAGGTCTAGATACGATTTCAGTAACGGGTAACGTTCTGCGTGACTACCTCACTGATTTGTTCCCAATTCTTGAACTGGGTACGTCTGCTAAGATGCTGTCTATCGTTCCACTGATGAATGGCGGCGGTCTATTTGAAACTGGCGCTGGTGGTTCTGCACCTAAGCACGTTCAACAAGTAGAGAAAGAGAACCACCTACGCTGGGACTCACTGGGTGAGTTCTTGGCGCTAGCCGCGTCTCTTGAGCACCTAGGTACCGTCACTGGCAATGCCAAAGCGCAAGTGTTGGCAGAAGCCCTCGATAAGGCAACGGGTGAGTTCCTTGATAACAACAAGTCGCCATCGCGCCGCGTTGGTGAGCTTGATAACCGTGGGAGCCACTACTACCTCGCGACTTACTGGGCAAAAGCTCTGGCTGAGCAGACGCAAGACGCAGACCTCGCGGCTGAGTTCGCACCGATCGCAAAAGCGTTGGCTGAGAACGAAGAGACTATCGTCTCTGAGCTGAATCAAGCTCAAGGTGTTCCTGGCGACCTAGGCGGCTACTATGCACCAGTTGCAGAGAAAGCAGCCAGCTTGATGCGCCCGAGCAACACATTGAACACGATTATTGGTAAATAATCGCTCGTCATAATGCAAAAAACCCGCTATTCAGCGGGTTTTTTTATTTAACTAAACCATTTATTTAAGTTGGCAGCGGTTATTTGGCTGGTTGGCTTTCAACCGGAACCACAGAGCTAGCGTGATAGCCTTTTGGTCCCTCTTCCACTTCAAAACTCACTTGTTGGCCTGCTTTCAGAGTACGATAACCGTCCATTTGAATGGTAGAGTAGTGTGCAAACACATCTCCGTCTTCTCCCTCTGGACAGATAAAACCAAATCCTTTGGCGTTGTTAAACCATTTTACTGTACCTGTAGCCATGCTTTACATCCCTCATGCATTTGTGTGTCTGATGTTGTGTGATCGTTTACATATCATCCTTGTAAACAGAAAGTGAATATCCATTCAGCCGCTGCCAAATTTTCAGTCACTTATTGACCAATGTAGCCAATGATGTAGCGCAGTCAATAGGAAAAAGGTCTTACAGTCTACATATTTGCAAACAAATCACTTTTGCGATTTACATTTGTGCAACTTATGAGGCAGCGTTACGTATCAATATGATAGTGACAATACGACTTTTTGGTCTCTTTTTAATCAATCAGATACAACACTTCTGTAGATTAATATCTTTTATTTGCAGCCACTCCATTGCTGGATTAGTCTCTAAGTAAGGTCAAAACTTTTTACATCGAATTGACCTTGGATTAAGAGAACTAAATTCAAAACTTCTGCTCGTCGAAGTGGTAAAATTAAGAGAGTCAAACATCAACGTCGTATAGTCATGAGCAAACATTTTGAATGGGTTACTCCAGATTCAGATTTACTGGAGCGAGAAAAAACAAAAGTTAAACCACCATCTATGTATAACGTTGTACTCAACAACGATGATTACACCCCGATGGATTTTGTGATTGAAGTTTTAGAGCGATTTTTCTCGATGGATATCGATAAAGCAACACAGGTCATGCTTCAAGTGCATTATGAGGGTAAGGCAATTTGTGGCACATTTACTGCAGAAGTTGCTGAAACCAAAGTAGCGCAAGTTACTATGTATTCGAAAGAGAACGAGCATCCTTTGCTTTGCACAATGGAACAAGCGTAACGCGAGTTCGAGCAACCTAAGTTGTTCTTAAAGGAGGTACTTATGCTGAATAAAGAATTAGAGTCGAGTCTCAACGGTGCTTTTGCCCGTGCTCGAGACAAAAGACATGAGTTTATGACTGTCGAGCACCTCCTGTTAGCATTGTTAGAGAACGATGCTGCTCGAGAGGCTCTGCAAGCTTGTCAGGCAGATATCGATGCGCTTCGTAGCGAGTTAGACATCTTTATCGATCAGACCACACCGCTGATCCCTGACAACGATGAAACTCGCGAAACGCAACCCACTTTGAGTTTTCAACGCGTTTTGCAACGCGCCGTGTTCCATGTCCAGTCTTCTGGGCGCAGTGAAGTGACCGGCGCGAACGTGCTGGTGGCGATTTTCAGTGAGCAAGAATCACACGCCGCCTATTTGCTGAAGAAAAACGATATCAGTCGCCTCGATATCGTCAATTTTATCTCGCATGGGATCACCAAAGCGTCAAGTTCCGGTGACGAACCTTCGTCTCCTGACTCATTTAGCAGCGACAATGTGGATGAGGGGAGCAATGAGGACCGTCTCGAGAGCTTTGCCACCAACCTTAATCAAGTGGCCAAACAAGGCCAAATCGACCCATTGATCGGTCGTGAGAAAGAGTTGGAGCGCACTATTCAAGTGTTATGTCGCCGTCGTAAAAACAACCCGCTGCTTGTGGGTGAGGCGGGTGTTGGTAAAACGGCAATTGCCGAAGGACTGGCATGGCGCATCGTTGAAGGTCAGGTGCCGGATATTATCGCCGACAGCGTGATCTATTCGCTTGATATCGGTTCGCTGCTTGCTGGTACTAAATACCGCGGTGACTTTGAAAAACGCTTCAAAGCGATTCTTAAACAGCTAGAAAAAGAGCAAGATGCAATTCTGTTCATCGATGAAATTCACACCATCATAGGGGCAGGCGCTGCGTCTGGCGGCCAGGTTGATGCGGCCAACTTAATTAAACCACTATTGAGTAGCGGTAAGTTGCGTTGTATCGGTTCCACCACTTACCAAGAGTACAGCAACATCTTTGAGAAAGAGCGTGCGCTGTCGCGTCGCTTCCAAAAGATTGACATTGTCGAACCATCGCTTGACGACACCACCAAGATCTTGATGGGTCTTAAGCCTAAGTACGAAGCTCACCATGAGGTGCGCTACACCAACAAAGCGTTGCGCGCTGCGGTTGAACTTTCGGCTAAATACATTAACGAACGTCACCTGCCAGACAAGGCGATTGACGTTATCGACGAAGCAGGTGCGCGCAGCCGCTTAGCTCCAGCGAGTCGACGTAAGAAGACCGTTGGCGTTGCCGATATCGAAGCGATGGTCGCCAAAATGGCGCGTATTCCAGAAAAATCGGTGTCATCTTCAGACAAAGAAATCTTGAAGAAGCTCGATGAGAAGATGAAGATGCTGGTGTTTGGTCAAGACGATGCGATTGATGTTCTAAGCGAAGCGATTAAATTGACGCGCGCTGGGCTGGGAGCCGACCACAAACCGGTGGGCTCTTTCTTGTTCGCCGGGCCAACTGGGGTGGGTAAAACAGAAGTCACGGTTCAGCTTTCTAAGTTACTGGGCATCGAGTTACTGCGCTTTGATATGTCTGAATATGGTGAGCGTCACTCAGTCAGCCGCTTGATCGGTGCGCCTCCTGGTTATGTCGGTTACGACCAAGGCGGTCTACTGACGGATGCGGTTATTAAACATCCGCACTCAGTTGTTCTGCTCGATGAGATAGAAAAAGCGCACCCAGATATCTTCAACCTACTGTTACAAGTGATGGACAACGGTACTTTGACGGATAACAACGGTCGCAAAGCAGACTTCCGTAATGTGATCCTTGTGATGACCACCAACGCTGGTGTGCAAGAGACGGTGAAAAAGTCGATTGGCTTGATTCAGCAAGACCACAGCCATGACGCTATGTCTGAAATCAAGAAGGTGTTCACACCGGAGTTTCGTAACCGTCTAGATAACATCATTTGGTTCAATAGCCTAGATGAGCATGTGATTCATCAGGTAGTGGACAAGTTCATCGTCGAGCTGCAAGCTCAGTTGGATGTTCGCGGAGTGTCACTTGAAGTGTCTGACGACGCTCGTCATTGGTTGGCTGTCAAAGGCTATGACAAAGCGATGGGAGCTCGCCCAATGGGACGCGTCATTCAAGACCAATTGAAGAAACCGCTAGCAAACGAGTTGTTGTTTGGATCTTTGGTCGATGGCGGGACAGTGAAAGTCGACTTGAAAGATGATGAGTTAAAGTTCACCTACTTGAATGAAAAAGAAGCCGCCGTTCATTGATGTTAGATCGTTAACAGAATAGATAAAAGCCAGAGCATGCAGTGCTCTGGCTTTTTATTTTTAGATTAGATTTACGCTGTTTGGTATTAGCTCAGTGCGCTTTTGATCATCTGGTAAGAGTGCGACACTTCATCTGGGATCGGTTGTTCAATCTGATAACCGAGCGCAGGATAGTCTCGTATGCGCTCGAAATCCCCCAACATAGCCGTTAGCGTGGTATACAGATCTATCTCTTCATTGAAGTAGTCACAAAACGCCTGTTTGGCTGAACTGACACACACATGGTCGATATCATCCGGCCACTGCTTAATAAATGTCGCGTAAGCACGTCGCTCCATGTATGGTTTCTGCACCAGAATAAACGAGCGGATGTTCAGCGCTCTTTGCTCAATAAGCTGATGAGTAAACGTGACATTTTCGCCACTATTGGTTGCTTGGTTTTCAATCAAAATAGCTTGGCTAGGGACACCTAGATCTCTCGCGATTTGGGCAAAGGTGTCGGCTTCGCTTTGCTCGAATAGCCCTTGAGTTAAACGCCCAACGCCACCGGAGAAAATTAAGTAGTCAGCCCATCCCTCTAGATAGAGCTTAGAGGCGTGTTCGGCCACCCGAACATCATTGCTACCGAGTACGAAAATACAGTCAGATTTGACTAACGTATCTGCACACTGCATGAACTGCCAAAGTCGCTCGATATGTTGATATAGCTTCATTGCGCCTCGCTATTTAAACTAACTCTAAAGTGTGGTCAAAGTGAAATCGGTAACCTAGTGAGACAATCTTATCTGCAAGGATGCGTTTGTCGGCTTGATGGACGACAGGGGGCAGGGGGTCGTTAGCGCCCACGCTCTCCAAAGCGGCTTGATAAAACTCAGCTTTACTCACGGTATTTGGGGTAGTGGCATTGACCACGCAATTTTCTTTATACAGTGCCATGTAACTGACGGTGCCGATCGCATCTTTAAGTTCAATCATGTTGGCCGGGGCCTGGTCACTGACTTGTTTGAGGCGAGCAGCGAAACGAGAAGGATGTCTATTCGGGCCGACTAATCCGCTGCAGCGAACCACAGCATACTCTAGTCCAGAATCGATTAGGCACTGCTCCGCAGTCAGCATAGTGATGGCATTGTCGCTGAAAAGCGCGCTGCTAGTGGCTAAACTGAGGCTGGCCTCTTCTTCGCGCATATCCTTGGCGAGCGATGGATAAACCGTTGTAGAACTGACCATCACCACGCGCCGTACTTGGGTCTGCTTCGCGGCGTCAATCAATTGCTGCCAATGCTTTACGTAGTCTTGTCCACCTCCGCGTCGAAACCCAGGGGGAAAACAGCCAATAACGATATCGCTTGGCTTGTTCTGTAAGTGCTCAACCAGCGCTTCTGAGCCGTTGGCAAGGTTGCAGACAAAACCGTGTAGGCCTTGCTCTTCCAATTCGAGGGCCCCTTGTTGGGAAGTTTTGCTGCTAAAGACCTGATAGCCAATCGACATCAAATATTGACTCAACGGTTTACCAAGCCATCCTCCACCAATAACAGTAATTGTTTTCACCTTTTACTCCTCCCTACAGTCAAATTGTTTGCTAAGCGAGCAATGATGCTGCGATTCATCTATTCAATCTCTTATCAAACATCTTACGACAATGATGCGATTGTCAGCATATCAAACATTGGCACGCTAAGCTTTTCAAAACTGCTAGATTATTGCTCCCCTGATCCTATGCTTAAACAAGGACGAAATGCATTGTAGGAGAAGGGAATGAAGTGGTGGCTGATTCTACTGTTCTTTTGCCACAATGTTCAGGCGCAGCGAGTTTTCATGACGTCTTTGGATTGGCCGCCCTACTCAGGGGAGGAACTGCAACAGAACGGTCTGTCAGTTGCTATTGCGCGAGAAGCGTTTGCGGTCATGGGTTATGAATTGGTGGTTGAGTTTAAACCTTGGGTCAGAACCGTGACCACAGCGTCAAAGAGGGATAAGTACATAGGTTACTTTCCGGAATACGCTTTCGAGACACAGGAGTTTGTGTTCTCCGATTCCATTGGCACGGGGCCGTTAGGGTTTGTGCAAAATCGCAACAACCCGATTTACTGGTCTAAGCTTACTGACTTATCAGACTATCGAATTGGTGTTGTCCAAGGCTACATCAATACGCGCAGGTTTGATCAATTAGTCGAGCAGGGACAACTAAAAGTGGAAGCGGCGGAAAACGATCGTATTAATATCCAAAAGGTCGCAAAAGGTAGGCTAGATCTCGCGGTCATCGACGCCAATGTGCTGAAATACTTGGTTGATACGGATAGAGACAGCAAAGTGTTAGCGACTCGAGTCGAAATGAACGACCAATTATTAGAGGTGAAGCAACTCTACCTTGCGTTCAAAAACACGCCAGAGGGTAATGATTGGCGACGTATCTTTAATCAAGGGCTGAGCCAAATTGATATCAGTCGCGTTGCCGACACTCTGGATCAGGCCGGCAACGCCACGGACTCGTTATTTAAGCCCCAAACTGCGAATTAGCTGCTTAGCACGCGTAGGATCTTGTCTGCATGCTCCGCGACTTCAATCCCCTCATCGGTAAGATATCCTCCATCCGGAAGCGTACATAAGCCTTTTGAGTACAGACGCTGCACCGCTGCCTGCATCTCCTCTGACGCATCATGGTGAACTTTGATACCGGTTGCTGCACTGCTGAGGTCAAATTGAAGTAGCAAGTTGAGTTCAGATAGGTAGTCAGGCGTAAATTTCATGCTCTATTCCTTATAGAAAGTATTGAATCAACTTAATCACGAAGTGCAATTACAGCAATCCAATCAATAGAGAAGTGTTACCTAAGCCAGAGTTTGACCAATGAATTACGCTCAATTGGTCAGTAGTTAGACAACCCCGCCAACACTAGAGCGAGATCAAAGAGGCAATAGGTGTTACCTCTGTTACGTTGCTTTGCTACCCGCCTAAATGAGAAAACAATATAAAAAATCGATTCATTATGCGCAATCTTGCTAAAGCCCTCTAATACAACAACATTTTAGATGATTTTGTATTTAAGTGATTGAAATATTTGGTTTAAATCTCAAAGTCCCCAAGGTGCTTTGAGCTATTTGTTTTGACAAAATCTGTCTGTGCATCAAGATTTAGTCGATATATGCCGTTTTGGTTAAAGCCGCACAATTTGTGCTTGAATTTGATCACATTTCAAGTAATTATCCGCGCCCACTGACTCTAATGTTGCAAAATGTTTCCAAATGATGAATCTCAATCAATTTGACTCTTTATTGCCACCACAAATGGCCGAGCGCGCCGCTGAAATTGGTGTAGGTAAAGCGACCAAAGACCCGATTAAATCCTTTCTACTGGCGATTTCTGCTGGCATTCACATCGGTATCGCTTTCGTTTTTTATACTGTGGTTACTACAGGTGCGGGTGATCTTCCTTGGGGATTAACTCGGCTGTTAGGTGGCTTGGCTTTTAGTCTGGGTTTGATCCTCGTCGTCGTGACAGGGGGCGAGCTATTTACCAGCTCTGTACTGACTTTAGTGGCACGCGCGAGTGGCAAAATTTCATGGCAAACCTTGTTCAAACATTGGCTGGTTGTCTACAGCGGTAACTTGGTCGGTGCATTACTATTAGTGGTCTGCATGTTAATGACCAAACAATATATGTTTGACCATGGCCAAGTTGGGCTCAATGCGATGGCGATATCACAGCACAAGCTGCACCACAGTTTTCTATCGGCCGTGGCGTTAGGGGTGATGTGTAATGTGTTGGTGTGTATCGCGGTGTGGATGACCTTCAGTGGTCGAACCTTGACCGATAAAATCGCGGTCATGATTTTGCCGGTTGCGATGTTTGTCTCTGCCGGTTTTGAACACTGTATCGCCAATATGTTTCAAGTGCCGATGGCGATTGGTATTAAAACTTTTGCACCTGCTGAATTTTGGCAGATGACCGGGGCATCGATTGCTGATTACGCTGACCTCAATATGGTTGACTTCATTGCTCATAACCTGATCCCGGTAACACTAGGCAACATTATTGGCGGTGGAGTGTTTGTTGGTATGTGGTATTGGTTGATTTACTTGCGCGACTAGCCATCACATCAATAGCCTTCCATCCTATCTGCAAAAGCTCACTTCGGTGAGCTTTTTTGTTATTCGTATCCGCAGCAAGGGTTGGAGCAGGGTTATTTATTACGGAATTTGAATTAAATGCTAGGCGTATGAATGCAAAGTAAATTCGTTGAGCGGGACAAAATAAAATCAGGTTTGACCAGTTGACTTTTAGGTATCACCACGGTTATCCACAGAATCTGTGGATAAGATCCATCGGTTCAATTAGTGAGGCTGACTCGACTCCACTTTCACCATTACTCTCCCGTGGGGGTGAATACAGCGCTTGACCACGAGCTTGAGCGATACCGCAATAGACAGTGACATGGTAACGAAGATAGCAATCATGATCATAATTTGATACTTAATCGCCACGATTGGGCTGGCGCCACCAAGAATTTGACCTGTCATCATTCCGGGTAATGTGACTAGACCTGTAGTCGTCATCGTCGCTAATGATGGGGCGAGCGACAATGCAATCGCATCACGGACGAAGGGTAAGGTGGCATAACGGGGGGAAGCACCGAGTGAAATCGCTGCTTCATACTCCGACTTTCGCTCTTCGAAAGCGTTAAAAAAATTCTGTAATGCGACGATATTGCCGCTCATTGAGTTACCGAGCAACATACCAGCAAGTGGCACTAAGTACTGGGCATTATAAAAAGGAATCGGTTTAACCACAGCGAGGACAATAATAGCGAGCATAGGGACTAAAGCGACCAATAACCCACAAGATACTGGCAGCATCAAATGAGCGCGAGGCAATTTGGCTTTGCTGGCAATCGCGCTTGCACCAATCAATGTCATCACCAGGATCCAGGCAATGTTTATCGTTAAGCTATTGAGATTAAATAAGTACTCGAGATACACACCGACCAACATCAGCTGTAGCGTCATGCGAGCGACGCTGACGAGTATCTCTCTACTTAACCCCAATTGATAATATCGACTGATGGCAAAGGGCACGATCAGCGAGGTAAAAAATAGCGCCAAAGTGAGCCAAGAGATATCCACCACACTGTCCATAATACCCTCCAAGGTTGCGATCACATTGTACGCAAAAATGCCAAAACGTCACTCTGTCTCTGATTCGACACTTACCTGATTTAATTCTGTTTTTGATAACAACTGATTCACAATTGGTCTAAATTAAGCACATATTAAGCGTGCTTCTCGACATCTGAATGTTGCACGTTGTAAACGAAATGTTGATTTTTTTGATGGTTTTTGCCTTGGTTTTGGTTGTTCATATTTCTTCATATTTGGTGGCATGTTTTCACATCAAAACACGATTCAACACATCTCTGGATGAGCTCAAAAAAGTGTTGAATAACAAGGCGGGTAAGCGATGAATTGATTGAACCCTACTAAGAGTATGGTCTAAGATTTTCTTATAGAGATTGTAAAAAAATTTAGCTCATCCGACCGAGCTAACCAAAAACACTAAATACAAAATAGGCAAATGTATGAGTGATGTTAACAAAATCGAGAGTGGTGAAAAGCGCTCTCTAGAGTGGAAGTCATTCCTCTTTATCGCGGTTGTTCTTTTCCCGGTTTTAAGTGTGGCGTTTGTCGGGGGATACGGTTTCTTGGTGTGGATGCTCCAAGTCTTCGTAATGGGCCCTCCGGGCGCGCACGGCATGTAAGCCCGTGAGCTCAACTCCACATTTTTAAAAAGATTTTAAGAGAGCAAACCATGAAATCATTGATCGTAAAGCTGTGGCGCACCATGACGCGTCCTGCAGTCCACATCAGCCTTGGCGTGCTGACCATGGGCGGCTTCATCGCTGGCGTTATTTTTTGGGGTGGCTTCAATACGGCACTTGAAGCAACCAACACCGAAGAGTTTTGTATCAGCTGTCATACCATGCGTGACAATGTGTACGTAGAACTTCAAGAAACGGTTCACTGGAAAAACCACTCAGGGGTTCGAGCAACCTGTCCGGATTGTCATGTTCCACATAATTGGACTGATAAGATCGCTCGTAAGATGCAAGCCTCTAAAGAGGTTTTTGCTCAAGTGTTTGGCAACTACGACGAACCTGGAGTGTTTGAAGAGCGTCGAATTGAGTTGGCTAAACATGAGTGGGACCGCTTCTCCGCCAACAAGTCGTTAGAGTGTAAAAACTGCCACAACTACGACTCGATGGATTTTGATCTGATGTCACCGACTGCGCGCATTCAAATGAAACAAGCCGCGGAAAAAGATCAAAGCTGTGTGGATTGCCATAAAGGTATCGCACACAAACTTCCAGCAGGAATGGACAGCATCGGCGGCATCGTTGGTGACTTAGAAAACCTAGCGTCTAATACTAAGTACGACGTTGGACAAACACTGGTGAGTGTTCGTCATCTACCGATTTACTTCGATGCAGAAGGCGCGAAAGAAGCCGGTCTACTTAACCCTGCGTCATCAGTGAAAGTGATCGACGAAAAAGGCGAATACGCCGAAATCGAAATTGACGGTTGGCGCAAGGCGAAGGGCTTCGGTCGAGTTATCCAGGAAGATTTCGGTAAGAACATTGCCGTGGCTTCTCTGTTAAAAGAAGCCTCAACCGATGACTCAGTAGTGACCACTGGTGAACAGAAGGTAGATGAGCTGACGGGTCTTCCATGGGAAAAAGTGGCCGCGAAGGTGTGGATTAAAAAAGAGTCGATGTTGAACGACATTACGCCGGTTTGGGAAAAGTCTGCAGAAGCTTACAAAACCAACTGTTCGGTTTGTCATACCCAGCCTGACGAAGCGCACTTCGATGCGAACACTTGGCCTGGTATGTTCGATGGTATGCTTGCGTTCGTTAACCTCGACACTGATAGCGAAGCGTTGATCTTGAAATACCTACAAAAACACTCTTCAGATTATGCTGAAGGTCACCACTAATACGCGCCCAATGGAGTAAATGAAATGGCTATTACACGAAGAAGTTTTCTTAAAGGCGTAGCAACAACCAGCGCGGCGTCGGTGATCGGTCCTAGTTTATTGGCGTCGACATCGGCCGTGGCTGCCGAGTCGACCGGAACTTGGAAGGTGTCTGGCTCGCATTGGGGAGCATTCCGTGCTCATATCTATGCAGGTAAAGTACAAGAGATCAAACCACTTGAGTTGGACAAAAACCCAACCGAGATGCTCAATGGTATTAAAGGCATCATCTATAGCCCGTCTCGCGTTCGTTACCCTATGGTGCGACTCGATTGGCTGAAAAAGCATAAATACAGCGCCGATACCCGCGGTAACAACCGCTTTATCCGCGTGACTTGGGATGAAGCGCTAGACCTGTTCTACCGTGAGCTAGAGCGTGTACAAAAAGAGTACGGGCCTTGGGCGCTCCACGCTGGGCAAACTGGCTGGAACCAAACCGGTTCTTTTAACAACTGTACCGCACATATGCAGCGCGCGGTTGGCATGCATGGTAACTTCATTACTAAAGTAGGTGACTACTCAACGGGTGCAGGTCAAACCATCCTGCCTTACGTGTTGGGCTCTACTGAGGTTTATGCGCAAGGCACCTCTTGGTCTGAGATTTTAAATAACTCAGACAACATCGTTCTTTGGGCCAATGACCCAGTGAAAAACCTCCAAGTAGGTTGGAACTGTGAAACGCACGAATCGTTTGATTACCTTGCGCAGCTAAAAGAGAAAGTAGCCAAAGGTGAGATCAACGTGCTGTCGGTTGATCCGGTTAAGAACAAGACTCAGCGTTATCTAGAAAACGATCATCTGTATATCAATCCACAGACTGATGTGGCATTCATGCTCGCTGTCGCGCACGTTCTATACACCGAAGATCTCTACGATAAGCAGTTCATCGATACTTACTGCCTTGGTTTCAAAGAGTTCATTCAATATGTTATGGGTGAAACCAAAGACAAAGTGGTGAAAACACCGGAGTGGGCCGCGGAGATTTGTGGTGTCAAAGCCGACAAGATTCGAGAGTTCGCACGTATGTTGGTCAACGGCCGTACCCAAATCTTGATGGGCTGGTGTATTCAGCGTCAAGAGCATGGTGAGCAGCCGTATTGGGCCGCTGCTGTCATCGCAGCAATGGTTGGTCAAATTGGCTTACCTGGTGGCGGTATTTCTTACGGACACCACTACTCAAGTATCGGTGTTCCATCTACAGGCTTTGCTGGACCGGGTGGTTTCCCACGTAACCTAGATGCGGGCATGAAGCCAAAATGGGATAACAACGACTTCAACGGTTACAGCCGTACCATTCCTGTGGCGCGTTGGATCGATTGTTTGCTCGAGCCGGGTAAAGAGATCCGATACAACGGCGGTAAAGTGAAACTGCCAGACTTTAAGATGATGGTGATATCGGGCTGCAACCCTTGGCACCACCATCAAGACCGCAACCGTATGAAGCAAGCTTTCAAAAAGCTGCAAACTGTGGTGACAGTTGAGTTTGCGTGGACGGCAACGTGCCGCTTCTCAGACATCGTCCTGCCAGCGTGTACCCAGTGGGAGCGCAACGATATCGATGTGTATGGTTCGTATTCAAGTAAAGGTCTGATTGCGATGCATCGCTTGGTCGATCCTTTGTTCCAATCGAAACCAGACTTCCAAATCATGAGCGAGTTAACTGAGCGTTTTGGTCGACGTGAAGAGTACACGCGTGGTATGAGTGAAATGGAGTGGATCGAAAGCCTCTACAACGACTGTCGTAAAGCGAACGAAGGCAAGTTCGACATGCCTGAGTTTTCCGAGTTTTGGGAGAAGAGCGTGCTTGACTTTGGTCAGGGTAAACCTTGGGTTCGTCATGCCGACTTCCGTCAAGATCCCGAAATCAACGCGCTGGGTACTCCGTCGGGCTTTATCGAAATTACCTCACGTAAGATCGGTCGTTATGGCTACGAGCACTGCCAAGAGCACCCAATGTGGTTTGAGAAAACGGAACGTTCACACGGCGGTCCAGGGTCAGACAAACACCCTTACTGGCTGCAATCATGCCACCCAGATAAACGTCTGCACTCGCAAATGTGTGAATCGGAAGAGTTCCGAGCCACTTACGCGGTTCAAGGTCGTGAGCCGGTCTACATCAACCCACTCGATGCTAAAGAGAAAGGGATTAAAGATGGTGACTTGGTGAGAGTGTTCAACGATCGCGGTCAATTACTCGCCGGTGCGGTTTTGACTGACAGTTATCCACGAGGTGTGATTCGTATTGAGGAAGGCGCGTGGTACGGCCCGTTGAACGAAAAAGAAGGGGCGATTTGTACTTATGGTGATCCCAACACCCTGACAATGGATATTGGTACCTCTGAGCTGGCTCAGGCGACATCTGCCAATACCTGTATTGTCAACTTCGAGAAATTCACCGGCAAAGTGCCTCCTGTCACCTCATTTGGTGGACCTATCGAAGTTGCTTAAGCGCACAAATCAAAAAAACCAGCTACGGCTGGTTTTTTTATACCCGTCGGGTTAACTAGGAGTTTAGATAACGGCGTCGGCAAAATCGCCGAGAGTAGGGTAGGCTAGCCTTATTGGCTGGGTGTTTGTGTCGACACCCCATACTTCTCTTTTAAAAGTTCTAGCTTTGCTTCGCCTTGGGTGCGGAAGTACTCATTGAGCATGGATACAATGGATTGAGCCTGCGGGTGATTGCGTCGGACTCCGGCATAGAGGGGAGTGGAGTCTAAATATATCTCGCTGAACTTAAACTGGTTGATGTCGAGTTTCATCTGCTGAATCGTCCAGCGGGCGACAATTTCATCTGACACCAAAAGATCAGCGCGCTCGGTTAAAACTAAGCGCAGGCTGTTGGGCAAATCTATCGAGTTGACCGGTATCATATCCGGATATTCCATTAGCTTCGGGGTGTATGCATAACGATGAATTAATGCCACCTCTTTGCCTTTTAAACTCTTGATGTCAGTGTATTCAAAATCACTCCTACTGCGTGACACGACCGCCATCTGATTGTTCATATAAGCATCGGTATATAGAAAGTGTTTCTCGCGTTCCTCTGTTTTCCACATGGCGACAATTACGTCATTTTTACCATGAACAGTCTCTTTGAGGATTCGACTCCAAGGCTTTTGCTCAAACTGGACTCGATAGCCTGCATCTATTAATGCTTCGACAATAAAATCGTGCGCCACACCGCCTCCGAGTGGAGAGTCCATGATAAACGGGGGCCACTCAGTTTGTGCGACACGTAGTGTCTCGGCAGTGGCCACTGAGCCAAACTCGGTACTAAACCCTGTGCTAAGACAGAGCATTAGAGTCGCTAGTGTAGGTAACGGGAGAAGTTTTTGTCTCATTTAGTCAGTCAATGTTGTGTTTCTATTATTGTAGTTGAGGAATCGGGCAGTCTCACGACGAAAGCGCGCAAAAACGAGGTTTCATAAACGTGAGCTAGATGACACTGCTGATTGATGAGCAAATAGACAATAGCAAGGCATAGTGCTCTAATTGAGAAAAATCTAATAATAATGAGTGAGATATGTCGCAGACTTTTCAAGTGTCCGGTGAGCGAATGATCCAAGTGACTAACACCGACCTAGCGGTAGAGCTGATGGGTAATCAGGTCAGCTTTTTCTATCGTGGCCTTTCTAACGATCCGATCAGCGATCGCTATTTGCTTTTTAGCACCGAATTTGATTTTGAAAAGCAGGCCATGTTACTAGGGGATGGCTTTCAAATGCTGGCGCAAACCACCGGGACTTGGAACAATCCTATTGATATTGGTCGTTGCCCTGATAACAGTCCTAGCTATCGTATTTATCCATCAAACCAGGCCAAGCGCTATTACAACTACTTGGTGGTCGAAGACTCACTTGGCTATGCCCTGTTTGGTTTTACCTCATGCCACCGCTTTGCTGGCTACTTCACGGTAGAAGAGCAAGAGGATCGGCTGCGGGTATTGGCTTATATTGATGGAGAACACACCTGTCCAGCGGATTGGAGCACTCAGCGACTTGAATCCGTGGTCATGTTGCGTGGAGACTCATTATCAGAGTTGTATCAACAATTTAGTCAATGTATCTCCGAGCATCATCCGGCTCGTCCTGGTGTGACAAAACCTTCCCCGCTGGGTTGGTGCTCCTGGTACGCCTACTATGCAGAAGTGACTGAGCAACACATTGACAACAATGTTCAAGAAATGCGCGCCCATCTAAAGCAACTGGATTACGTTTTGCTTGATGATGGTTATCAGGCATTTATGGGGGATTGGCTGACGCCCTCTGACAAGTTTTCTTCAGGAATCAAACATGTGCTTGGGGAAATTCGAGCCCATGGTAAGAAACCCGCGATCTGGCTTGCTCCGTTTATTGCTCAGCCAGAATCGCAGATATTTCAGCAACACCCGGATTGGTTCTTACGTCACGCAGACGGCAGTCTGCTCAAAGCCGAAGAGGTGACTTACGCCGGATGGCGTTGCATACCTTGGTACATTCTCGATACCACCAACACCCAAGTTCAAGAGCACCTAACGCAAGTTGTGCGCACCATGCGAGAAGAGTGGGGCGTTGAGCTCTTCAAGTTGGACGCCAATTATTGGGGCACGTTAAAAGGCGTGCGCAGTCAGCGAGGGGTCACAGGTGTTGAGGCTTACCGCTTAGGAATGCAAGCGATAATCGAAGGTGCGGGTGATGCGTTGATCTTAGGCTGTAATGCGCCGATGTGGCCATCGCTGGGTGTGGTTGATGCGATGCGGGTGTCAGACGACGTTGAGCGCAGCGGCAGTCGATTTGAGCAAATCGCCAAAGAGACCTTTTATCGCAGTTGGCAACATCGTAAGTTATGGCAAATTGACCCCGATTGCGCAACGTTTGTCTCTTTACCCAACCAAACCACCGAGCGGCGCAATTATGAGTTCCACCGTGATGTGTTGCTTGCTTGTGGTGGACTATTGCTATCTGGTGATCCGCTTGATGAGCTCACGCCTTTTGCTAAGCGAAGTTTGGCCAAGTTGGTGGTGCGTCATCGTCACAACCAAGAGGCGGCGCGATTCACCGCGCTAAACCTACATCATGCCTACTTACCACTGACAAATCGCAACGATTTACACTGTTTGTTCAACTATCGAGGTTCGGCTCGCGATGTCACTTTGACCGCAGACCATCCGGTGTACTGGTACGATTATTGGTCGGGAGAGAAGCTGGTGGCCGAGCCGACTCAGATATTGGAAGTAGGGTTAGAAGCTGGATTGTCTAGTCGAGCGATAATTACCTCGCTATAGCGGCGCGGCTAGATTAAGATCAGCGGCTAACTTAGCGATAATTTACCAAACTATGTCAATTATTTTGGGGATCGACCCCGGATCCCGTATCACAGGTTATGGCGTGATCCGACAAACGGGTCGCCATCTACATTATCTCGGTAGTGGCTGTATTCGGACCTCAGAAGAGGAGTTGCCGGGGCGACTTAAGCAGATCTATGCAGGAGTCTCGGAGATCATTACTCAGTTTCAACCGGATGTGTTTGCTATTGAGCAAGTCTTTATGGCGCGCAATGCAGATTCTGCACTGAAACTAGGCCAAGCGCGCGGCAGTGCGATTGTTGCGGCGGTGAACGCAGACTTGCCAGTTTATGAGTACGCCGCACGCTTAATCAAGCAGGCGGTAGTAGGAACCGGCGGTGCCGACAAAGAGCAAGTGCAACATATGGTGCAAAACATACTCAAGCTTCCGGCCAAACCGCAAGCCGACGCCGCCGATGCACTGGGTGTGGCTATTTGTCATGCCAACACCAACAAAACCTTAGTGGCGTTAGCTGGCAAAGCCACCAGCGCTCGGCGTGGACGCTACCGCTAACGGTTTTAAGGCAATGGATTGAATCGGTCTACCCCATCGTTTTTTCCTCTCAAAAATCAGCGGCAATAAGATAAAGAACTGGATGTCTATCCAGTTCTTTATTATCCTGTCGCAAATTCATTTCCAAAGAGAACTTACCGTGATCGGACGTCTACGCGGCATTCTAATTGAAAAACAACCTCCCGAACTGCTTATCGAAGTGAATGGTATCGGCTATGAAGTCCAGATGCCGATGAGCTGCTTCTACGAGCTACCCAATATTGGTGAAGAAGCCATCATCTATACTCATTTTGTGGTACGCGAGGATGCTCAATTGCTGTATGGCTTTAACACGGTAAAGGAGCGTGCGCTGTTTCGCGAGGTGATCAAAGCAAACGGTGTTGGTCCTAAGCTAGGCTTGGGCATCTTATCGGGAATGACGGCTAGTCAGTTTGTTGCAAGTGTCGAGCGTGAAGATGTCTCTTCTCTCGTTAAATTACCAGGCATCGGTAAGAAAACAGCCGAACGTTTAGTGGTGGAGATGAAAGATCGCCTCAAAGGGTGGGGAGCAGGAGATTTGTTCACCCCCTTTACCGATGCTGCGCCAACGGATTCTACGCCGCAGTCGGCTCAATCGAGTGTCGAAGAAGAGGCGGTGAGTGCCTTGTTGGCATTAGGTTACAAACCGACTCAGGCCTCTAAAGTCGTCTCTCAAGTCATGACCGCAGACATGAGCAGCGAGCAGTTGATCCGCGAAGCGCTCAAATCCATGGTATAGAGGGCATAAGCTATGATTGAAGCGGATCGTTTGATTGCGCCGGACAATACGGTTTACAGAGATGAAGACGTTATTGACCGTGCTATACGCCCGAAAAAACTGGAGGATTACCAAGGTCAGGACCATGTCCGAGATCAGATGGAGATCTTTATCAAAGCGGCTCAATTGCGAAAAGAGGCGCTTGACCATTTATTGATTTTTGGTCCTCCGGGGCTGGGCAAAACCACCTTAGCCAACATTGTGGCCAATGAGATGGAGGTCAATATTCGCACCACCTCTGGTCCGGTATTAGAAAAAGCGGGTGACCTTGCTGCTCTATTAACCAATCTGGAAGAGAATGATGTTCTGTTTATTGATGAGATTCATCGCCTCAGTCCTATGGTTGAAGAGGTGTTGTATCCGGCAATGGAAGATTACCAACTGGATATTATGATTGGTGAGGGCCCTGCCGCACGCTCAATCAAAATTGACTTACCGCCCTTTACCTTGATTGGTGCTACGACACGTGCTGGCTCGTTAACGTCACCGCTTCGCGACCGCTTTGGTATCACTCAGCGCCTTGAGTATTACAAAATTCCCGATCTGCAACATATCGTCCAACGTAGTGCCGATTGCTTGGGATTGTCCATGGAGGCGGAGGGGGCACTAGAAGTCGCGCGCCGTGCTCGAGGAACGCCGCGTATTGCCAATAGACTGCTGCGCCGAGTCAGAGACTATGCCGAAGTCAAAGGCAATGGTCATATTTGTGCCGAGGTTGCCGACAAAGCACTCAATATGCTCGATGTTGATGCTCAAGGGTTTGACTACATGGACCGCAAGCTACTGCTCGCCATTATGGAGAAGTTTGGTGGTGGTCCGGTCGGCCTAGACAATATGGCTGCGGCAATTGGTGAAGAGAAAGATACGATCGAGGATGTCCTCGAGCCTTACCTCATCCAGCAAGGCTATCTGCAGAGAACGCCGCGAGGTCGGATTGCGACAGACCGAGCTTACCTTCATTTCGGAATTGAAAAATAAGTTTGCACAAGCCAGCGATGAAACGCTGGCTTTTTTGATTGTGAGCAAAATCACACTAAATTACATTGGTTACTTCTAAATGGGTAGCGTAATTGAGTGACTTGTTAAACATATGTGCTGCATAAATAGTTGATTCACCCCTCCTGATAACGGCTACTTAACAAACTTCCTAGGCTCCAGTTGATCTATATCAATTTGATGCTTTTTTAAACAGTAATGCCGCACAAAAGTTGATGTAAATCAAAGCGAACTCTGGCTATAAACCTTTTGAAACATTCACTTTTTAGCAGTAATATTAGTTCCAGCTATATTAGCTGATGCTTAACAATTAACTAACCGTTACGGTACATTTTTGCAACAAGATGCCTAATATTGGCAACAGTGATTGAGTGCGATTAACACTGACTAACAATGCATTAATGTCAAAAGTGTCTTCAGCCGACACATAGGAGTAAACATGATTGACGTAGTTGATCTGTCGCGGTTGCAATTTGCACTGACAGCGATGTATCACTTCCTCTTCGTACCTTTGACTCTGGGTATGGCATTCCTTCTTGCCATCATGGAGTCTCTGTACGTAATGACGGACAAGCAAATTTATAAGGACATGACTAAGTTCTGGGGTAAGTTGTTTGGAATTAACTTTGCGCTGGGTGTGGCAACTGGCCTCACGATGGAGTTCCAGTTCGGAACCAACTGGTCATATTACTCGCATTACGTTGGTGATATTTTTGGTGCGCCGCTCGCGATTGAAGCTCTGGTCGCTTTCTTTTTAGAATCCACTTTTGTAGGTCTATTCTTCTTTGGCTGGGATCGCTTATCAAAACGTCAACACCTTGCTGTTACTTGGTTAGTTGCGCTAGGTTCGAACTTCTCTGCCTTGTGGATCTTAGTGGCTAATGGCTGGATGCAAAACCCAGTTGGCGCCGAGTTCAACTTTGAAACCATGCGAATGGAAATGGTCAGCTTTGCCGAAGTGGTGCTTAACCCAGTGGCTCAGGTGAAATTTGTCCACACGGTCGCGTCTGGCTACACCACAGGTGCGATGTTCGTTTTAGGCATCAGCGCATACTATCTACTAAAAGGTCGTGATATTGCTTTTGCACGTCGCTCGTTCGCGATTGCGGCGTCATTTGGTATGGCTTCCATCCTATCTGTTATCGTACTGGGCGATGAGTCAGGTTACGAACTGGGTGAAGTTCAGAAAGTGAAGTTGGCCGCAGTAGAAGCCGAGTGGCACACAGAGCCAGCGCCCGCTGCATTTACACTATTTGGTTTACCGAACCAAGAGACCATGCACACCGACTATGCCATCAAGATTCCTTATGTTATGGGCATCATTGCAACGCGTTCATTTGACGAGCAAGTGACGGGTCTTCGTGATCTGCGCGATCAGCACGTCGATCGTATCCGCACTGGTATGTATGCCTACGAGTTGCTCGAAAAGCTACGTGCTGGAGATAAGTCTGAAGCGAACATGGCAGCCTTTGATGAAGTGAAGGGCGATTTAGGTTATGGCCTGCTGCTCAAGCGTTATACCGACAATGTGGTTGATGCGACTGAAGAGCAAATTCAAGCCGCGGCGGATGATTCGATCCCGACTGTTTGGCCGCTGTTCTGGTCGTTCAGAATCATGGTGGCGTGTGGCTTTATCATGCTGTTCGTCTTTGGTGCTGCTTTCGTGCAAACCTGTCGTCAGAAGATCGAGCAAAAACGCTGGATTCTGCGTGCTGCGCTACTTAGCATCCCACTGCCTTGGATTGCGGTAGAAGCCGGTTGGTTTGTGGCCGAGTTTGGTCGTCAGCCATGGGCGGTTGGTGAGATTCTTCCGGTTCATGTGGCAGCGTCAGCCTTGACTGCCGCTGAGATTTGGACATCGTTGTTCGCCATTCTTGCTCTTTACACTGTGTTCCTGATTGCCGAAGTTTACTTGATGGTGAAATTTGCCCGTAAAGGACCGAGCAGTCTAAAAACAGGTCGCTACCACTTTGAGCAAAATCCGCAATCTGTGGAAGACAAAGTTAGTCGCCAAGTAGAAGCATAAGGCAAGGAGAGACAAATGTTTGATTACGAAATCTTGCGACTTATCTGGTGGGTACTGATTGGTGTCCTGCTAGTAGGCTTCGCGATTACCGATGGTTTTGATATGGGTGTCGGCGCACTCGTACCTGTTATCGGCAAAAATGACAACGAACGTCGTGTCATGATTAACTCTATTGCACCGCACTGGGATGGTAACCAAGTATGGCTTATCACCGCGGGTGGTGCGTTATTTGCAGCTTGGCCTCTGGTTTATGCAACTTCGTTTTCCGGTTTTTACCTAGCGATGATTGTCACCCTAGCGGCGTTATGGTTGCGTCCTATTGGTTTGGACTACCGTTCCAAGATCGAAGATCCAAAATGGCGTCAAACTTGGGATATCTGTATCTCTATTAGTGGTTTCGTTCCGCCGGTAATCTTTGGTGTGGCGTTTGGTAACCTACTGCAAGGGGTACCTTTCCAATTGAGCGAGTTCCTGATGCCTACTTACCATGGTTCGTTCTTTGGCTTGCTCAATCCATTTGCGTTGTTGTGTGGTCTGGTTAGCTTGTTCATGATCCTGATGCAAGGGGCAACCTGGCTACAGATGAAAACCACAGCAGATGTCCATACTCGTGCACGCAATGTGGCGCAGCTGATGGGCTTATTGACTGTGTCTGCATTTGTTGCCGCGGGCTTTTGGGTACAAGGTATGGAAGGTTACGTCATCACGTCAGCGATGGATGGCAATGCGGCATCTAACCCATTAAACAAGGAAGTGATCCGAGAAGTGGGTGCGTGGATGAATAACTTCGATACCTACCCACTGATGTGGATTGCGCCTGTGCTAGGTGTGGTTATGCCACTGCTAGCGGTTTTGGCATCGCGTCTTGATAAAGGTGGTATTGCGTTTCTTGCATCAAGCCTTGGCAATGCGGGGGTTATCTTCACTGCTGGTTTAGCTATGTTCCCGTTCATTATGCCTTCCGACCTTGTGCCTAGCCACAGCTTAACGATGTGGGATGCGACGTCGTCAGAACTTACGTTGAATCTAATGACTGCCGTCGCCTTTGTTATGGTTCCGGTGATTCTTGGCTACACAACGTGGACTTACTACAAAATGTTTGGTCGTTTGGACGAGAAGTTCATCGAAGAAAACAAAAACTCACTCTACTAAGGAGCTATTACTATGTGGTATTTCGCATGGATTCTAGGCGTACTACTTGCCTGTGCATTTGGCATCATTAACGCTCTTTGGTTAGAGCACTCGGAAATGATGGATAAAGACAGTGAGTAATTTGGCTCACCAGGTGGCGAGATTGCACGCCCCTGTCGACAAGGCTCTTTGGCGAGCCTTGTCGTTACTACTGGGTTTTTACCATGTGGCGATGTTGATGTGGGATCCGGCGAAGTATTCCGTCTCTATCGGTGGGTTTAACCCTGTGATTGCTCCGCTGCTTATTTGGGCAGTGTGTTCCAGCATGGTATTTGGTGTCGGTTTTAAACCACGCCATTGGGTATGGCAATTGTGGTTTAGTCCCTATTGCAGCTTGACCATTCTCGGTTATCTCACGGTGCTACGCCTGCTCTAGATTTGAGCACTATGGTAAACCAGTTGTATAAAAAAAGCGCATCACTTTCACCAGTGGGCGCTTTTTTTTGTTTCAAGCTTTGAATTCATCGATTTACCCTTGCATTGGGGGTGACGAATTGCGTTATAGTATCGAGTCAATGAGTTAGAGATGGGTAGCAAGGTGCAGCAAGAGAAGCCGATATTCGAATGGCCAGTGACGGTGTATTACGAAGATACTGATGCCGGTGGGGTTGTCTACCACTCGAACTACCTCAAGTTCTTCGAGCGAGCGAGAACCGAGCTTCTTCGCACAATTGGCGTTTCGCAGCAAACCTTGCTGGAACAAAACCTTGGTTTTGTAGTCCGACACATGGACATAGACTTTCTGCAAGGTGCGCGTCTTGATGACCACCTAACTGTCACCACTCAAATTGCTGACCTTAAAAAGGCCTCATTGGTGTTCTGTCAGGAGATCGTTAATCCTGACGGTAAGACATTGTGTAAAGCAATGGTTAAGGTAGCATGTATCGACAATAAGAAAATGAGGCCAAAGCCGATGCCTCAATCAATCGTAATGGAGTTAACTCAAAGTGACCGCTGATATTTCAATGCTCGATCTATTTTTGCAAGCCAGTTTGCTGGTGAAAATGGTGATGTTGATCCTGCTGGGCATGTCGATCGTTTCATGGGCAATGATCATCAGACGCAGCAAAGTATTGTCGCAAGCGAGTAAAGAGGCGGAAAGCTTCGAAGATAAGTTCTGGTCAGGCACCGACTTATCGGTACTCTATCAGGCGGCCAAGAAGCGTAAAGATGAGTTAGCAGGCACTGAAGAGATCTTTTATTCAGGCTTCACCGAGTTTGCTCGCTTACGTAAGTCTAATGCGGGCTCGCCAGATTTCATCATGGAAGGTACAGGTCGTGCGATGCGCGTAGCGGTGGCACGTGAAGTGGACGAGCTGGAAACCAATCTGCCTTTCTTAGCAACGGTTGGCTCGATCAGCCCTTACATCGGTCTATTTGGTACTGTATGGGGCATCATGCACGCATTCATCGCACTCGGTGAAGTAAAGCAAGCCACCCTTGCTATGGTTGCGCCGGGCATTGCCGAGGCCTTGGTGGCCACCGCAATGGGCCTATTTGCGGCGATTCCCGCGGTCATGGCGTATAACCGATTGAGCAATAAAGTCGGCAAGCTGGAGCACAATTACGCCACCTTCTCTGAAGAGTTTCACAGTATATTGCACCGCCAAGCGATGGCGGGGCGTGATACCGTGCAGAAGGATTAGTCGCGATGGCGGGCTATCAACCTAAGAAACGTAAAATGACAGCAGAGATCAACGTTGTGCCATACATCGACGTGATGTTGGTGCTGCTGATCATCTTTATGGTGACTTCACCTTTTGTGACACAGGGGGTCGATGTTGAGTTACCAAAAACCGCGACCGCTAAGCCTGCTTCGGAATTGGCGGGCGATAGCGATGCGAGCTTTATCATTGTTGAAATCGACCGAGAGGGCAACTTAGGCCTAAGCGTCAACGATGAAGAAGTGACACGTGGCATTTCACTGCAAGATGTGATTGTTCGTGTTAAAGCTGAATTGTCATTGAAGCCGAACTCTCCCGTTGCGGTCGGTGGAGATGCGGCGACACCCTATGCGGATGTCGTGTTGGTGTTGGATGAGTTGAGTCGCGCTGGTATACCCAAAGTTGGGCTGCTGACGGACATTAAGGAATAACGTTCGCGATTCATGAAAGAGAAAAAGATCAGAAAAGGTAGCGATTACAAAAGGCCGATATTGATATCGGTCAGTTTGCATGCGTTACTGATTGTGGCCCTTATCTGGGGCACAGACTTTACGATGTCGAAACCCGAGCCGAGTGGCCGCATGGTGCAGGCAGTCGTTATCGATCCAACATTGGTTAAACAGCAAGCTCAGCAGATTCGTAGCCAACGTGAAGCAGCGGCCAAAAAAGAGCAAGAACGTTTAGACAAGCTGCGCCGCGAGAGCGAACAGCTTGAGAAAAACCGTAAAGCGGAAGAAGAGCGTATTCGCAAGCTAAAAGAGCAGCAAGCCAAAGAGGCGAAAGCGGCTCGTGAGGCAGAGAAACGTCGGATTGAAAAAGAGCAAGAGCGAAAAGCTGAAGAGCAAAAAGCCAAGCAAGAAAAAGCACGTTTAGCCAAGCTCGAAGAAGAGCGCAAAGCCAAAGAACAAGCGGTTAAGAAAGCAGAACAAGAGCGTTTAGCCAAAGAAGCGGCGATTGCTAAGGCAGAGCAAGAGCGTCTTGAACGTGAAAAAGCGGCGAAAGAAGCCGAAGAAAAAGCGCGCCGAGAGCGTGAAGCGGCAGAAAAAGCTGAACAAGAGCGCATAGCGAAAGAGAAAGCGGCGAAAGAAGCGGCAGAGAAAGCACGTAAAGAGCAAGAGCGCCTAGAACGACTTGAACGCGAGCGTAAAGAACAAGAAGCGGCGCTCAACGACATATTCGCTGGTCTAGAGTCTGAAGCAGAGCTGAACACCTCCGCTCGCTCTCGATTTGTCGCCAGCGAAGCTGAGCGATATGGCGCAATTTACACCCAATTGATTCAGCAAAACTTGTTGTTGGAGGACGCTTTTCGGGGAAAGTCTTGTCGAGTTAATCTGCGTCTGATCCCAACAGGCGCCGATGCGATTTTGGGCAACTTATCGGTGCTCGACGGTGACAGCCGCTTATGCGCGGCAACCAAACGTGCTGTCGCGCGTGTTGCCAGTTTCCCTTTGCCTAAAGACCCTGATGTGGTCAACAAAGTAAAGAATATCAATTTAACCGTAGTACCTGAGTAATAAGGAATAGCTTGTGTTAAAGCGACTAATAATAGGATGTGTGCTCACCGTATTGAGCGTGATACAGACAGCAAATGCGGCGCTAGAGTTAGTCATCACTGACGGTATCGACTCGGCGCGACCTATCGCGATTGTCCCGTTTAAATGGGATGGACCAGGAAAACTGCCACAAGATGTGTCTGCGGTTATTGCATCAGATCTACAGCGTAGCGGTAAATTTAGTCCGGTGGCAACCAGCAAGATGCCGCAAACGCCATACAGTGAGACAGAAGTTGATTTCAATGCATGGACTGGCTTAGGTGTTGACGCTTTAGTGACTGGCTTTATCACCCAAAACGCAGATGGAAACTATATCATCAACTACCAGTTGGTGGATGTTGTACGTGGTCAGCTTACTCAGGGCCAGAGCAAAGCCCTCAGTGATGATGGGCAACTGGTACTATCGAAAGATCATGTACTGTTTAATAAGCGTGCGACAGTACCGGGTGATAGGATGCGAGAGTACGCCCACCGTATCTCTGACTTGGTGTATGAGGCTTTAACTGGTGAGAAAGGCGCCTTCCTCACCCGTATTGCCTATGTCGTGGTGAATGATAAAGACAGTTTCCCTTATCAACTTCGAGTCGCCGATTATGATGGATACAACGAACGCTTGGTATTGCGCTCTAAGCAGCCACTAATGTCTCCGGCTTGGTCCCCTGATGGTAAGCAACTTGCCTACGTGAGCTTTCAAAACGGACAAGCTGAAATCTTTATCATGAACATCTACACGGGTGAACGTGAGAAGGTAACCTCGTACCCACGTCACAATGGTGCACCTAGATTCTCTCCCGATGGCAGCAAGCTGGCATTAGTGCTATCGAAAACCGGTAGCTTACAGGTTTATACACTCGATTTGGCCAGCAGAAAACTGACTCAAATAACACGGGGTCGGTCGAATAATACTGAACCATTTTGGCACCCAGATGGTAAATCTCTTATCTTTACCTCCGATCGGGGTGGAAAACCTCAAATTTATCAAGTAGATTTGGCAAGCGGTTCGACAAATCGACTCACTTGGCAGGGCAGCCAAAACTTAGGCGGTCAAATTACGCCAGATGGCCGTTTCTTAGTCATGGTTAATCGCAGCAATTCTGGTTTCAATCTCGCGAAGCTCGATTTAGAAACAGGCGCGATGCAGACACTAACTAAAACTCTGTTAGACGAGTCACCAAGTATTTCACCGAATGGTGGTATGGTCATTTACAGTTCGATCTACAACAAAACCAATGTCTTATCGATGGTTTCTATCGATGGGCGCTTTAAAGCAAGATTACCGGCGACAAATGGTCGAGTTCGTGCACCTGCATGGTCACCGTTTTTGTAGCAAGTAAGTATCAATAACAAAGGAAACGATAACAATGCAACTTAACAAAGTTCTTAAAGGGCTTCTAATTGCGCTACCAGTACTAGCCGTTACCGCATGTAGCTCAAGCGATGACGCAGCCAACAATTCTGGTTCTACTGAAACTAACCAGACTCAAACTGTTGATAACACAGTTGTGTCACCGATTGATCAAAACGGTCAACTATCAGAGCAAGAGCTAAAAGAGCAAGCGCTACGCGAAACTCAAACTATCTACTTTGCTTTTGACAACGCGACTATCGCTGGTGACTACGAAGAGATGCTTGCTGCACATGCTGCATACCTAAGCAAAAACCCTGCGCTAAACGTGACAATCGAAGGCCATGCTGACGAGCGTGGTACTCCTGAATACAACATCGCTCTTGGCGAGCGTCGTGCAAGCGCGGTATCAAAATACCTACAAGCGCTAGGTGTTCAAGCCGATCAAATCTCTATCGTTAGCTACGGTGAAGAGAAACCACTTCTTCTAGGTCAATCAGAAGATGTTTACGCGAAGAACCGCCGCGCAGTTCTCGTGTACTAATAGAGGAATTGCCTCATGTTCAGTAACCTTAAGCGCGTTTTTACGCTAACGTTACTGGCAAGTGCAGCGAGCCAAGTGCTCGCTGCACCAGCTCCAGTATCCGATCTAAGCGGTAGTACGACTGCCCGATCAACGTCTTCGGTTTCTGCCAATGAAACTGATGTCCAGCGCTTAGAGCGCCTATTGGAAAACCGCAATCGAGTACAGTTGCAGATGCAGCAACAGCTTGATGATATGTCTCTTGAAATCAGCAACCTGCGTGGTCAGTTGGAAAAAAGTACTTACGATATGGGGCAAATGTTACAGCGCCAACGTGAGCTTTTTATCGAGCTGGATAAACTACGTGAGCAAGTGGCTAAGCCCACAGCGCAAGTTGAGCTCAGTGACGACACTCAACCTGAAGCGGCAGGAACCTTTAGCTCTAACGTGGACGAGCAAACTGCTTACCAAAATGCAGTCGATCTGATTCTCAAAAAGCGTGATTACACCGGTGCCATTGCAGCGTTCCAGCAGTTCCAAAAAGACTATCCGGACTCAAGCTTTACCCCAAATTCTCACTACTGGTTAGGCCAGCTCTATTTTGCGAAAAAGCAAGATAAGGAAGCAGTAAAAAGCTTTGCTGCGGTGGTGACGTATAAGGACTCCAACAAACGCGCAGATGCATTGGTGAAGCTAGGCGATATTGCCAAGCGCAACAATAACGAAGCACAAGCGTTGAAGTACTACCAACAAGTCGTCGCTGAGTACCCAAACAGTGCGTCAGCGAAGCTCGCACAAGAGCATCTATAACTTAGCTTGTGGTCAATTTTAAAAGGAGCGTGTTGCGCTCCTTTTTTCGTTGCCGCAGAGAAACTGGAATCTTCGTCTGAGTTGGGGTTACAATAGCCGGATTATCGGAAGTTGCGTAGAGCAAGAGCAATGAGCCACATATTAGACAAAATAGAGACAGTTTACCCTTTCCCTCCAAAGCCCGTGCCACTAACAGCAGAGCAGCAGCAGGCACATATTGCCAATATCAAACAACTGCTCAAAGAAAAAGATGCAGTGTTGATCGCTCACTACTATACCGATCCTGAGATCCAAGCACTGGCTGAAGAGACCGGAGGCTTTGTTGGCGATTCATTGGAAATGGCTAAGTTTGGTAACCGCCATCCAGCCAGCACGCTGATTATTGCTGGGGTCCGTTTTATGGGCGAGTCTGCTAAGATTCTTACTCCAGAAAAACGCATTCTGATGCCAACGTTAGAGGCCGAGTGTTCACTCGATCTTGGCTGCCCTGCGGATAAGTTTACTGAGTTTTGTGATGCGCACCCTGACCATACAGTGGTGGTGTACGCCAATACATCTGCGGCGGTTAAAGCACGTGCTGATTGGGTTGTGACATCAAGCATCGCACTGGAAATTGTTGAGCACTTGGATGCCGAAGACAAGCCGATCATCTGGGGGCCAGACCGCCACTTAGGCTCGTACATTGCCAATAAAACTGGGGCTGATATGCTACTTTGGCAAGGTGAGTGTGTGGTGCACGATGAGTTCTCGGCCGACGCGCTGCGTAAAATGAAGGGGTTATACCCTGATGCGGCAATCCTGGTTCACCCTGAGTCTCCTGCGAGCGTGGTAGAGCTTGCTGATGCCGTAGGCTCGACCAGTCAGTTGATTAAGGCTGCCAAGGAACTGCCGCATCAGCAGATGATTGTTGCTACAGACAAGGGTATCTTCTTCAAAATGCAACAATTGGTGCCAGAGAAAGAGTTGATCGAAGCGCCGACAGCAGGTGCAGGCGCAACCTGTCGCAGCTGCGCACACTGCCCTTGGATGGCGATGAACGGCCTTAAAGCGATAGAATCGGCGCTACGTGATGGCGGAGAAGAGCACGAGATCTTTGTTGATGAGGAAGTGCGGGTTAAATCACTGATTCCTCTCAATCGAATGTTGGACTTTGCTGAGCAGCTTAATCTGCAAGTGAAAGGCAATGCTTAATTAGCGCTCGTCCCTATGTTTTGAAACCAGCCATCCAGGCTGGTTTTTTACACTGGACTGGCTCGTATAAAACTAGCGGTATCGCAAGGAGCACTATGTCCCTTTGGGTAACCTTTAGAAAGTGGCTACATTCAAACCTGTTTAGCCTAAGTAATCGAAACTTAGCCTTGTTGCTGTTGGCCTACATTAGCTTATCTTGGCTGCTGTTATCCGTCAGTGGTGAACAAGCGCTGACTCAGGAAGTATCGACGTTTATCTACTTTCTGATGGTAACGGCATCGACAGTGGGCTACGGGGATTTATCACCGACCACACCATTGGGCAAGTGGGTAGTGGTGCTGTTTGTCATTCCTGGAGGCTTGTCGCTGTTTGCAGCCTTGATTGGACGCTTGGCTTCAGGGGCGGTGGATTACTGGCGCGCAGGTGTATTAGGTAAACGGAGAGTAGGTGTGGACAATCATATCTTATTATTAGGCTGGAATGGGCAGCGTACCATTCATATGATTCGGATGTTACAACATGAAGAAGAGGGCAAACGTCCGATTGTGTTGTGTAGCCGCTCTGATATTGAAAACCCGATGCCAGGCGAGATAGGCTTTGTCAAAGTCAACAGCTACACCGATAGTCAAGAGATGGCCAAGGCGGCAATTGACAGTGCCAGCTGCATTGTTGTTGACAACTTAGAAGACGACATTACCTTATCGGCAGCACTGTATTGTGCCAATATTAACCCGAGCGCCCATCTTTTAGCTTACTTTAAGGATGAGGCCTTGAGCCACCTACTCAGCCAGCACTGCCCGAATGCAGAGTGTATACCGGCTGTGGGTGCAGAAATGTTGGCAAAGTCAGCGGTTGATCCAGGCTCGAGTGCGCTTCATCAAGAATTATTGGCCTCGACTCGCGGTATGACCCAATACTCCACACTCTATCCGCTAGACCTTGAACCATTGTCGGTTGAAACGGCCTTTGACTTTCTCAAGCGCCATTATCAAGCCACACTTATTGCGGTCGATATTGGAAATGGTATTGAGCTCAACCCAGACCTAGAGCGCACTATTACCCCGGGCGGTAAAATCTTTTACATTGCCGATGAACGCGTAGAGCAGATTGATTGGCGATCGGCGCTAAGTAAGTAGGCTGAAAAAAAAACGCAGCACAGGGCTGCGTTTTTTATTTCAATAGAGGCAGTTATGCTTGTTCTGCCAGCATGCTGCCGCGCATCGTTAACCCACATAGCATGGTTGGCATTGCGTTAAAAATCTCTTCGAATTGTTCAAGGCCTTCGATGCCCTGTTCGGCGAGTGTCGCGATGGAAGTTTCCGGATCGTAAAGCATGCTCAATGAAAGTAGCACGCCGCCAAGTAGTGCGTTGTCTTCGCTATCTTCTGGCATGATAGTTTCCCAATCATCTCGGGCAAGTTGCCAGCCTTGCAGAACACCTTCACAAAAATCTCTGGTCTCTTGGGTGACGATTTCTTCCTCGTCTAATCGGCATCCTTCAGGCCACTGCCAGCGATTTTCAAGTAGTGCAGGGCGGTATTCATTCCACATTGCTACAATAAGTTCGATATAGGTTTCGAGTTGTTCGCCATCGCTGAAGGGCGCGACTTCCTCTCCGCCCCACAGAAACGGTAGCCATTCATGAGGGGGTAATATATTGGGTGCCGCTGCCATAGCGGTGACAAAGCCCTGCGTTTTTGCCTCATTAATCAGTTTCTGTTCCAGTTCAGGCAAAGCAAGTAGTTGTTGTAGTGTCAAAATAGGCATCCTATATCGAGCTTAAGTTGTGATGGCGGCATAGTAACACAGCCAAACTGTGAGATAAAAAGGTTGCTGTGGGCAGTTATTCACTATAATTTTCTATAAAAGGACAGAATTCAAAGATTTATGGAAATACGCTCGTCACTCAAAAGGAAAAGCATCCTAGCGCTGGCCATCTATTTAGCCTTGGTGGTCGCGTTGATCGGTACGATCAGTTATCTTGTGGTCGAGCCTCCTACACGTGACCAATTGAAACAAAACCTCGATCTAAGAACCGAGATCATCTCCGAGCAAATTCTTCATCCGGTCAACGTGTCACTGGGTATCTTAAAGGCGATTGTCAGTATTGGCGGCTTTAATGATGCTCAGTCACATCAAGCTGAGCAGCTCAATCAACTGTTTGCTTTGATCG
Organism: Pseudomonadota bacterium; assembly: GCA_038533895.1. Classification (GTDB taxonomy): domain Bacteria; phylum Pseudomonadota; class Gammaproteobacteria; order Enterobacterales; family Vibrionaceae; genus Vibrio. The sequence goes on along the minus strand of JBCAXU010000007.1, from coordinate 3,514 downwards.
ATGGTGTGACGGTAAGTGGGGGGATATGGCCCAAACCCTATTCAGTCGATGCGGATACAGCCTATACTAGCCTGTTTTTCAGCCGTGCCAGCGACGGCCAAATTGACCAGCTTCAATCTTGGAACAACCCAGCGTTGGGTGGGTATGAAAATGAGTCTTGGTATTTGTCGGTTGTTGGTAAACCGAGCGGCACCATTGCATGGTCACCAGTTTATATAGACCCTTTCACACACATTCAAATGATTACCGCCTCTTCACCATACTACGTTGAAGGAGTGTTCGCCGGCGTCGCTACGGTCGATATTTCGTTGGAAAGCTTAGTTAAGTTTGTTCGCCAACAAGCCGAAGAGTATGGACTAGGGGTGATTTTGCGCGACGGCTATGGCGACATGGTGACTGAGTACAACTTTCAATTAGCAGAAGATGTCTATATCAGCCGACATCAATTTGGTGGTTTCGATTGGAGTGTTGAAGTCGTCAATGCCAATCAACGGGTGGCTGACCAAGTCTACAATGTGGTCTCGAAAGTTGAGGCGGCGATTGTCCCCATTATGCTCGTTTGCGTAATGCTAGGTTATGTTCTTATCGATCGTTTTTTGATTTCGCCGATCATTACAATTGCGCGCAGTGTTGATAACTCGAAGCAGGGCGGTATTATCGAAACGGACTATCATAGCCAAGATGAAATTAAGTATCTGATCGACTCATTCAATCACAAAACCATTTATCTCGAACGTGAAAAAGTGAAAGCACAAGCTTCAACAAAAGCTAAAAGTGCATTCCTAGCCACCTTATCTCATGAAATCCGCACCCCGATGAATGGTGTTCTCGGTACTGCACAAATCCTGTTAAAGACAGACTTAAATGACGAGCAGCGCAAGCACCTTAAAACTCTGTACGAATCTGGTGAGCATATGATGACTTTGCTCAACGAGATCCTCGATTTCTCAAAAGTAGAGCAGGGGCATCTAGAGCTCGAGAGCTCGCCATTTCCGTTTGAGTCAATTATCGGCAGTATCAACAGCGTCTATTACACCCTGTGTTCGGAGAAAGGCCTGCAGTTTAAAGTGTATTCGGAAGTACCTAATGAGCGTTGGTACCTGTGTGATAAGGCGCGATTACGGCAGATACTTTTCAATCTGCTCAACAACGCAGTAAAGTTTACCTCGCGCGGCTATGTGGAGGTGTACTTCAAAGAGGAGCAGCTAGATGGCGAAGTCTATTTATTGATCCGAGTACGAGACACAGGGATCGGCATAGCCAAAGAGGCGCAGCAGAAGATCTTTAAGCCATTTGAACAAGCCGAATCTTCGACGACGCGACGATTTGGCGGAACCGGTCTTGGGCTGGCCATTGTAAAACAGCTTTGCGAACTGATGCAGGGTGAAATAGAACTCACCAGCGAAGTCGGGATCGGTTCGAGTTTTGAAGTACGATTGAAAGTCGATCAGTGTGAGCCAACCTACGCTGAGTTTGCCGAGAATCAAAAGCTCGATTACCACGGTCTAAGAGCCTTAATCGTCGAAGACAATCGAACCAATGCCATCATTTTATCCACCTTTATGGCCAACAAGGGCTTTGCTTGCGATACTGTAGAAAACGGTGAGCTCGGTGTACATGCGGTAGCGAACGATAACTACGATCTCGTACTCATGGACAACCATATGCCGGTCATGGACGGTGTAGACTCAACAGCGGCGATTAGAAGCTTAAATAGTGCTAAAGCAAATGTGCTCATTTTTGGTTGTACTGCTGATGTGTTTAAAGATACTCAAGAACGGATGCTTGGCGCGGGCGTTGATTATATTATCTCTAAACCTATTGACGAAATTGAGCTTGATGATGCACTGATGAGTTACTCAGATAAACTCTATCAGTATCGTCCTCATCCAAATCGTATTGAGCCCACCACCCCGGTCAATCTAGAAGAGCCGTTGGCGCTATTCTACATGGCGATAGAGAACAAAGATCTACCTTACGCCCAGAGCCGTTTCGAGCTAATCGCCGAAGAGCTTGCCGCCATCGAAAAACCGCAGTTACAACAAACGCTTGCTACAATTGAACGCCATTTAACACAAGGTATTTTTCCACCTCAGCAAGACCTTGATGTGCTTACCCTTCTAGTTAAAGATTATTGTAATTAACTTTCATTTAAAGCGATTTCTACAGACTTTTAAGGGGATTAGTGGCTTAATCTAGTTTGTTTACTAGATTTAGGGCATTATTCACCTTCATAAGTTAACTTTGAAATTTAAATCTAATTGAATCGTGTTTTAATAGCGCCATAAACTGGCTTGTTGTTTACTGTCTGGTTTATGGTTCTATCTAAATTGATTGTGTTGGTTTTTTATTTGGTGCTGTTTATGAAATCGCGTGGGCCTTTTTGCATCCGCCATGCTGCCGCAGATACATTTGCGATGGTAGTCTTTTGTTTTGTTTCAGGAATGATTATTGAGGTTTTCGTGTCAGGTATGACATTCGAGCAATCATTGGCCTCAAGGACGTTATCAATACCAGTCAATATTGCGATCGCTTGGCCCTACGGACTGTTTCGCGACTTTGTACTCAAGCATGGCTATCGCTTATCGCCATCAAATATGATGAAGAATCTATCGGACTTGCTGGCGTATGTGCTGTTCCAGTCACCGGTTTATGCGGCGATCTTATTTGCTGTGGGCGCGCAGCCGGAACAGATTGCAACCGCTGTTGCCTCCAATGCCGTGGTTTCTTGTGCGATGGGCGTACTGTACGGTTATTTCCTCGATATGTGTCGTAAGTGGTTTAGAGTCCCCGGATACTATCAACAGGCTTGATTTGCTCTATTGCCGATCAAATTAGACAGTTAGTGACCAGTTGCACCACAGACTATGATTTTTTTGGCTATTTGGCTTGACCTATACCAATAGAATCATTAAATTAGCGCCTCGTTAGCCGATTGCGCTAACCACAATCTGATTCGGTGAGTTGTCCGAGTGGCTGAAGGAGCACGCCTGGAAAGTGTGTATACGGCAACGTATCGAGAGTTCGAATCTCTCACTCACCGCCACATTCTTGAATCAAGACGGCCTAGGACGTCTTTTTTTTATGCCTTTAAAACAGTAATATCAATGACTTACTGTCTCATATAGTCTCGTCCTGTCTCATAACATCCGGTGATTTGGGGTATGACAGAGTGTATGATTTAATCAAACCCGGATTGGGAGATATACACTAAATCGGGTGAAATTGTCATACACCTAGCCTTCGAAAAAACACCGGTTTTTCTCCCTGAACTAACAGATAAGCTCAATAAAAACATGCGGTTACTGATTTTGGTGTATGACGCGAAAATCGCATCTTTTTGAGCCCTCTGAATTGTCATACACGGGGTGAAAATATGTCACATTTACTGGGCTTTGTTGCGTAATTCGATGGAACTAAATCAGGAAGTTACGATCTGATCGGCTACACCCATCAATCGTCGTAGCCTTATGCCGGAACCTCGTTACAAAACAACTAACTGGAAGCAGTACAA
>JBCAXU010000006.1:0-73953 GCA_038533895.1 Pseudomonadota bacterium | reverse complement strand
TCTCGCTTCTCGCTTCTCGCTTCTCGCTTCTCGCTTCTCGCTTCTCGCTTCTCGCTTCTCGCTTCTCGCTTCTCGCTATTTCTCAAACAACTCAGTATGCAGTTTCTGAATCGCTTGTTTAGATACCGATTCATGGACTAAAAAGCATAGATTGTGTGGGCTGGCGCCGTAACAGATCATACGCAGATTGAAGTCTTCTAACGTGCCGAACACTTGTTTAGCGTAGCCGCGGCTTTCACTCATGTTATTGCCGATAAGCGCGACTAAGCATAAGTTGTGCTCGACCTCGACGCTGCACAGCTCTTCAAGTTCCGCGCGTACTTCGTCAGGTAACTCGGGAGCGCCCCCAGAGGTGCCGGTTTGATCTAAGGTGAGAGAAACACTGATCTCAGAAGTAGTGATCAAATCTACCGATATCTTATGTTTAGCCAATATTTCAAATACTTTGGCGAGAAACCCGTAAGCGTGGAACATCTTAGCGCTGCGAAGCGTGACCATGGTTTGGTTGCAGCGTAGTGCGAGTGCACGAAATAGCGGGGAGCTCTCCACTTGATGACGAATCCAGGTGCCGCCTTTTTCAGGCTCTTTAGAAGAGCCAACAAACACCGGAATATCGTGACGTAGCGCTGGCACCAGTGTCGATGGGTGGAGGATTTTTGCGCCGAAGTTGGCCATCTCCGATGCTTCGCTAAAACTGATTTCGGCGATGGGCGCGGCTTTGGCTGCAATACGTGGATCGGTGGTGTAGATTCCAGGTACGTCGGTCCAGATTTCTAGGCCCGCTGCTTTAACCGCTTCGGCAATAAGCGCGGCACTGTAGTCACTACCGCCGCGACCTAGGGTCGTGGTATTACCCTCGTCATCTGAACCGATGAAGCCCTGTGTTACCACCACATGCTGCTGACAAAGTGGCACTAACGACTGTTTAGCAAGTTGGCTGATCTGCTCTAAGTTTGGCTCGGCTTTACCAAAATGACTGTCGGTACGTAGCACATCGCGAATATCAAAGCGCACTGCGTCAATTCCACGCTCTTTCATGAGCTGAGTCAGGAGATGAGTTGACATTAACTCACCGCAGGCAACTAGGTGGTCAGTCAGTTTGTGGTTTGATTGAATCGAGGCCGCTTCGGCCAGGCTGGTTACGGTATCTAGGATCGCGTAAACCTCGCTGGCGGTTTGGGTTGCGTCGTTGAGTTGGTTGAGAACCGCATCATGGATTTGAGCAAGTTGACTGAGCACCTCACTTCGACGTGCTTGATCTTGCACACCATTCGCCAGTTCAACCAATAGGTTGGTTACCCCAGAACAAGCACTACTCACGACTAGTTTAGTATTTGGATTATTTTCGATAATTGCAGCACAGCGGCTCATTGCTTCAAAGTTTGCAACGCTTGTTCCACCAAATTTAGCTACATTAAAACTGCTCACAGCGTATCTCCCACGACTTCCTAAAGTAATCTACTTGGCGATTAGGCCAACATCCGATGTTTTTGCTTTAATGAAGAGAATTGAGCGAAAGAGAGGTCAATGAATAGATTGAGTTACCTCAGAAGCTCATCATCAGACAGGGCTGATGACAGTTGCAGGGATTCAACCCTAACAACCGACAGGTTTGAGCCAACAACCCATACCTACCTCGGCACTGCTCCCCCTCAATACACTGTGTTGGAGTTGTGGCTCCACAATGCATTTACCTGGGCAGTGCTCCTCTTCTGCAAAAGAATTTGCTAGTGGCATAATTATTCGCCACATATCCTGCATTCAACTCGTTTCTGTGAACTATGTCAATGGCAATGTGTCACTTTATGCCTTTTTATAATTAACAAACTTGTGACACTGGTTTGACCACAAGACTTTGGGCTAATTGCTGACAGGGTAAAATTCGATTATGGTGATTCGAGGAAGTAAAAATAGAAGAACAAATCAATCAATAATTAGGAGCAGCAGCCAATGACGATTCAAAGTTTTATTCCCCCTCACCGCATTCTTATGGGACCGGGCCCTTCAGATATTTCACCACAAGTATTGCAAGCTTTGAGTCGTCCGACGGTTGGGCATTTGGACCCACTATTTGTGGCGATGATGGACGAGCTAAAAGTCTTGCTCAAGTACGCGTTCCAAACCGAGAATGAGTTTACTATCGCGGTGTCGGCTCCCGGTAGCGCAGGTATGGAAGCGTGCTTTGTCAACCTGATTGAACCCGGTGATAAGGTGATAGTGTGTCGCAACGGCGTGTTTGGCGAACGTATGCGTGAAAACGTGGTTCGTGCCGGAGGTGAGGCTGTGGTCGTCGATGATGAGTGGGGCGCGCCAGTTTCAGTCGATAAGGTCGCCCAGGCGCTTCAAGATAACCCTGATACTAAGATCCTCGCGTTTGTTCATGCAGAGACGTCAACAGGTGCTTGCAGCGATGCCCAGACTCTAGGCCAACTGGCTAAGCAACATAATGTACTCACCATCGTCGATGCGGTCACTTCTCTCGGTGGTGTCCCCCTCAAAGTCGACGAATGGCAGCTCGATGCCGTCTATTCTGGTAGCCAAAAGTGTCTTTCTTGTGTGCCGGGTTTGTCTCCAGTGACCTTCTCTGCCGCGGCTGTAGAGAAAATCCAGTCACGCACTACACCGGTCCAAAGCTGGTTCTTAGATCAAAGCCTAGTTCTGGGTTACTGGAGTGGTGAAGGGAAACGCAGTTATCACCATACTGCACCAGTGAATAGTCTTTATGCGCTGCACGAATCCTTGCTCATGCTAAAACGCGAAGGGTTAGAAAATGCGTGGCAGCGTCATCGTCAGATGCATGAAAAGCTTAAGCAAGGGTTGGAAAAGCTCGGTTTTGAGTTCGTGGTTGAAGCCTCATCTCGTTTACCTCAGCTTAACGCGATTTATGTACCGGAAGGGATCGATGAGGCTCAAGTACGCACACATTTGCTTGAAACGTACAACTTAGAAATTGGTGCAGGTTTGGGCGCTTTAGCCGGAAAAGCATGGCGTATCGGCTTAATGGGCTATGGTGCTCGCAGCGAAAATGTGGCTCTGTGTCTTCGGGCTTTGGAAGAGTCACTGACCCAATAACGATTTAAAGGAAAGTACAGGCGACGTGAGGTCGCCTTTTTATCAACCTTTGTTGTGATCCGCTTTCAGGGCGTCGATATCAGGCGCGATGTAATCAATCTGCGCAAAGTCTTGTGTAGGGAACAAAAACTGCGCTTCGGTGCGGATTTGCTCGGCTTTGACGTTATCCCCCATCGCTAAATAGGCGAGGATCAAATTGTTGTAAAAAGCCGGACGTGGCTTGTCTTTGATGATGCTTAACGACCAGTCGATGTAGGGCTGGATGTACTGGCTCTGTTGTTGACTCAAACCGATGAACAAATAGGTGCTGTAGATATCCCAATCAAACCGGTCTTGCCAAGCCGTCGCGTTGGAGACTCGATTGAGTATTTCTGGTTGTTTGGGGTGTGAGCGCTCAAATTGGGTCAGTACATAGTTACTGTGTAGGGCAGTCAGCATGTAGATACTGGTCACAATGGGCAGCAGTAAGCTCACTATGCGCAGTGACGTTTTTGACAACATACTGAGTGACAAACTGCGATAACGACTCGCGCGCTGGTCGACCCAATACAGCAAGATCACGAAGGTCAGCCAATGAATGGCCGAGTGATAAAATGGGTATTCTAACTGGCTATGCAGCACGATCGGAACAAACAGAGCGAACATGGCCAGTCGCGTGCCTTTTTTGGCTTGAAATAGGCGTGCGAGAACGAACATGGCCGCAAGTATAATCGCCAATAGCGGCAGCAATCCCCCTTCTACTCCCCAATAGAGTAACTCATTGTGTGGATGGTCCATGGCAGGTAGCCCGGGGGGGTAATCTGCATTCAGTTGGTGCTGGCGAGCTGTGTACACGATATATTCCGGCTCGAAACGACCATAGCCATAGCCGGTAAAGGGCTTCTCGATCAGCATATCGATGGCTTGGGGAAGCGTATATTGACGCGGACTCTCCAAATGCGCCTTTTGGCTTATTAAATCTCCTTGCTGGCTAGACAGTGCCGACAAAGAAAACCCTATCGCGATCCCCAGTAGCACCGAGCCCACCCAACCCCAAAAGCGCTTTTTGGTAGCGAAACGATACAAGTAGTGCAGTAGCAACAGCACCGTCAGAGTCGCCCCGAGCCATCCGGTACGCGAGGCTAATACCACCAGTAGCGGAATCGTCATCAGTGGCATCAGATAAAGTAATGCGACTTCGCTTACTTTGCGTTGGTACTTGATGGGATGACGCGCCAGTAAGTAGCCAGATAATCCCAGCCCTGTCGCGAGAAAACTCGCCATCACATTCGGCTGTTGGAAAATGCCATAGGGGCGGTTAATACTGGTGTCATAGCCGAATAGATTGTTGGGTTCGAGCCATAAAAATTGCACCCAGCCAAACAGGGATTGAATGAACACAGCAATGGTAATAAACCACAGGAGTCGCTGCTTTTGCTTATTGCTAAAACGGATCTGCTGCAAGACCACAAACAGCAAATACCCTGCCCACAATCCAATTAATCTCGAGCTTGCCAGTGCGAGGTCAGAGCCGACATAGAAAAGGGGGATGGTGAGCATGACGCAGCAGATGAATAGGCCGATAGTCAGTTTGTTGTATCTGAGCACCGCATCTCGGCCAAGCTGATAGAGCCCTATCCCCAGAGAAACACTCAGCGCAAGCCAAGTGGTGGTGTTGAAAGAGAGGGCGAGCCCCGCGCCGCCTGGATTGGGCGTAAATACATGCATCGCGAGCAAGAACACCACAGCAAGGGACACTAAAAATGGCTTAATCAAAGGAACCTTAGGTGCCTTTGGTTCGAGCTCTGTACCTGCTACATAAGTGGTTGCCATAATTTTCTACACCTCAAAAAAACAGACCAGTGATTGAGGCACTGGTCTGTTTATATTACAACTAATTACTCACTTAACATAGGCTTAAGGAATCGAGCTGTGTGCGAGCCCTCAACTAGGGCGACTTGCTCTGGTGTGCCGGTGGCGATAATTTCACCGCCGCCTTGTCCTCCTTCAGGGCCAAGGTCGACAATCCAATCGGCGGTTTTTATCACATCCAAATTGTGCTCGATGACGACGACGGTATTGCCATGATCACGCAGTCGGTGCAGAACGCTGAGCAGTTGCTGAATATCGTGGAAGTGCAGTCCAGTGGTAGGCTCATCCAAAATATACAGTGTTTTGCCCGTATCACGTTTTGACAGCTCACGTGCGAGCTTAACCCGTTGTGCTTCACCGCCAGATAGGGTGGTGGCCGCCTGCCCTAAGCGAATATAGGAAAGACCGACGTCGATCAAGGTTTGTAATTTGCGGGCAATCACGGGAACGGGGTCGAAGAACTGACGAGCATCTTCAACCGTCATTTCTAACACTTCATCGATGGTTTTGCCTTTGTAGCGCACTTCCAAGGTTTCTCTGTTGTAGCGCTTGCCTTTACAAACGTCACATGGGACGTAAACATCAGGCAAAAAGTGCATTTCAACTTTAATCACGCCATCGCCCTGACACGCTTCACAGCGACCACCGCGCACATTGAAGCTAAAACGGCCCGGTTTGTAACCACGTGAACGCGACTCTTGAGTGCCAGCAAACAACTCACGAATTGGAGTGAAAATGCCCGTGTAGGTGGCGGGGTTGGAGCGAGGGGTGCGACCGATCGGGCTTTGATCAATATCGATGACCTTATCGAAGTGCTCCAGTCCCTTTATTTTTTTGTATGGGGCTGGCATAGCTGTGGTGGCGCCATTAAGTTGGGTATGAGCAATCTTAAAGAAAGTATCATTGATCAGGGTCGATTTGCCTGATCCCGATACGCCGGTAATACAGCTAAACAGACCGACCGGGATTTCCAGAGTGACGTCCTTAAGGTTGTTACCTGATGCGCCCATCAGTTCAACCACTTTTTTCTTATCCACTGGGGTACGACTGGTTGGGACTGCAATCTCTTTTTTGCCGCTGAGATACTGGCCGGTGAGCGAGTTGGGATTGGCAATAATCTCGTCCATCGTGCCTTCTGCCACCACGTTGCCACCGTGCACACCAGCGCCCGGCCCAATATCGATCACGTGATCGGCCATGCGTATCGCATCTTCGTCATGTTCGACCACCAAAACAGTGTTGCCAAGATCGCGTAAGTGGGTCAGCGTTTTCAATAAACGTTCGTTGTCGCGTTGATGTAGACCGATAGAAGGCTCATCCAGTACATACATCACACCGACTAAACCGGCACCTATTTGACTAGCAAGGCGAATTCGCTGCGCTTCACCGCCCGAGAGCGTTTCGGCGCTGCGCGATAGATTGAGATAATTGAGCCCAACATTGACCAAAAACTGCAAGCGGTCATTGATCTCTTTCATCACCTTTTCCGCGATTTGCGCGCGTTGCCCTTCAAGCTGAAGCGAAGCAAAAAAGTGTAAAGCATCGGCAATGCTCAGCTCGACGATTTGTGGCAAGGTGGTGTCACCGATAAATACATTACGTGCCTCTAAGCGCAGGCGGCTGCCGTCACAGCTTGAGCAGGTTTTGGTTGAAATGTATTTCGCCAGATCCTCGCGCACCGCACTGGATTCAGTGTCGCGATAACGTCTTTCTAAGGTGTTTAAGATGCCCTCAAACGGGTGGCGTTTTACTCGGATATCACCGCGATCATTGATGTACTTGAACTCAATCTCTGCTCGGCCTGAGCCAGTGAGGATGATATCACGGGTCTTCTTTGGCAAAGATTTAAACGGCGCGTGAAGATCGAAGCCGTAGTGATCTGCCAATGATGAGAGCATTTGGAAATAGTAGTAGTTCTTCTGATCCCAGCCACGAATAGCACCTTGCGCCAGACTTAACGAATCGTCGACAATGACCCGCGCCGGATCGAAATATTGTTGTACACCGAGGCCGTCACAAGTATGGCAAGCGCCGGCTGGGTTATTAAACGAAAACAGGCGCGGCTCGAGTTCTTGCATACTGTAACCACAGTGTGGACAGGCAAAGTTGGCCGAAAACACCACTTCTTCACCTTTGCCATCCATAGGAGCGATAACCGCAATGCCCCCTGACAACTCAAGCGTGGTCTCAAACGATTCGGCCAGACGCTGCTGCAAGTCACTGCGGACTTTGAACCGGTCGACAACCACTTCGATGGTGTGTTTCTTATGCAGTTCAAGCGTCGGTGGATCGGATAGATCACAGGTCTCACCGTCAATACGAGCGCGAATGAAGCCTTGTGCTGCAAGGTTTTCTAGTGTTTTGACGTGCTCGCCTTTGCGCTCTTTTACGATAGGCGCAAGTAGCATCATTTTTGAGCCTTCTGGCATCTCCAGCACTTTGTCTACCATCTGAGAGATCGTCTGCGCAGCCAGTGGCACTTTGTGCTCAGGGCATCGTGGTTCACCAACGCGAGCGTAGAGAAGTCTCAGGTAGTCATACACTTCGGTAATGGTACCGACAGTGGAGCGGGGATTATGAGAAGTCGACTTCTGCTCAATCGAGATCGCCGGAGACAGACCTTCAATGTGGTCGACATCGGGCTTTTCCATTAAAGACAAAAATTGACGAGCGTATGCGGATAATGACTCTACATAGCGGCGTTGACCTTCGGCATAAAGTGTATCAAAAGCCAGTGAAGACTTACCGGAACCAGATAACCCGGTGATCACGATAAGTTTATCTCGAGGAATGGTGAGGTTGATGTTCTTCAGGTTATGGGTGCGGGCACCGCGGACTTCAATCTGATCCATGCTTATCACTTTATGCAAAAATTTAGTGGGCTAAGTATTACATAGTGTGAGAAATGTGCAAAGAAAATACTGGATAAAAAAACAGTAAAGGGCCGCTAGAGCGACCCTTTAGTCATACGCAAAAGACAAAAATTAGATCGTCTCTTTGGTGGTTTTTTGTTTACCAAGCTCTGAGGTCTTGGTGTCTTTTAGATATAGGTTCTCAAAGCAATAGTTGGTCGCTTCGATATAGCCTTCAACGCTGCCGCAGTCGAAACGCTGACCTTTAAATTTATACGCTAATACACAGCCTGCTTTGGCTTGTTTTAACAGCGCATCGGTGATTTGAATTTCACCACCTTTGCCTGGCTCAGTGTTTTCGATCAGCTCAAAAATATCTGGGGTCAGAATATAGCGCCCAATAATCGCAAGGTTACTTGGAGCGGTCCCCGGCTCTGGCTTCTCGACCATGTCGTCGACGCGGTAGATATCGTCTTTGATCATCTCGCCGGAAATGACGCCGTACTTGTGAGTTTCGTCAGCGGGTACCTCTTGTACTGCGACAATGGAACAGCGGAACTGCTTAAATAGCGCAACCATTTGCGACAGCACGCCCTCTTGCTCGTTGACGCACAAATCGTCAGCTAGGACTACCGCAAAAGGTTCGTCGCCCACTAGCTCGCGTCCAGTCAAGATCGCATGACCAAGTCCTTTCATCTCGCGCTGACGGATATAGGTGAAGTGGGCGGTATTGATGATGTCGCGAATGTCGACTAACAGGTCTTCTTTGTTGGTACCACTGATTTGGTGTTCAAGCTCATAATTCATGTCAAAGTGGTCCATGATAGAGTGCTTGCCTCGACCCGTGACAATACACATGCCAGTCATCCCTGCTTGAATCGCTTCTTCAACCCCATATTCAATCAATGGTTTGTTGACAACTGGCATCATCTCTTTTGGCATTGACTTGGTGGCAGGTAGAAAGCGGGTTCCATAACCGGCGGCTGGAAACAGACATTTGTTAATCATCAATTAAACCCTTTCACATATTTTTAAGAATAAATCTGGCGCAACCTTATCATGAAACACCGAAACAGATAATTAGTGTGCGCCAAGATTATTCAAAAAGTAGTGAAATGTTCACATATTAATGACGCATATGCTGTTTGGCCCAGGCTGCAGCTTGAACGCGGTTTTTTGCGCCAAGCTTTTTGAAGATTTTTTGTAGGTGCGATTTGACGGTGAACTCGCTGATAAACATATTGTCTGCGATTTGAATGTTGGACGCACCATCCATCAAGCAACGTAGGATCTGAATTTCACGGGCGGTGAGGTCAACGGTCGCAGGCGTGGTTTGAGTATCTATGATACTGCGGTAATGAAATAGCAACTGAGCCGTCACTTTTCTTGGTAGCCAGTTTTCGCCATTGATCACCGCTTCGCAGCCGCGGACTATCATATCGATGTTGGTGTCCTTGTAGAAAATGCCTTTCAGATGGCCAAAGGCTAATATTTCGTCCGTCGTTAACCGCTGTTGAACATTGAATACCAAAGTTTCAAAGGTTCTGTCAGCTAAAGGTAGGCCGCGAATTTGGCTCTTGAGTCGAGTATAGTGGTGGTGATCTATCAACAAAATGCGATGTTTGTGTTTTTGCAGTGCCAGCAATAGTTCGCTCGGCCTGATGCGTGGAATGCTACTCCCCAACTTCTGCTCGAGTTGATCAATGAATGGATCGTGAACTTCAGGATCTTCACAAACAAATGAGATGGTTCGGGTATAAATATTTCTAGCCATACTGTCCTCTAGTACTTATGTTGTAATTGGAATCACAGAGTGACCTAAGTACAGCAATGGCGCGAATCTAGGTTGAGGCTTTGCGTCGCGATTCATATGGCTAGGTAACTAATCGATTACTCAGGATCGTTACAATTTGAGACGACTCTAAAAAAACGCTCGTTTTGATATGGATTGCCAAACTGAGCAGACATTGTGGTTGAGTGATTTGTTGCGAGCGTAAAGCGTGTTATCCTATTACGCTATTTTCAGTACAACCCAATTTAGACGGAGCGAAACATGGCTAGCCGTGGAGTGAACAAAGTTATTTTAGTCGGTAATCTGGGCACTGACCCAGAAGTGCGTTACATGCCAAGTGGCGGCGCAGTGGCCAATATTACCATTGCAACGTCTGAATCATGGCGTGATAAAGCGACTGGCGAACAGCGTGAAAAAACCGAGTGGCACCGTGTTGCACTGTTTGGCAAGTTGGCCGAAGTCGCGGGTGAGTACCTACGCAAAGGTTCACAAGTTTACATTGAAGGTCAACTGCAAACGCGTAAGTGGCAAGATCAGAATGGTCAAGACCGCTACACGACAGAGGTTGTGGTACAAGGTTACAATGGCGTGATGCAAATGCTGGGTGCCCGTGCACAAGGTGCTGCACCAGGGCAAGGCCAGGGCATGGGCCAGTCTCAACCGCAGCAAGGTGGTTGGGGTCAGCCACAACAGCCGGCTATGCAGCATCAACCTGTTCAGCAGCCTCAGTCGCAACCGCAGCAGGCCAAGCCTCAGTACAATGAGCCACCAATGGATTTTGATGACGACATCCCATTCTAACGATGAGTTATTGAAAAAAAGCCGCGCTTGTCGCGGCTTTTTTATATAGTAAACAAAGAAAACTATCGCCAAGTCTTTGACTAGACTCTCATCAACCGTTGAACGGTCACTAGAATACAATAGAAAAGGAATTCTACATTCATGAGGTATACCCCTACCTTAAAACTAAGTACGCGCTTGGTTGCGTTTGTAACTGTTATTGTTATCAGTGCGATGTTTATCCTCTTCTTAGGCGGTACACTCTCATTCAAGCGTTTGGGCCAGGAGTATCTCGACCATTCTCTGCAAGGTATTGTTGATGTCGTGGACAAAGAGATGGAAGACCCAGATGCAGCCTACTCGCTCCAGCGTTGGATGCCGAAGATGCTACAGGCTTCGAGTGTCGTTGAGATGGAACTGCGCAATTCTTACGGCGTTATCTATCGATTCAAAGATACCTCATCTAAAGTCGACCAAGCCCTACTGTATGATGCCGAATACACTTTAGAGCGCAATCGGGGGTACCAGCTTAGATTTAAAGCCATTCCACCTTATATCGGTTATGGCTATTCGATGCAGGCACTGTGGTCCATTACCCTAGCGGTCGGTTTGGTCGTGTTCTGTTTGCTCCGCGGCTTAAAGTGGCTGAAAGAACAATTGCACGGCAGCGAAATGTTAGAGGAGCGGGGGCGAATGATCTTAGCGGGTCGGGTTGAGGAGTACGCCAAAGGCGATCACAGTGAATGGCCATACACTGCCAGTGAAGCTCTCGATCGACTGATAGAGGAGCTGCAAGATGCTCGTCAAGAACGCAGCCGTTTTGATACCTTCATTCGTACTCAAACCTTCCTCGATCAATTGACAGGTACGGCAAACCGAGTCTTGTTTGACAGTAAACTTGAAGCGGCACTGTCAGAAAGTGGGTCTCATGGTGGGGTGTTGATGTTAAGGATCGACGACTGGGACCAAATAGAAGAAGAGCTGGGTAAGCACATCGCCAATGACTTTATTGTGGAAGTGGGCGAGGGGCTTAACAATGTGATTCAGCGTTACCCTGACGTGATCTTATCGCGCTACTACAGCTCCGATTTTGCGATTTTTGCGCCTAGCCTATCGAGCAAAGATGTATCTAACATAGCGGCTCAGTGCTTAAATCAAGTCACCAAACTAACGCCTCCCCCTCCGTTGGATCGAGACAATTGGGTTCATATTGGTGTCAGTATGTACCGTGAGGCAGAAAGTCAGGGGCGCATCATTGATGAAGCCGAAACCGCACTAAAAAGTGCACAACTGCAAAGAATCAATACCTGGAGCCGTTTTCACAAGCATATTAGCCAGCAAGATGAGCGTGGCAGCGTGCGCTGGCGTACGCTGTTCGATGTCGCTCTCAAACCTGAGAACATCTACATTTTTTCACAGCCTTGTTTCTTGCTTGACTCGCAACAACGTCAGCTCAATGACCACTATGAGCTTTTTGCTCGGATTAGTGATCCAGAAAAAGGCGTGATAAAAGCCTCACGGTTTAATTCAGCTATTGAATCAGTTGGTTATGAGAGCATGCTTGATAAGGCTGCATTTGCCGCAATTATTCAATATTTAAAACAATCTACAGGTTCAGAGAGTTACTCTATTAACCTCCATGTGGTACCTTTTGCGAGCCGCGACTACTTTAAATGGTTTCGTGATGAGTTGTTGCAGCTCAGCATGGAACTTCGCCAACGCTTGATTTTTGAGTTTACTGAAGCGCGCTTGGTCAAACATCTCGATTATATGCGTCCAGTGACCAAGATGATCGTTGGTCTAGGGTGTCAGGTAGCTGTAGGGCAAGCGGGACGCTCGATTGTAAGCACGCATTACCTGAAAGAGTTGCCAGTGAGTTACCTGAAACTGCACCGCAGCTTGATTAAACGTATAGACCAGCGTCACGAGAACCAATTATTTGTCAGAAGCTTACTTGGTGCGTGTGAAGGTTTAGCGACTAAACTCATTGCAGTTGGTGTCGATAACAAGGCTGAATACCAAACCAGTTTAGATTTGGGTGTTGATGGCATTCAAGGTCGTTATTTACGTGAAGAGTCGCAGTTGATTCCAACAGAGAGTAGCGATAAGCCCACTAGACAACCAGAACGTAAAGTGCAGATAGGCCGTCGAAATCGATGGCGGAAAATATAATGAAAAAAAATACGCTATCCTCCATTTTAGGTAGATTTACCGCCAAACAAGCGTCGTCGACGCGTCTGTATGTGGTGGTGCAGCCTGGTGCGCTGTTTTTCTCGTCTTCAGTCGTTTCCGAACTGCCCTCACACCTCGCCCTGAATGACAAACCTTGGCAACAGGTACTGTTAGACACCTTACGAGAGTATGCTGTCGCCAATGTGATGGTCGATGTTGTCTTGCACTCATCGTTATACAAAACCTATCAAATCGACAAGCCCAATATCCCTGAAGAAGAGCTTAGACAAGCGCTGCCTTTCCTCCTCAAAGATTTGCTCAGTGAGCGTATTTCGGATGTCGTGTTGGATTATTTGCCCCTTTCGGTAAATAACAAGTTGCAAGTGTATGTGGCTGACAAAGCCATGATCAGTCAGCTCTATCAATCACTGAAAACCGTGTCGATTGAGCTGGGTAGAGTGTTGGTTGAAGATGAGGTTTGGGGGCATTCAGCTGGCGAGCTCAATCATTTTCTACTGTTGCAGCGCAGTCAACACGGACCTTTTCGTGTGTGTGCTTTTGTCGATGCGCAGAATGCTTTCCAGCGCACCATGCGTGGTATTACACCGCCTTTAACGGGTGTTGCCAGCAGTATTTTACAGCTTGATGGCATTGCTCTAGAGCTACAACGCTCTATTGATTATCTCTCCTCGCAACTACGCTCAGCATCGTTGCACAAGATGCTGATTTGTTGCGATGAAGAGTCGCAGCAGGAGATTGTCGACGCACTCAACGAGCGATTGAGTGTGCAAGTTGCGCAACTGTCTAATCATTTATCCGCAGATGATCGACCTTTACCTGCGGATCAAGTGCTGTCGTCTGGCGACCTATTGCTGCGAACTTGTGAAAACTTGCAGCAGGCTGAAATAAACCTGTTCCCTCAAGAGCTGAAACCCAAAAAAGAGCTGTTTACTTTAGCCACTGTGGTCTCAGTGTGGGCGGTATCTGCAGCGATATTAGTCGCCGTCACCGCCAACCTCTATTATCAACAAAGCGGTTATCAGCAGCAGTTGTTACAGGCTCAGCGTCATCAATCTGAATTGCAGCAGCAAGTGAAACAGTTACAGCAACAGTTGGCTCAGCATAAACCTACCGCAGCCAAAGAGGCGGCGATTGCTAGACTAAAATTAGAGATAGACGCCAATCGACGTGCTCTCGAAGCAGTCGCGCGGTTCGATAAATCTCAACAAGTGGGCTATTCGCCAGTGATGCGCTCATTAGCCAATTTAGGGCGCAGTGACATCTCGCTGACTCATATCCGATTGGATTCGCAAACGCTTGACTTAACTGGCTTGGCGCAAAGCCCTGAGGCAATCCCGAACTGGGTGAATCAATTTAAGACCGAGTTGAGTTTGGTGGGGCGAACCTTTGAACAACTCAACATTGGCCGCAATGAGCAAGAAGTGGTGACTTTTGAGTTATATACCAAAAGGGAGAGCGATTGATGCGCAGTGCTTGGCAACAATGGAGCGAAAAATTTGCTCAGATGAGCATGCGCGAAAAGCTGCTGATCAGTTTTTGTGGGGTTGTCGCTGTGGTGTTTGGCCTATTGACCTTGGTGGTTGAGCCCGTTTATTTGTCCAACCAGCAGCTGAATCGTCAGATTAACAATATCCAGCTCAGCAACCAGCAGCTTGAAGCGGATACACTAGTGATGCAAGCGAAACTCAAGAAAGATCCTGACTTAGAGTTAGACAAACAACTCAAGCAGTTGATGAGTGAAAGCCAACAAAGTTCCCAACAGTTGGCGCAGTTGGTCGAAAGTCTGATCTCGCCAAGTGAAATGGCCAGAATGCTAGAGACAGTGTTGATCGAATCAAAGCAACTTAAGTTGATTCGTTTAGAATCGTTGCCCAGTGAACCTATTGTTCCCCCAAATGAGGAGCAGGGCGTGACGGGCTATTTTTTACACCCAGTCACCATTGAGCTCTCAGGGCGTTATTTCGATATCGTCCACTATCTAGAAGCATTGGAAGCGATGCCGGTGAAGTACTATTGGCGCAGTTTTGATTACCAAGTGGAGTCGTACCCACAATCGCGCCTAGTGCTGACCGTGTACACCCTAGGGACAAGACAGGAGTTTATCGGTGGTTAAATTATTACTGTCCATGCTGTCTGTTTTAATGATCTTTGGCGTGCAAGCAAAGCAGGATCCAACCGCGCCATTGGGTTGGGAAGCTCAAGCCAGCAGTGTCAAAAAAGCCAACAAAACGCCGCCTTTGCCCAAGCTACAAAGCATTGTGTGTATGACAGATTCGCCGTGTGCAGCCGTGTTAAATGGGCAGTCGTTGGTGAAAGGTGAGTTTGTCAGCGGATACACGGTTAAGCGCATCGATCAGGAAAGTGTCACGCTATCACGCGGTGACAAAGTTTGGAAGTTATCCCTCTTCTCCCTTGAAGTGAAACAGTAAGGTTTGTAGGAATTTATGCGTAGACTCGCTATAGCTATCACCATCGCCTCAACACTCGTTGGTTGCTCAATGGGCCATCGCGACCCTGTTGAAGCAAAAGGTGCACTCAACGAAGCGATCAATCACAACAACAGCCGCAGTTTAGATAGCCTGCCAGCTTCGGTGGAAGCAGACTTAATGCCGGAGTTGACGCCTAATGGTGAAATCGCCTCACAGACAATCAAGCGCTTTCGTGTCCAGGCCAACCAAGTCGAGGCCAAAGCGTTTTTTGCCAGTTTGGTCAGAGGGACAGAGTATAGCGCGGCGATCCACCCGAATATCTCTGGCACCATTACGGTCAACCTAAATGATGTCTCTTTGGATGAAGTGCTCGCTGTGGTCGAAGACCTCTACGGTTACCAGATCAACAAAACCGGTAGTGTGATACAAGTGTACCCAGCGGGGCTACGTACGGTGACGATTCCGGTCGACTACTTGCAGTTTAAGCGCTCTGGACGCTCGATTACTGCGATCTCAACCGGAACAGTGACCAACCCGGAGTCAGGGTCGAATAATAACAACTCGTCGAGCAGTAGTTCTTCAAACTCATCCAATAACTCCTCTTCGTCTTCGAGCAATAGCTACAACTCCGCCAAAGGTGGTACTGAGATCGAAACGACCAGTGAGAGTGATTTTTGGCCTCAGCTAGAGCAAGCGGTCAGACAGCTGATCGGTTCTCGCGATGGTCAAAGTGTGGTGGTTACTCCTCAAGCCAGTGTGATAACCCTTCGTGCCTACCCTGATGAAATTCGTGAAGTCCGCGATTTCTTAGGGGTGTCACAGCAACGTATGCACCGTCAGGTGATTTTAGAAGCTAAGATATTGGAAGTCACACTCAGTGACGGTTACCAGCAGGGGATCAATTGGTCAAAAGCCTTTACCTCCAATGGCACCAATTACTCTCTTGGTCAGGGCTCGATTGTTAAAGATGCCACAGGCGCCATCATTCCTGCGGTGCTACCGGGACTAGACTCTATCGGAACGTTATTGGGCGGTCAGTCGAATCTGGTGATCTCCAGTGGCAGTTTTGATGCTGTACTGAGCTTTATGGCCACTCAGGGGGATTTGAATGTCCTTTCTAGTCCACGAGTGACCGCATCGAATAACCAAAAAGCGGTAATCAAAGTAGGTACCGATAGCTATTTTGTGACCGATTTTTCGTCCAATACCGATACTGGCAACTCGAGCACCAATACCACTACTGATGTCGAGTTGACGCCATTCTTCTCTGGGATTTCGCTTGATGTGACACCACAGATTGACGATCAAGGTAATGTGCTGTTGCATGTGCACCCTGCGGTGATTGATGTCAATGAAGAGAAAAAGAGCATTAGCTTCGGTGACAGGGAGCTGATTCTTCCTTTGGCAACCAGTGCGATTCGTGAGTCAGACTCTGTGATTCGCGCTCAAGATGGTGATGTTGTAGTGATTGGTGGGCTGATGAAATCCGCCACTCAGGAAAGAGTATCCAAGGTGCCGTTTTTAGGTGATATCCCTGGACTCGGTCATCTATTTAGAAATACCAATCAATACACGGAGAAAACCGAACTGGTTATCTTGTTGAAACCGTCGGTGGTCGGTGTGAACACTTGGCAAAAAGAGTTAGAGCGTTCGCGAGATTTACTTCAAGAGTGGTTCCCTGACGAGCAGTAACGGCGATGTATCTTGAGCATTTTGGGCTGGTCAGTTTGCCATTTCACCTGACACCCGACACAGAAATGTTCTTAGGCTTGACTCCCCATTATGAGGCGATTCAAACCGTATTGGCTGCGCTTGAGATGGGCGAAGGGGTCATTAAAGTGACCGGAGAGGTCGGAACGGGGAAAACGATGGTATGCCGCATGCTTATTAAGCATGCCGCCCCCAACGTTGAGCTAGTCTTGATCCCCAATCCAGCACTTGATGGTGACCAATTGCGCATGGCCGTGGCGAATGAGTTGGGGATCAAAAACGTGGCGCCGAGTCGAGTTGTAGATGTCATTCAACAGCGCTTGTTGACTTTGGCCCAGCAGGGCAAGCAAGTGGTGGTGTTGGTTGATGAGGCGCAGGCTTTAAGCGATGAGGCGCTGGAGGTGTTGCGTTTATTTGGCAACTTGGAAACCGAGCAGCGCAAGCTGATGCAAATAGTGTTGTTTGGTCAGCCGGAGTTGGATGAGCGCTTAGCGTCCCACCATCTACGCCAATTGCGTCAACGAATTACCTTTAGTGCTCAGTTACGCGGGCTAACGGTCGCGGAGGTAGTGGCTTATATCGACAATCGGATTGAGAAGGCCGGTGGAGAGGCAACCCTGTTCAGTTTGAACCATAAAAAAGCCATTTGGCGCGCCAGCTATGGCTATCCGCGTTTGATTAACCAAATATGCCACAAGGCCTTAGTGCTGAGTTGTGGCGATGGATTAGCACAAGTGAGTAACCCGCAACTCTTTCGAGCCATTCATGACACTTACGACAGTTGTAAGCCCAAGTTCAAAAGCCCACTGCTGTGGGGGTGGAGTTAAACCATGAGTACCATAAATCGAGCGTTGGCAAAGCTGTCCAATCACAATTCACAACAAGGGGGAGCGATCACCCATGTTGAGGTTAAGCCCGTGAAAAACCGCTCCATTGTGGCTTGGGTTATAGGAAGCTTTGCCGCGAGTCTCGCGGTTGGCGGTTGGGCTATTTCGCAGCAAGCGCCGTCTGAGGTAGTGTACCCATTACCGGTTGAGTCTGCCGCGGTTGAAACTACTGACTCGCCGACCAACAAAGCGTCAACAGCTACTCCAGTGTTTGTCGCCTCCAGTAAATCGCTGCCCCAAACCCATGAGTCAGCGGTTGACGCTATCAAAACCGCTAGTGTTGAATCTAAGCCGACGGAAAAACCAGTGGTGCAAACCAAATCAGAGCCGTTGGCGAGTCGAGCTCAATCAACCTCAGCAACAAGTGATGTTGTGGCTGGAGAAGTGGTGGTTGAGCAAGTGTCACTGACCAGCGAGCAGCTCGCGCAAAAGGCCGCTGAACGGGGAAGGAAAGCGCTCGATAACAACAACCTTAAGCAAGCCTTAGACGCCTATCACCAAGCGCTGCGCTATACCCCAAACGATAGCGATATTCGCCAACGATTAGCCGCACTTTATTACGGTAAAGGCGAAGTACGCAAAGCGGCAGAGCTGTTGCAAAAGGGTATTGCCCTCAATAGTAATGATGTCGACTTGCGCATGGCACTCGCAAAAATGTTGCTCAAAGAGCAACAGGCCCCGGCAGCGTTGACCGTGCTCAGCGCACTGCCTGAGCACGCGTCAATTGAATATTTGTCTTTGCGGGCAGCGTTGGCGCAAAAGCAAAAACAAGACGCCCTCGCCCTCGCCAGTTATCAACGACTGGTTCAACTAGAGCCAGACAGTGGCCGCTGGTGGCTTGGGCTTGCGATTCAACAAGAGCGAGCATTCGATTTAACCCAAGCTAAGGTCTCTTACGCAGAGGCGTTGACTAAGCTCGGTCTCTCTAGTCAATCTCAACAGTTTATTCGTGACCGTTTAGCCCTAATCAGTCGTTTAGAGGAGCAGCCACAGTGAAAATTCAACTGAGAAAACGACTCGGTGATCTGTTAGTCGAAGAGGGGATCATCACTGAGCTACAGGTTGAGCAAGCGCTAAGCGCGCAGAAGACCACCGGAAGAAAACTCGGCGCCACCTTAATTGAACTTGGTTTCCTGACCGAGCATCAAATGTTGAGCTTCTTAGCTCAGCAGCTTGATATCCCTCTGATTGATCTGAGCCGTGCTAATGTCGATATCGACGCTGTGCAGCTGCTACCTGAGGTACATGCTCGGCGTTTGCGCGCGATGGTGATTGGTCGCCAAGAGAACACCTTGCGGGTTGCGATGAGCGATCCTGCCGACCTATTTGCTCAAGAAGCACTGCTCGGGCAGTTAGGGCAATACAGCATCGAATTTGTTATCGCGCCTGAAAAGCAACTGGTCGATGGTTTTGACCGCTATTATCGCCGCACCAAAGAGATCGCGTCGTTTGCTGAGCAACTGCAAGCTGAGCATCAAGTGACCGAGGCGTTTGACTTCAATATCGAAGGCAACGATAGCGAAGAAGTCACGGTCGTTAAGCTGATTAACTCCTTGTTTGAAGACGCGATTCAAGTTGGCGCGTCGGATATTCATATCGAGCCGGACGCCAATGTGCTGCGCCTGCGTCAGCGTATTGATGGCGTACTGCACGAAACCCTGCTCAATGAGGTCAATATTGCCTCTGCGTTAGTGCTGAGACTGAAGTTGATGGCCAACCTTGATATTTCGGAAAAGCGCTTGCCTCAAGATGGGCGCTTTAATATCCGCACTAAAGGCCAGTCGGTGGATATCCGTATGTCGACCATGCCAGTCCAACATGGTGAATCTGTGGTGATGCGTCTGCTCAACCAGTCTGCAGGCGTGCGTAAGCTTGAAGAGTCTGGCCTGCCAGAGCACCTGCTGCTGCGTTTAAGACGCCAACTAAAAAGACCTCACGGCATGATTTTGGTCACCGGCCCAACAGGTTCGGGTAAAACTACCACCTTGTATGGTGCGCTTACCGAACTTAATCAACCAAGCAAGAAGATCATCACAGCAGAAGATCCGGTGGAGTATCGACTGCCCCGAGTCAACCAGGTACAAGTGAACCCGAAGATTGATCTCGACTTCTCCACCGTGCTGCGTACCTTTTTGCGCCAAGATCCAGATATTATCTTAGTCGGTGAGATGCGCGACCAAGAAACGGTCGAGATTGGGCTACGTGCCGCTCTGACAGGCCACTTGGTGCTCAGTACTCTGCACACCAATGACGCGGTTGATAGTGCGCTGCGTATGATGGACATGGGAGCGCCGGGATACTTAGTGGCAAGCGCGGTGCGTGCTGTGGTCGCTCAGCGGCTAGTGCGTAAAGTGTGCCCGGATTGTAAAACCGAAGAGGTATTGGATGATGGGCGTAGGCAGTGGTTGGCTCAGCGTTTCCCGAATCAAGTCGAGAGCAAGTTTTGGGTGGGTAAAGGCTGCCAAAACTGTAATTTGACCGGATACCGTGGCCGAATTGGTGTATTTGAGATGCTCGAATTGGAGCAAGAGATGATGGACAAACTGCGCGCGAACGATGCGGTAGGGTTTGCTCAAGTTGCACGTCAATCTGCCAATTACAAACCCTTATTGGCCTCGGCGATGGAGCTAGCCATTCAAGGGGTGGTCAGCTTTGGCGAGGTGATGAGCCTTGGCGAAGGGGATTCCTCTGGATTTGAACAAGCGATCTATATCTAAGGTGAGTTATGCCGACGTTTAACTATCAAGGCCGACATGCCGATGGAGCCGCCACATCCGGTGCCATCGATGCGCCAACGCAAGAGGCAGTGGTCGAACAGTTGATGAACAAAGGCATCATTCCTGTATCGATTGAGATCGCGGGGCAAAGAAGTCGTTTGGGCGTCGATATTAAAACCTTGTTCACACCAGCAGTGCCACTCGAAGTGCTGGTGATCTTTTGTCGGCAGTTGTACAGCCTGACCAAGGCCGGGGTGCCGCTGCTTCGCTCTATGAAGGGGTTGAGTCAGAACAGCGCCAATAAACAGCTGCAAGAGGCGCTAGAAGATGTGACGCAAGAGCTGACTAACGGCCGCAGTTTATCGGGCTCGATGCAGATGTTTCCTAAAGTGTTCAGCCCGCTGTTTGTGTCGATGATCCACGTGGGTGAAAACACGGGTCGTCTTGATCAGGCGCTATTGCAGCTGGCGGGTTACTATGAACAAGAGGTTGAAACTCGCAAACGAATCAAAACTGCGATGCGTTACCCAACATTTGTGGTCAGTTTTATCGTTGTTGCGATGTTTATCCTTAATGTCAAAGTGATTCCTCAGTTTTCCAGTATGTTTGCTCGTTTTGGCGTCGATTTACCGCTGCCCACTCGGATTCTCATCACCACCTCCGAGTTCTTTGTCAACTACTGGGTGATGATGGTGGCGGCCATTGTTGCCGGGTTGTTTGGCTTTCGGGCGTGGATAAACACCGCAGCAGGTCGAGAAAAGTGGGACAAATTCCGTTTGCGCATGCCTGTGGTTGGCGAGTTGATCAATAGAGCCCAGCTATCACGCTTTTCACGCACTTTTGCGTTAATGCTTAAAGCTGGGGTGCCGCTAAACCAGTCATTAGCCTTGTCTGCTGAAGCATTAGGCAACAAATATTTGGAAAACCGGTTGATGGAGATGAAAGCTTCGATTGAAGCCGGGGGGACCATCTCGTCGACGGCAATCAATAGTGGTGTGTTTACCCCGTTAGTGATCCAAATGATCTCCGTGGGTGAAGAAACGGGCCGAATTGATGAGTTGTTACTCGAAGTGTCGGATTTTTACGACCGCGAAGTGGACTACGATTTGAAAACTCTGACCGCGCGTATCGAGCCGATTCTGTTGGTGATTGTCGCGGGAATGGTGTTGATTTTGGCACTGGGTATCTTCTTGCCGATGTGGGGCATGCTGGATGCAATCAAAGGCTAAAGCAGGCGTCGCGGTAGAGCGCCTTCGTTTGACTGTCTGGTTATTGGTTATCATTACGCTGCTAATGAGTTTTATCTTGGTGTGGCAAAGGGTTGAGCAACCGGCCAGCCGCTCCGCCTTGCAATTGGTCAGTCAGCGCATTGCTGAGCGTGCAAGTTTTTACAAGCAGCAGTGGTTATTGGCGAAACAGCCAAGCCAGCTAGAATTAGGCACGCTGCTGTTGAGCTACACTGAAATGGGATGGGTAAAACCGCTAAACAGTGAAAAGCAGATTGACTGCCATTACTGGCTCGAAGTGCTCTACCCTGATAAGGAAATTATGGGCGGTGCGCCGATAGAAATAGAAGAACAATCTATCATGCAAAGTTATCGCTGTTTGTATAGGTATAGTGGCGGTAAATTTATTGCTATCAGTTTGATTGAAAATGACTTCTCTGCGAAGTCGGGATTTCTAGTTGAGTCGGATTTTTGACTTCGAACATATAGCACTATGGAATAATCGCCGTATAATATGGCGCAGAAAATAACAGGTTTTTACACTATGGCAAATAAGCAATCTGGTTTTACTTTGGTCGAGTTAGTGGTGGTGATTGTGGTGGTCGGCCTACTGGCTGTTGCAGCCCTGCCGCGTTTTCTCGATGTTACCGATGAGGCCAAAAAAGCCAGTATTGAAGGGGTCGCGGGTGGCTATGCCACAGGTGTGCTTTCTGCACGCGCTCAGTGGGAAGCGCAAGCGCGACCTTCACAATCTGTCAATGGTATGACGCGCAATAGCGTCAATTATGATGGGGTGAATTTTTGGCTGACCAGCTCGGATCAAGAGAATGGTGATTTTCGCGACGGTTACCCTTTTGCCGTTGTTCGAGACAGCAGCTCATTTCCATCAGCTCTGACCAATGAAGCGTGTATTGACTTGATGGACAATCTGCTGCAAAACCCACCACGAGTGGGCTCGGTGCAAGACGCCGAAAGCAACTCGGATATTAAGTATACAGCAGAAGCAAACGACGGTGATGCCACTTGCACCTACACCCAAAAAGAGGGTAACAGTGATCATCAGTTTGTGTATGAAATTGAAACAGGTCGTGTGACCGTAACTTTGCAGTAAGGCTGCAAACAGTCAACTAAGAGAGTAGATAGTATGAAAAGACAAGGCGGTTTCACCCTAATCGAATTGGTAGTGGTGATTGTAATTTTAGGTATTTTGGCAGTAACGGCGGCGCCACGTTTTTTGAATCTTCAAGGTGATGCTCGCGAGGCTTCCCTGAACGGTTTGCGTGGAGCTATGCAAGGAGCTGTGGGCATCGTATATGGCCGTTCGGCTATTGAGGGAGAAGAACGTTTACCGAGTGCAACTACTGATGACAACATTACTACTGCATTTGGTTATCCTACAGCAAATGCTACGGGAATAGAAGCTGCAGTCGACGGTTTGACCGGGAATGATTGGGCGAGTATAACTGTTCCAAATACTCCCGCTAGTTCTGCTGTCTACTCGTTTTCTGGGACAACAGTGGGAGCTACATGGGATGCAACAGCTTCTTCGGAAACAGGGTGTTTTGTTGTTTATACAGAGGCTGCATCTGCAGGAAATTCGCCAACAATAACAACTGCAGCTGATCAATGCTAAGGAAAGGCCAGCATCGCTGGCCTTTTTCTTCTCCGCTTTTTACCCTCAACTCCTCTCAAATTTCCTTAAAAAACAACAGTGACAAACCTAGTTACGTTATACTTAAGCGTATTGTGGTTACGGGTTGTTTCGCTATGGCGCGCTTAAAACATACGGGCTTTACTCTGGTTGAGTTGATCGTGGTGATCATCATTGTCGCGATCGTTTCCTTGTATGCGGCCAGTCGCTATATTGGCCGTAGCAGTTTTGCACCGGCCGTGGCGCAAGAGCAGGTGATTTCGGTTATTCGCCAAGTACAAGTCAATCGTATGCAGTCGAATGTCGACATTGACTCAATCGTTAGCAATACCAATTTTACTCTGAGCTTGCGTGGCAATTGTGTTGGCTCTCAGGCTGCGTGTGTTGAGCGCAGCGACAGCCGCAGCGATTGGGTTTCCATTGATGATGTCACATTTAGTTCGAATGTTGGCTCGACCATTAATTTCGATCTGCTCGGCAGTCCTGTCGACGTTACTCCTCCTGTCGTTATTCAAATGCGTGTGAGCGAGGGTGGCTGTGCTGCGGTGCATATCAATGCCATTGGCTATGTCTCAAGGGGAAATTGTTGATGGTGACATGCCGCGGTTTTACCCTGATTGAAAGCGTGATTGTGATAGTGGTCATGGGGATCGCGATGCTGACCATTACCAGTTTTCTTGTTCCCGAGATATCCCGTAGCGGTGATCCTCACTACCAAACACGCGCCGCTGCACTTGGTCAAAGTGTAATGACGCAAATTTTGGCACGTAAATTTGATGAAAACAGCGGAGAGCAAGGTGGAACGCCGCGTTGTGCATCGTCTGATTCCGGCTTTCAGCCCTGCACATCAGAAAGCAGTTTTGGTATTGATGTTGGGGAGTCCAATGATATGCCCGCAAATTACAACGATGTGGATGATTTCATTGGGTGCTGGGAGCCTAACGGCAGCAGCGGGTGCCGTGATTTGAATTTACTGGTGGGCAATAACCGCTATGTTAACTTTCGCTTGGATGTTTCAGTGAGCTATACGGTTGTTGATCAGTTGAAGCGTGTTGAGTTGACTGTTAGTGCCGCCAATCAAACACCGATTGTGTTGAGTGCCTATCGAGGTAACTATTGATGAAAGTAAAAGGGTTTACTTTAATCGAGATGATATTGACTCTGGTGGTGGGCGCTATTCTAGTGCTTGGTATTGCAGGCTTTGTTCAGCTGGGCGCACGCGGTTATAGCGAGACTGTTGAGCGACAGCGAATGCAAACGCAAGCCAAGTTCATAGTAGAAAAAATGTCGCGTGAAGTCCGGCATGCTGTGCCTAACATGTTCAACAACGCGATTACAATCCCAAGCGCGACCAGTTGTATTTCTTTTTATCCTATTGTTGAATCCGGTTTCTATGCGGTTTCTGATGCTGACCTTAAATTCGTCGTTGGTCGAGAGGGCGTCACGGTTGCCGATATCCGCGGGCTCAATATGGTCATCAATCCAACCGAAGCCAATCCGAGTAGCAACGTGATTAGCCTGACCAACGTCGTTGGCGCAAACGGTACCTTTACAGTGCCCTTGACTACCCCCCTTGTAGGGAATTCGGTGTCAAAACGTCATTACATCTATAATCCAGATAGAATGGTGAGTTATTGTTTGGTCGGCGGGCAGCTTCGTCGTGCTCTCAATAGCAGCGACGACTTGGCCTTATCTGACACTGGGCTCAGCGGAACGTTGAGCTATCAACCTGCGACTGTTCAGCAAAATGGTATTGTTCGTCTTGATTTAACGTTTCAAAATCAAGCAGGTGACGAGTCAACTAGCTTTAGCCAAGAGATACAGGTGTTAAATGTCCCGTAGCAAACAGCAAGGTAGCTTATACATAGTGGTCATTTTTGTTTTAGTTGTCATGGGGTTTCTAGCCAGCACCCTGAGTCAAATTCGCTGGTCTAATAGCGATAGCCATACCAAAGATGTGATAGGCACCCAAGCTTATCTTTTGGCTCACTCTGGCAACGAGTGGGCGTTGGAGCAAATTTATGGCATCAACAGCTCAAACCCTGTTGCAGCACAATGTGCTGCGATTGATGGGACTGGGGTTAACGCCTTCCAAACCATAGTAAACTGCCAAAATGTTCAAGTTAGTTGCCAGGCCAGAGGCGGTCAATTATCCGATGGAACGCAGATGTATGTGGTGAGTTCAACAGCAATATGTGGCTCTGGTTTGACGCAAATGCAACGCAGTCAAGAAGTATGGATTAGGGACTAAACAATGATTGGTAGAACTAGCTGGCTTACTTGCTCTTTACTTATGCTATTCATTAGCTCAGGTGCTTTTGCCGCCAACTTAACGTGTAGGATCATTGGCAATAACCAAGACTTTGTGGTGGAGTTTGATGTAAGAGGATCCACTAACTATCAAGAGGTGGTCTTCTCTGGAGGAAATGAGTCCGATACGCTTTGGTATACGCAACAGGAAAAAAGTGGACCTAGTTATGTATTTAATGAGCAAAGGCTCGTTGTCGGAGAAAACTACAAGATCAGGATAGAGGTTGAAAGAGGCCAAGGCAGCAGCAGTCGTGCTCATTACTACTGGATAGTGAATGGTAACAAGGAGTATCAAGAGAGCAAAGATGCAGATCTAAAAAGTGGTACGATCAACGGTGTTGGTGTTGGATTAGAGTCACTGAGCTGCACTCCAGGAGATGTAACTCCGCCACCAACTTATAGTGAGGATGCCCAGTATGAGTTTGGTGTAGCCCGTTGCACCGGCTCCGGTGCTTGTACGATCCCACTGCAAAAAAGCTACAGCTATACGCCTCTGGTTTTTGTTATGCCCACCATTGATTCAAGCGATCCTGATGGAGATGGACCGGCAACTGTCAATGTCACTTCTGTTTCAAAGACCAGTGTTACAATTGAGCAGTTAGATGCGTTACCTAATCGAGCCAGTCAAGCCATGACCGAAATATCCTATTTCGTTATGGAACCCGGTATTCAGACTATTGGTGGACATCAATTTGTTGCGGGCTATATCGATACTCAAGCTCGTGCCTCTAAAAGCGGGCCCGATAGCAGTGAGCGCATTGACTTCTCCGAATTTGGCTTTGAGCGTTTTTCTCAAGATCCCGTTGTACTGCATCAAATCCAGACCAACAATAATAACAACTGGAAAACATCCGGTATTTTGCAGCCTAATCGCTCCTCGGTGAGAATGTTTGTCGAGCTGAGCGCATCCTCGACCAACATTTCTCAGCCAGAGCGAATCGCATTTTTGGCCGCTATGACGACATCTGGAGTTCTCTCAGATGACGGTTTCAACTTCCAAATTGGCCGAGAAACCGCCAAACAACAAGGTAGCTTGCTGAGCGCTTGTAACGATTTACACAGTACTTCACTAACCAAGATTGAAGGTTTAATCATCAACAAACAAGAACGTCGAGGAGGTCATGGTGGCTGGTTAAGGCGTTGTCAGATCAATGGTAATCAGTTTAGTTTTGTTGTTGATGAGGATTTTTCTGACCGGACCCACCTGCCTGAAAAAAGTGGTTATTTTGCGTTTGCGAACAATCTTCCTGATGTTTGTGAAGTCGCACCATACGCTGTGCAGAGTTGGGTCAATGCGAGCAACTCAAGTATTACATTTGGAGGCGGCGCATCTGTTATTGGTACCAAAGATTTATTGGGTGAGGTCGGCTTCGGTCGAGTCAATAAGGCGTTTCAAACTCAAACAGCATGTGATGGTAAAGAGTGTATTGCCAACTCACAGCTACTGGTCCCTACCCCCGATGTAATTACGATCGATACGGGTAACACTACTGCGAACCTCGGCTGGAATCCTTCTGTTGAAGATGTGCCCAATACAAAATATCGAAGACTTACGATTCAAACCGGCACATACCGATTCCCTGCTGGTGAATATCAAATTGGTGAACTGACGGTTTCTGCGGGGGCGACCATCATATTTCCCAACAACACTATTTTAAAAGTCAACCGACTGAGCATTAGTGGTGGTAGCAAGGTTGAAGTGTCTTCACCAAATGGGTCATTGTTTATTTGGGCCGAAAATGGGACGCAAAGTGCTTCTGTTTCAATAGCAACGGACAACCCCAACCCAATTAAAGCGTCTATGTTTAGCCGTGATTCTCTCACTTTGTCAGGGTCTGCTCGTGTAGAAGGAACGCTCACTGCTCGAGTGCTCTCTTTACAAGGCAGTGCCTCAGTGATTAATCGCGATAACGAATGTGGTCTGCCGCCAAGCAACAATTATGAGATTCGTCTTGATCCGACCTCTGATATTGCGCTGATCTGCGAAAATATTGCCATTAATGCAACCGTGTACAACAACGATGTCGTCGATAGCAGTTTCAATGGTCGTATTGAGTTTCGCGATTCGGGCGGGCTTCTGGGGGCTGAAACGGCAAGGTCTGGTGTTGCCACCTTTCAACTAGGAGCAAGCAGCTCTGGTACCAAAAGTGGTATCTATGCACGAGCGATACTGGACGGAAACCAAACCGATAGCGCGACGTCGGGTGAGTTTAAGTTCGTCCCATTTAAGTTTGATGTTGATGACTTAAGTGTGATTGCAGGTAGGACTCAGGAAACCTCAGCTAGAGTATTGGCTTGCAATGACGGTTCGTCTACAGTCGATTCCAACTACTCGGGCATCCCGAGTGTCTCTAGCAACTTACAAATACCAGCGACAGGAGTCGGCGTCCTGAGTTACTCTCCTGAGTTTAATTCAGGTCGAAGCTCAAGTGTTTTGTCATTCGATGAAACGGGTCAATTACTTGTGACCCTGACCGACAGCCGATACAACTGTTCAGGGTTTGATGACTGTCCGCTTGATGGTGGATTTAGTGAGTTGACAGGCCAGTTTATTGTGAGGTCACGCCCTTGGACATTCGCTATTTGCGATAGCTCATTGAGCGGTGAAGCAGCACTGCAAAACGGTACCTCAGATGGTGGTAATGGTTTTGTTGCCGCGGGCGAGTCTTTTTCCGTGGATGTGCTGCCCATTCGGTGGAGTGGTTCTCCAGGGCAGGAAAACGCAAATGTTCCGATAGAAACATCGTCGTTTTGCAATACAAATCTAATGACCCAGAACTTTTTTAATGCTCAGTCTCCTTCGGTCACGGTGTCATTATCGAGTGAGGTCGCTTCACCTGCCGGTGGGGTAGATGGTTTATTACCAGCAGCTGCAGTGCCTAATGCAAAATCGCCAGTGAGCCCGTATCAAATTAGCAACTTAATATGGAGTGAGGTCGGTAGCCTCAAGTTGAACGCCGATGGAGTCATTATTGGAGGTTATTTTGGACAGGGTATTAATCAGGGTTATCGCAATGTCGGGCGCTTCTATCCGAAGTATTTTCAAGTCACCGGGGATACGATTTGGAATTATCCAGGCAGCGGTTTGAGTGAACAGACTTTCGCTTATATGAATCAGCCATTCGAAGGCGTTGAGTTTTATGTTGAGGCCTTAAACACTCAGGGTAATACGGTACAAAATTATGGCCGGTTTGATAGTAGTGTTACTGCTAGTTTCGCCCTGTATGAGTCGAATAGCAGTTACGTAAGTCGATTTTTCTCGCCAACCCCAAGTAAGAGCTGGGTAGTCGATGGTAGCAGAAGTTTAGGTACGTTTAGCTTGAATAATAGTTCGCCATCACCCAGTTGTAGCAGTGAACTATGCTGGGCGAAAGCGGAGGCCAGTGAAGACTATCAAGATGGACCTTTCAATACTCTAGCTGGAACTCCATCATCGATTTCCATCACTGATGCAGGAATTAATAACGTTGATCCTATTTCGTATCCGTCAGGCACTGGTGTTCAGCCACAGCTGTTGAGCACTCAGCCAAAGCTTGTTTTTGGTCGAGCTGTGCTCGACAGCGTTGGAGGCGTTACCTCTAGCACTATAAATATCCCACTTCGCGTCGAGTATTGGGACGGTAGTAACTTTGTCGTTCATAGTGATGACAGTAGCAGCCGTTTGTTTGGCATTAACATTGAAAGCTCAAATAATGATATTTGGGTTGAAAATGGTGCCACAGCAGCGGATGTGACACTTGCTGCGGGCGGTAGTGTCACGAGTGGTCAATCCAACTCAATTACAGTTGCTCAATCTGCGCCTGTTCGGCAGCAAACTCAAGTTTGGCTTGAGTTGCAAAGTGGTACTAACTCGGCACCTTGGCTACGCTATCGTTGGCAAGACACAAATCGAAGTGAAGTCGATGGTGAGGAAGATCCATCAGCAGTGGTCACGTTTGGTATTTTCCGCGGCAATGATCGGGTTATCTTCCGTGGTGAGCCTGGGCTAACTGGGCAGTAATTTTTGTTATTTTTTTGCCCATCGTTAGGAATCTGTTAGAAATTGCGTGTTTCAGCCCATGTTTACACTTCAATGCCTTGCTGTAGCGGCAAGGCATTGGTACATTTAGTGCAATTTTCTATCTTCTAATTCTTTCAGGACGAGCGAAGAATATGTTCAAAAAACTTCGTGGCATATTTTCAAATGACCTATCTATCGATTTAGGTACTGCCAACACTCTTATCTACGTTAAAGGACAGGGCATTGTCCTAGACGAGCCTTCTGTTGTCGCCATTCGCCAAGACCGTAAAAGCGCGGGCAAAAGTGTCGCCGCAGTCGGACACGCGGCAAAACAAATGCTAGGCCGTACTCCGGGCAATATCTCTGCAATTCGTCCCATGAAAGATGGCGTTATCGCCGACTTTTACGTGACCGAAAAAATGTTGCAACACTTCATCAAGCAAGTTCATGACAACAGTGTTCTTAAGCCTAGCCCACGTGTTTTGGTGTGTGTGCCTTGTGGTTCGACCCAAGTTGAGCGTCGTGCCATTCGTGAATCGGCGTTGGGCGCAGGTGCTCGTGAAGTCTACTTGATTGATGAGCCAATGGCAGCGGCGATTGGTGCTGGCCTGCGCGTTTCTGAACCAACGGGTTCTATGGTGGTCGATATCGGTGGTGGTACCACTGAAGTTGCAGTGATTTCACTTAATGGTGTGGTGTACTCATCGTCGGTGCGTATCGGTGGTGACCGTTTCGATGAAGCCATCATCAACTATGTGCGTCGTAACTACGGCAGCTTGATTGGTGAAGCGACAGCGGAGAAGATCAAGCACGAGATCGGTTCAGCTTATCCTGGTGATGAAGTGGAAGAGATCGAAGTCCGTGGTCGCAACCTAGCTGAAGGTGTGCCACGCAGTTTTAGCCTGAACTCAAACGAAATCCTAGAAGCACTACAAGAGCCTCTCACTGGTATTGTCTCTGCGGTAATGGTTGCACTGGAACAGTGTCCACCAGAACTGGCGTCTGACATTTCAGAAAACGGTATGGTACTCACTGGCGGCGGTGCGCTGCTTAAAGATCTTGATCGCCTGCTGACAGAGGAGACTGGCATTCCAGTCGTGATTGCTGAAGATCCTCTAACCTGTGTGGCTCGTGGTGGTGGTAAAGCCCTTGAAATGATCGACATGCACGGTGGCGATCTGTTTAGCGAAGAATAATCGAAACCTCTTGGCGATGCCAAGAACCGTAAGATAAGGATCTCATACTCTATGAAGCCGATTTTTGGCCGGGGACCTTCACTTCAGTTACGTCTATTTTTTGCCGTTATTCTATCAGCCAGCCTTATGCTGGCTGATAGTCGTTTAGGCGCGTTTGCCCAAGTACGCTATTTACTCAATAGTATGGTTGCGCCTATCCAGTATTTGGCCGACGTTCCACGAGTGATGTTTGAAGGGGCTTATGAACGCTTCAATATCCGTCAGGATTACATGGAAAGTACGCGCACACTGAAACGTGAAGTGCTGCGCCTTAAAAATGATTTATTGCTGTTGGATCAGTATCGAGAAGAGAACCAAAGATTGCGTAAGTTGCTTGGTTCTTCATTTATTCGCGATGAACGCAAAGTCGTGACTGAAGTGATGGCGGTCGATACTTCGCCGTATCGCCACCAAGTGGTGATTGATAAAGGGCAAATCGATGGCGTCTACGTGGGTCAGCCTGTGGCAAATGAGAAAGGCATCGTCGGACAAGTGACGTTTGTTTCAGCTCATAACAGCCGAGTGCTACTGTTAACCGACAGCCTGAGCGCGATTCCAGTACAAGTGATTCGTAACGACATTCGTGTTATTGCTTCAGGGAACGGTAAAACGGACCGGATCAACCTCGACCATATTCCGATCAGTCTCGATATTGAACAGGGAGATCTGTTAGTTACCTCAGGCTTAGGCGGGATCTATCCAGAAGGCTTTCCCGTTGCACATGTCGCTAACGTCGAGCGTGATACCGCTCGCGAATTTGCTGTTATCGAAGCTGAGCCGGTGGTCGATTTTGAGCGTCTACGTTATTTGCTTTTGATATGGCCGAATGATTCTCGTCAAGAGAAAATTCAACAGGCATTACCTGACAATGTGGAGGAGCCTCAGTAATGGCCAATAGTGTCTTAAAGGGCAAGCTTGTCATGAGCGGATCGTTTTTGATCGCGTTGACCCTGCAAACTATCCCTTGGCCAGGTATGCTCGATTTATTGCGTCCATCTTGGCTGTTGTTGGTCACTTGTTATTGGGTGCTGGCGCTGCCGCATCGAGTTAATGTCGGATCTGCCTTGATCTTGGGCTTGCTGTGGGATCTGCTGCTCGGCTCCACTTTGGGTATTCGCGGTATGATGATGTCGATCGTCATATACCTAGTCGCGCTCAATTTCCTTGTGGTGCGTAATATGGCGCTATGGCAGCAGGCCATTTTGATTGGCGCGATGTCGATGTTACTCGATGTACTGATCTTCTTTGGTGAATACTTAATTCAAGATGTCACCTTCAATCCCGTTTCTTTATGGAGCGGTTTGATCAACTGCATTTTGTGGCCTTGGATGTTTTTGTTGATGCGTCGAGTGCGACGCCACTGGCATATAAGATAGAAAATGAAACACCGTTTGATTCTGGCGTCTGGGTCGCCGCGACGTAAAGAGCTACTAACCCAGCTAGGTTACACTTTTTCGGTGCTTAAAACCGATGTGGAAGAGCGGCGTCAAGAAAGCGAAGGTGCGTTTGACTATGTGGCGCGTTTATCTAAAGACAAAGCGATGGCGGCGGTCTTACTCGACCCCGATGCTGTCGTGATTGGCTCAGATACTATTGTGGTGTGTGACGATAAGGTATTGGAAAAGCCGGATGACTTGGCGCATGCTAAACAGATGTTGTTGATGCTTTCCAATCGGGCACATCAAGTGATGACAGCGGTGACTGTCGCCACACAAGAGATTCAAGAAACTGTGGTTGTGACCACAGACGTTTGGTTTAAGCCCTTGTCAGAGCAAGAAATAGAACAATATTGGCAAACGGGCGAGCCATGCGATAAAGCTGGTAGTTATGGTATTCAAGGTCTGGGTGGGCGATTTGTAACCCGGATAGAAGGGAGTTATTACGCCGTAGTCGGCTTACCTTTGTATGAAACTGACCAGCTCTTGCGCAAATTTTTATAATTATTTTTGAGGTGCGCTCATGAGTGCAGAGTTGTTGATTAACGTGACCCCGAGTGAAACTCGTGTGGCCATGATAGAGGGGGGTAGCCTCCAAGAAATTCATGTCGAGCGAGAAGCCAAGCGTGGCATCGTCGGCAATATTTACAAAGGCAAAGTGAGCCGAGTATTGCCGGGAATGCAGGCGGCCTTTGTCGATATTGGCTTAGAAAAAGCCGCGTTCTTGCATGCGTCTGATATTGTGCCCCACACTGAGTGCGTGGCAGAAAACGAAAAGCAGCAGTTTCAGGTTCGAGATATCTCTGAACTGGTTCGCCAAGGGCAAGATATTGTGGTGCAAGTGGTCAAAGATCCACTGGGTACCAAAGGCGCACGCTTAACCACTGATATCACTTTGCCATCGCGCTATCTGGTGTTTATGCCAGGGGCGAGCCACGTTGGCGTATCGCAACGTATTGAAAGCGAAGCAGAACGCAACCGCTTGAAGAAAGTGGTTGGTCATTATTGCGACGAAAACGGCGGCTTTATTATTCGCACCGCCGCCGAGGGCGCTGATGAAAAAGAGCTTTCTCAAGACGCGGCATTTCTTAAACGTCTATGGTCAAAAGTGACTGAGCGACGCAGCAAGTACAAAACCCGCTCGACCCTTTATGGCGAGCTCGGCTTATCACAACGAATCTTGCGTGACTTTGTCGGCACCGAGCTAAATAAAATCTTGGTCGACTCGCGTCAGGAGTTTGAAAACCTTAAAGAGTTTACCTCTGAATACGTACCAGAGCTCACCGACAAGTTAGAACTTTACGAAGGCGATAAACCGATCTTCGATATGTACGACACCGAGAACGAGATTCAACGCTCCTTAGAGCGTAAAGTGGAGCTCAAATCGGGCGGTTATTTGATCATCGACCAAACCGAAGCGATGACCACCGTGGATATCAATACGGGGGCGTTTGTTGGTCGTCGTAATCTCGAAGAGACCATTTTCAATACCAATATTGAAGCAACACAAGCTATTGCTCGCCAACTTCGCCTGCGCAATCTTGGTGGTATCATTATTATAGACTTTATTGATATGGTGTCGGATGAACACCGCAACCGAGTCCTGTCTTCGTTGGAGTCAGCGCTGAACAAAGATCGGGTCAAAACTAACATCAATGGTTTCACTCAGTTAGGCCTTGTTGAGATGACTCGCAAGCGCACCCGAGAGAGCATCGAACATGTCTTGTGCTCGACCTGTCCTACCTGTGAAGGGAGAGGCAGCGTGAAAACGGTAGAGTCGGTGTGCTATGAAATTCTGCGCGAAATCACCCGAGTCAACCGCGCCTACGACGCCGACAAATTTGTGGTCTATGCTTCACCAGCCGTGGCAGAGGCTTTGCAAGGGGAAGAGTCTCATGCCCTTGCTGAGTTGGAGGTGTTTATTAGTAAGCAAGTGAAGATTCAAGCGGAGCCTTTGTATATTCAAGAGCAATTTGACGTTGTGATGATGTAAAGGCGTATTGTGAACTCTACGGTTACTCGCATAACGCGATTCTTTCTTGGGTTGCTGGTGACGGTGTTGGTCTTGTTGGCCATGACCGTCACTGGATTGCGTATTGCACTGCCTAAGCTCAATCACTTCCAGCCGCAAATTCAAACCTGGGTGAACCAAAGTACCGGACTTGAGTTTCAAATTTCAGATATTCACGGTTTTTGGCGCAATACCCATCCATCCATTTCTCTTCGGGGCGTCGCGGCCGATACCCCGGAAAGCAGCGGTATCCACTTCTCGGCGCAAAATGTCGAAATAGAACTCGACCTATTCCAATCATTACTTGAGCGTCAACCTGTGGTGGCAGACTTGAGTATCCACCAATTCAAGTTGGATATACGCTCAATAGAATGGACTCAAGGTACTTCAACACCAGAACTTAACCCACGAGGCACCCAAAAAACCGTGATCGAGCAGCTCGACCAATTGCTGCTACGCCAGTTGGATAGTTTTTCTCTTAAACAATCCCAAATTCACTTTCTTGGCGTCGACGGGACACCAAGAGAGCTAGATATTACCCGCCTACAATGGCAAAACCAGGGGCGTCGCCATTTTGTCGATGGTGAGGTCAACTTGGCGCACACCAATGTTAACTCGGCACAGGTCAAAGCTAATTTCATTGACCACGGCTCACTGCAAGAAGTGAGCGGTGAGTTTTATCTCTCAGCGCAGAACGTGCTTATTACCCCATGGTTAAGTCAGTATTTCAAAACTGAAATGGGGCTAGAGCGAGGGCAAGTGAGCTTTAGTAGTTGGCTGACGCTGGAGCGGAACAATCCAGTCAGTGCTCACGTGGAGCTGCAACCTTCTGAGCTTGTGTGGCAAGAAGGGGAGAAGCATGAGTTATTGCTGGAATCAGGCGTGTTTGAGCTAGAGCCCACAAAGAATGGCTGGCAAGTGAATGGTTACTCACTTGATGTGTTTACTGATGACAAAGCGTGGCCTGAATTGGATCTGGCGTTTGATTGGCAGCCGGATGCTTGGAGGCTCAACATCTCTCAACTCGATATCGCTGCCCTGACGCCGCTGGTTAAATTGACGCCGAAATCTAAGCAAACGAGCAAATTGCTCCAAGATTTATCTTTGGGCGGTTTAGTTGAGGATATTCGAATCGCTGCAGAAGGAGGTTGGGATAGTATTCGCTACTCTGCTCAGTTAAGTCAGGGCAGTATGGCGCAGTGGTCATTGTTACCAGAAGTGCATCAATTGTCAGCCACCCTTTCTGGTAATCTCAATCAAGCTCATGCCCAAGTTAGCTTGATTGACGATGTGTTGCCGTATGGAGAGGTATTTCAAGCGCCATTGAACATCAAACAAGGTCAAGTTGATATCGTTTGGCAAAACGGTGAAGATGGCTGGTCGATATGGGCCGACAAAGTGACCGCCGCGACCCCAGATTTGCAAGTGTTGGGCGCATTTCGCTTGGATGTTGAGCAAGACAAAAGCCCATTCTTGTCGTTCTATGCTGAAGCGGATCTGTATAACGCGGGAGAAACCTGGCGCTACTTGCCGACACTGGCATTGGGTCGCAATCTGACAGATTATTTAAGCACGGCAATTCAGGCGGGTAGAGTCAACACCGCTAAGCTGCTGTGGTACGGGGAGTTGGCCGATTTCCCTTATCAACACAACAATGGCATGTTCCAGGCGTGGGTTGGGCTAGAGCAAGCTAAGTTCAGTTTTGATACTGCCTGGCCACCAATTACTGATTTGCAATTGGATTTGCTATTCCAAAACGACGCCATGTATCTAGACTCGCACAGTGCCACACTGATGGATGTGACTGCGAAACGCATCACCGGACGAATTCCAGAGTTAGCGGAAGATGGTCATATTGAAATTGAAGCTCAAGCGGTGGCTCAAGGCAACGCAGTGCGCGATTACATGACGGCGTCTCCTCTGGTTGACTCGGTGGGCGCAGCGCTTGCTGCCGTTCAGGTTGAGGGGCAAGTCGAGTCGAGCTTTCAGCTCAATATTCCGTTTAGTGAAGAGAGAGAGGCTAGGGCCTGGGGATATGCGGATTTAGCTAATAACCAAGTTGAAATCGAGACACCGCCGATGACGCTAGAAGCGGTGTCAGGACGTGTTCAGTTTGATAATGATGTGGTCAGCGCGGCCGGTCTTGAAGCGACCTTACTTGGTCAGTCTGTGGCCATTGACTTTAGTGGCGAGAATATTGCTCAAGGCTACGGTGTGGCAATTGATATGGTTGGTGATTGGGACGTCAAACCTTTCGTTCCTTACCTTGGTGAGCGTTGGTTGGGCCCCTTGGATGGTCATGCCCCATGGCGGATGGACATTGATATTCAACTCAATGACGTAGGCTTTACTTATCAGCTCGATACTGAAGCGGATTTGAAATTTTTTAGTAGTGACTTGCCTGAGCCGCTTGCTAAGAAGTCGGGTGTAGCAGGTAAAGGACGCCTACAAGCATCCGGTAACCAAGAGACCATCACAGCACGTGTACAACTGCCTAACTTTAAGTATCAGGCTGAAATCGATATTCGCCCTGATATTCCTGTGCTGACCGATACCAACTTGGTGCTGGGAAGAGGCAGTTTCAAGATAAGTCCTGTCGTTGGGCATCAGGCTCAAGTGAGGCTTAATCGTGTCGATGTCGATGATTGGATTGAAATGCTCACCGTTGATCAAGGCCCGTCAAAAGCGGTGTTGGCGACCATGAACACGCCGCAAATCCCGATGCCTACTCGGATTGATATTGATGCAACAGAACTGCGTTTGGGTGGGGTTGATTGGAACGATGTCGATTTTAGCGCCAGGCGTAAGGGTTTAGGTTGGTATGCCAGCTTAGATAGCCAAGAAGCGAAAGGGGAGGCAAACTACCTTGCACCCTATGACTTGTCGGTGGCTCTCGAGCGCTTGCATGTTTATCTACCAGGGCTTGATGAAGAGACGGCGCAACCGAAACTGTTTGAAGTGGAGTCTGCTGAGCAACCTCTTATCAGTGCCTCTGAGCGGCAAATACATCAGCAGTTACCCAACATTACTTTGGCGATTGATGATTTCTGGTT
The DNA here is from genome assembly GCA_038533895.1 of Pseudomonadota bacterium. Taxonomy (GTDB): domain Bacteria; phylum Pseudomonadota; class Gammaproteobacteria; order Enterobacterales; family Vibrionaceae; genus Vibrio. The sequence goes on along the minus strand of JBCAXU010000006.1, from coordinate 36,748 downwards.
GCAAGGGTATCGAGTCGGCAAGGCGCATCTCGACTTGCAGCGCCAAGGCGACAGGTTAGAGTGGAAAAAACTGACGTTTGAGAGTGGGACCAATCGCGTCGACATCAGCGGCTGGTGGTCGTTAGATGACACCAATAGTCATACTCAGTTTGATATCAGTATGTCGGGTGAGAATAACAGTGATGTGATGGAGCGTTTTGGCATCACAACCGGGATTCAACGTGCTCCGTTTGATATTCAGGCTCAAGTAGAGTGGGATGGCTCCCCATGGCGAGGGCGAGTCGATACGTTGTCTGGAGAGGTGTCGACAGAGCTAGGCAAAGGCGTTATCTCCGATGTTAGTGGCGCCGCGCGCCTGTTGGGTTTATTCAGTTTAGACTCGATCATTCGTAAAATGCAGCTTGACTTTAGTGACGTGTTTGACAAAGGGATGGCGTTTAACTCGATTACTGGCAGTGGCTCCATTCGTAATGGCGTGTTCCTGACCAATGATATCAACATGGATGCCGTGGCCGGTGAAATGACCATCAAAGGGTTAGCTAACCTTAATACTCGAACCGTCGATGCGGAAGTGAACTTCACTCCCGATATCACCTCGGGGATTCCTGTGCTTACCGCGTTTGCAGTGACGCCACAAACCGCGCTGTATGTATTGGCTATTACCACGGTTATCTCACCAGTCGTCGAGGTTATTACTCAAGTAAACTATGAAGTTAAAGGTCCACTCGATAACCCTGAGGTGAAAGAGTTGTCACGCAGTCGAGGGGAGTTTAAGTTGCCCGAAAAGCTTCGTGAGTCAGTGAAATAAGGATGTCAGACATGGAAAGAGTCGGTTTGATACAAATGACGTCAGGGCCAGAACCACAGCAAAACTTGGCCTATATAAGTCAACAAGTGGCTGCGTTAGCTGCGCAGCAGGTGAAGTTGGTGGTGACACCGGAAAACGCGTTGGTGTTTGGTGGGCGTCAAGACTACCATAGTGTGGCCGAGACACTGAATGATGGTCCGCTGCAGCGCGCTTTGTCTGAGATGGCGAGAGAGCATCAGCTTTGGCTAGTGGTCGGCAGCATGCCGATACGTCGGGAACAGGAAGTGACCACCACCAGTTTGCTCTATTCACCTCAAGGTGAGCTAGTATGCCACTATGACAAACTGCATATGTTTGATGTGGATGTGGCCGATAGCCACCAGCGCTACCGAGAGTCAGAAACTTTCACTCCAGGTAACCAAGTGGTCAGTTATTGTACCCCTTACGCTCACCTCGGTTTTACGATCTGTTATGATGTCCGTTTTCCTACACTGTATAGTGAGTTGGCGCAACGAGGGGTGAACGTCATTTTAGTCCCAGCGGCCTTCACTGCAGTGACAGGCCGAGCCCATTGGCAAACCTTGCTTTGCGCCAGAGCGATTGAAACTCAGAGTTGGATTATCGCGGTCAATCAAGTTGGAACGCATCCATGTGGCCGAGAGACATGGGGTCACTCAATGGTCGTTTCTCCGTGGGGCGAAGTGGTTGCATCATTGACCGATGAAGCGGGTAATTTATTGGTCGATATTGAACTGAATCAAGTACAAGATTTGAGAGTGGCGATGCCCGTTCAGCAGCACGCTCGTTTCCGTCACCAGTTACAACACAATTAAGAGCACATATATGACTATCCACCAAGTAGAAGATGCTTTGTTAAAACCAGCGGGCCTGGGCGAACAAGAGATCGCTGATACCCTAGCCAGCATTGCCACTCGTCAGATTGACTACGCTGACATCTATTTTCAATCTAGTTGGCACGAGTCTCTAGTGCTGGAAGACAGCATCATCAAAGATGGGTCGTTCAATATTGATTGCGGTGTCGGGGTTCGCGCTGTGACGGGTGAGAAAACCGGTTTTGCCTACTCAGATCAGATTCAACTTGCAGGCCTCAAACAGAGTGCACACGCAGCGCGTGGTATTGCCCAGCAAGGTCAGAGTGGTTGCGTTCAAGCGTTCAAGCGCAATGAAAATCAGCGCTACTACGCAGCAGTCAACCCACTAGAAAGCTGGGAGAAAGAACGAAAGACAAAGCTGCTCAAAGAATTAGATGCGTATATTCGTACCAAAGAGCCGTTGATCAAAGAAGTGTCAATTAGCTTGAGTGGTGTACACGAGCAGATGTTAGTTGCCGCGACTGACGGTACTTATGCAGGTGATATTCGTCCGCTAGTTCGTTTATCGATCAGCGTGCTCGCGCAAAGAGGCGATCGCCGTGAGCGTGGTAGCGCAGGTGGTGGTGGTCGCTTTGACTATGACTTCTTCCTCAGTGAAAATGATGGCAACAAAGTTGCCTACCACTTCGCCGATGAAGCGATTCGAATGGCTTTGGTCAATCTTGAAGCCGATGCTGCTCCGGCGGGGATGATGCCTGTCGTACTTGGCTCAGGGTGGCCGGGCGTATTGCTGCACGAAGCGGTAGGCCATGGCCTAGAAGGGGACTTCAATCGTAAGGAGTCTTCAGTATTTAGTGGCAAAGTGGGGCAAAAGGTCACCTCTGACCTGTGTACAATTGTTGACGATGGCACCCTCAAAGACTTACGTGGCTCGTTGAACGTTGACGATGAAGGTGTGAATGGTCAATACAACACCTTGATTGAAAATGGTGTGTTGAAAGGGTACATGCAAGACAAGCTTAATGCTCGTCTTATGGGGGGGCAACCGACGGGCAATGGCCGACGTGAATCCTATGCCCATTTGCCGATGCCACGTATGACCAATACCTATATGTTGCCAGGCCAGCATACGCCAGAAGAGATCATTTCCACCGTCAAAAAAGGCCTATACGCACCGAACTTCGGTGGCGGGCAAGTGGATATCACTTCGGGTAAATTCGTGTTTTCTGCCTCTGAAGCGTACCTGATTGAAGATGGTAAGATCACCCGCCCAGTTAAAGGCGCAACCTTGATCGGTTCGGGTATTGAAGCGATGCAGCAAGTCTCTATGGTCGGTAATGACTTAAGCATCGACCGAGGTGTCGGTGTGTGCGGAAAAGCAGGACAAAGTGTGCCAGTTGGCGTAGGTCAACCAACCCTGAAACTCGATTCCATCACAGTCGGTGGCACTGAGTAACAACACAACGCTTTGCTTGGAGTGCGGGCTTCGCCCTTCTAGCATCTAGTACGCTTTGCTCCGAGAATCGAGAGCCGACTTCGTCCTTCGAGAGGAGTTTGTGATGAGCGAGTCGAAAGTTGTTGGTAGCACTGGCTAATATTTAAGTTTAATTATCTGAATTTAAAAGAAAAGGATTGGCACACTGGGCCAATCCTTTAAATTGCACTTCTCGAAACTCGAAACTCGAAACTCGAAACTCGAAACTCGAAACTCGAAACTAGATCCCATCACGTTCGATTGGACAGCTCATACAGCGAGCACCACCACGACCACGACCCAGTTCGTTACCTGGAATGGTCAATACTTCAATGCCTGCCTTGTCGTACTTCTCATTGGTGTAAACATTACGCTCGTAACCAATCACGACGCCAGGTTTCACTGTGAGCACGTTATTGGCATCGTTCCACTGTTCGCGCTCTGCCTCGTAGCTATCGCCGCCTGTGGTGATGATCTTTAGGTAATCCAGTTCAAGCGCTTGCTCAATGGAATGAATGAAGCTAGGCACTTTTTCTACTTTCATCTCACCGTCTTGTTTCGGAGTGAGTCGCCAAGTATTAAGATCTTTGCGCATAATTTCTGGATACACAGAGAAGGTATCTACATCCATATGGGTCATCACCGTATCTAAGTGCATACATGAGCGGTGTTTTGGTAGCTCAATCGCGATCACTTGTTTTGCTTGCCCATGCTTAAACAGTTTTGCAGCCAGGTTCTCAACCCCTTGCGCCGTGGTACGTTCGGACATACCTATCAATACTGCCCCTTTACCTATGACCAGAACATCGCCACCTTCGATATTGGCATTATCATAATGAAGATCTTCATCGCCGAAGTACTTGATAAAGTCTTGGCCTGCAAATACCGGATGCCAACGATAGATAGCACGCAAATGGTTCGTTTCTCTTTGGCGTGCTGGCTTCATCATTGGGTTGAGTGATACACCACCATACACCCAGCAAGAGGTATCGCGGGTAAAGAGATGGTTAGGTAAAGGCTCGATAACAAAGTCGAGTGGTCGATGCATGTGAGGCAGCATCGATGCTGATTGAATCGGCAATTCGGAGTAGGCCAAACCACCGAGCAACACGGTTGCCAAGTGCTCATTGTCCATCTCGAACAAGTAATGACGTAAGTCTTTAGCGAAGGTTGGACCAAAACGGAAATCGGAGATTTGAGTGTCAAGCAGCCATGCTTTTGCTTCAGCGACTGCTAAGGTTTCAACCAGTAAGTCGTGAAGAAGAAGAACTTCGACGCCTTGATCGGTTAAGGTTTGTGCAAATTTGTCGTGCTCCTCTCCAGCAGCTTCAACCGCTAACACGTCATCAAACAGAAGATCGTGGCAGTTAGATGGGGTTAGGTGGGTGAGGGCGCGCTCAGGGCGGTTTAATAGTACACGTCTTAACTGACCAACTTCTGAGCCTACATACAACTTACTCATTTTGTGTCCTTACTTGTTTTTCCTGAGCGTATTTATGACAAGATTGTTATAAAGATGCAACCCTACTTTGTAGTTCTATGATTTGCATTTATTTGTTTTTGCGGTGTTTAGTTTTGTTGTTTTTATTATTTGTCGAGTTATTTGCTATATTTACCTTTTGCTAGAATGGGTGGGATATGCGTTGCTATTCGTTTGCCACAATATCAGAGAGTGCACATTGTGACTTTAAACCAGCATAGCTATGCAGATTAAGCCAGCCATCGGCGAAATAGTGCATGTTTTATTCAATTAGATTCGAAATTCGGTTATGCACGCGAAGCAGATAAAAACGCATAAACGCGAGACGTTGTATGCTATCGCGAGATAGAGAGAATGTTCTGAATTCCTGTTTTGATAAAAAATTGTTAATTTTGATTGTTGTGAACTCGATCCTGCTAAAGGCACTGAGCTTGAGAGGATAAAGATTGGCGTGAGATCCTATTTCAGGTAGTAATTTCGTTGGATCCATGCGATATTTCACCGCTGTAAGTTACGATCATTTTTGTCATTATCTGGAGCACGGCATATGTCTCAACAAGATGAATATCTATCGGTTGAAGAGTTAATTGAAATTCAAAAAGAAGATACTCGCGATATCATTCAAGCTTTATTGGAAGATGGCAGTGATCCGGACGCTTTATACGAAATTGAACATCACCTGTTTGCCGAAGACTTTAACACTCTAGAAAAAGCAGTGGTTGAAGCGTTTAAAATGGGTTTTGAAGTGCTCGAAGCCGAGGAAACGGAAGACGAAGACGGCAATAAGCTGCTTTGCTGCGATGCCACTATGGAATCTGCACTGAATCCGGAAGCCATTGATGCTCAAGTAGAGAAACTCGTCCACCTGGCTGAAAAATATGACATTATTTACGACGGTTGGGGCACTTACTACGAAGGCGAAGATGCACTCTACCCAGAGGAAGAGGATGACGAGGAGTAATCTTCTCCCACGATCTGCCTCTAATACCAGCCAAGTGGCTGGTATTTTTGTATCTGCGCCTCGCTTTTGCACTGTTTCTCGCTTTATAATCGTCCAACTTTGATCTAGGACAAGTTTGAAACTATGCAACTCCCTCTGGCAGGCTTATGGCAACTCTCTCCATTGACGGACTTATCGATTCCCCAAGATGACATTACCTTTCCTGCGCCGTTGAGCCTGATATTGCCCGATACGCTCTCAGAATCAGACATTGCACAGCAAGAATGGCACCTTATGCACGACATTGAGGTCGATGAGTCGATGCTGGCTTTTCCTGCAGTTGAGCTGGTTATGGCTGGTGTCGATTATTATGCTGAAGTCCGGATTAATGGGGTGGCCGTATTCGATTGTGATCAATCTCAGTCGGTGTATAAAAAAGATATTCGCCCTTATTTACAGCGTGGTCGGAATCGGTTTGAGATCCTGTTTTTGGAGCAAGATCAAGACAGTCTACTCGATGATCAAGAGCTCGCGTTGTGCCCGTTGGAGCAGAGTTCGCATAACCCGAGTGACTCACGCATCGGGGTGTGGCAAGTACCGTATCTACAGTTTATCCGCCACGTGCGCCTCGATCATGTTGCGACGGAGCAAATTTGGCATCATGGCGGTGGCTGTGAGTTTATGGTTGATTTGCACTACACCACTTATGCGGCTGGGTTGGTCTCGGCAGCGGTCAAATTTAATGGCATGACTTATCACCTCCCCATCGATGTTCGCGATAACCACGTCAGTGCCCTGTTTCAAATTGAAGCGCCTATCTATGCTGATAGTGCCAACCCTAAAGCAGACGATCTGTATCTGCTGGAAGTGGCGCTTGATGGGCAAACCCAACGTTTCCATATTGGCTTAAGCGAACAGCAGTGTGTCAGTCACTACGCATTGTAAGCTCTCTAACAGGCCCAACTAGGTTGGGTCGTGTGTTGGCGTTGCCAGATTTTTTCATGGAAGTAGTACACACAAGTATTAATCGTTGGTTCAATCGCAGCCATTATCCCTCCTACAAAGGCATCGCCAGTCATTAAGTACACCACGGTAAAAGCGACGCTGAAATGGACAACGGCAAAGCTGGTGGTTTTGACCTTAGTTGAACGACTCAATGTTCGAAGTGCGCGGCTTTGGGTCCAGGCTCGCTCATGGAAATAGAAAGCGATGGTATTGACGGAAGGTTCCACCATGGCAATGAAGCTCCCGAGCAAAAAATCGCCGGTGAGCCAGTACGCCACGGTCAAAGCGACAGTGAAGTGCAGTGCAGCGAAAGTCACGGTTTTTTTCATCATCAAAGCCCATTAGTATGTTTGGACAAGGCTATTATTGATAACTATTCGCATTAATGAAATTCGCTTATGTCGATTTCATTGATAGGCTGCAGCTATTAAAAAGGCGCTCGATGAGCGCCTGATAAAATCATAGTGATTGATGGGCATTAGCCATTAGCCTTGTGGTTTTACCACCAGGACGTTGATTGGTGAATTATTCACAACTTTACTGGCCACAGAACCGAGCACCACTTTGTCAATTTTTGAGCGTTTGTGGCTTGGCATCACGATAAGATTTGCCCCCAGTTTTTCTGCATAGTTAAGAATCGTTGAGTACGGTTTACCCTCGGCAACATGAACTTTGTAAACGACATCTTCGGAAATGTGCTGAGCGGCAAACGCCTTCAACTGCCCTTCAACATCGTTTTTCATCTTCATGGCAGCATCTTTGGGGAAGTAGGTGGCAACCATCGACATATGAATACCTGGCAGCACATTGAGCAGGTGAACTTGGGCATTGGAGTGCTTAGCGTGCCATACCGCAAGCTCAACGGCTTTATCTGAAAAACCTTTGTCGTTTAAATCGACTGGAACCAGAATCTGTTTATACATTGTGATATCTCTCTTCGCCCGTCACCGCTTATAAGGGTAAACGGAGTGGATTGTATTCATAGAGTAAGTGTAGCCCTGCATTGTATGCAGGGCAGACTCATTAGGCGCTCAGTTGTTCTTTGCGAGCCCGACGCTTCTGATTGAGTCCTAGACCAATCAGTAGCAATAGCGCAGGAAGAAATACCCACTCTTTCATTGGACGATCTGCTTTAACGACGACTGAAATGATTTCCCAGTCGAAGTCGACACCAGCCGCTTCCGCAGGACTACCAAATTCAACCATATCAACAACCATACGGTCTTCAATTTCATTAAGCATTAGACCCATTGAAGCGATACGATCATCTGCGGTCGCTGCACTGTCTTCAAATGGAAGGCGAACCGTCTTCGAAATGAAATCACCTTCAAGGTTTTCACCCGCAACGATCAGTTCAATACTTTCGCCGACATTCAGAGTCTCGGCAACCTGCGTAATTTCAGTACCAGGATAAAGTACTTTTGCTGGGTAGATTTGATCCCACCAAAAGCCAGGGCGGAAGAAGGTAAAGGTCAGAGCAAGTAGCAGTATCGTTTCCCACCACTTATTCTTAGTGAACCACCAACCTTGCGTTGCCGCAGAGAATATCAGCATAGCGATAACCGAAGATATGATCGTGAGCATTAAATGCCACCATGTATCAATTCCCATCAATAATAATTGAGTATTGAAGATAAACATGAAAGGCAGAATGGCGGTTCGGATATCGTAGGTAAAGCCTTGAATACCGGTGCGGATTGGGTCGGATTTAGCAATGGCTGCGGCTGCAAACGCTGCGAGGCCAACGGGTGGTGTGTCATCGGCAAGAATACCGAAGTAGAACACAAACAGGTGTACCGCGATCAACGGAATGATCAAACCACTTTGCGCGCCAAGCGTTACGATAACCGGAGCCATCAGAGTGGAAACCACGATGTAGTTTGCTGTGGTTGGCAATCCCATCCCTAAGATCAGACTGATCACTGCGGTAAACAGCAACATCAGAATGATATTACCACCCGAGATAAACTCGACGAAGTCGGTCATCACTAGGCCGATCCCTGTTAGCGTTACTACGCCAACAACCGTACCTGCTGCAGCCGTGGCGACACCGATACCAATCATGTTACGCGCACCAGAAACCAAACTCTCAGCCAGATCAACGAAGCCATCTTTAGTCTGTTCTGCAATAGAACCTTGCTTAGACAGGATCGCGATAAGCGGACGTTGAGTGATCAAAATAAAGATCATGAACACGGTTGCCCAGAACGCAGAAAGACCTGGGGAGAAGCGCTCAACGGTCAGACACCAAACTAACACTACGATAGGCAGTAGGTAGTGCAGACCTGACTTAATGGTTGGACCCGGATCCGGAACTTCTGTCAGCTCAGCATCAATCTCGATAGCGCCTTCTTTAGCGTATTGAGCTGAAATCTTCACCAAGGCCACATAACTGATGAGTAGGGCAATAGTCACGATTGGGGTTGCAGCTTCGTCAAATACATCTTTAGTCCAGCCTACGCCGTAGTAGACCGCAGCACTGATAATACAAAGGCCTAAAATCGTCCCTGTGAAAGAGAGCAGGCTATGGATTAATTTAGGAGTATGACGACGAGGCAGACCTGTCATACCCGCCTTACACGCTTCAAGATGGACAATGTAGATTAGAGCAATATATGAGATCAGAGCCGGAAGAATTGCAGCTTTAATAACTTCAACATACGAAATACCCACATACTCCACCATTAAGAATGCCGCTGCACCCATGATAGGTGGTGTCAGCTGACCGTTGGTTGAAGCAGCAACTTCTACAGCGCCTGCTTTGGTTCCCGGGAATCCTACTCGTTTCATGAGCGGAATGGTAAAGGTACCGGTTGTCACGACGTTGGCAATCGACGAGCCGGACACTAAGCCTGATAGACCTGATGCCACAACTGCCGCTTTCGCAGGGCCACCACGCATGTGACCGAGCAGGGAAAAGGCGACCTTAATAAAGTAAGCGCCAGCGCCCGCCCGTTCTAGCATGGCACCAAAAAGAACAAACAAGAATACAAAGGAAGTCGATACCCCCAGTGCCACACCAAACACCCCTTCGGTGGTGAGCCACAAGTGCGACATTGCTTTGTTTAGACTGGCACCTTTATGGGCGATGACATCTGGCATGTAAGGACCACCAAACGTATATAGCATGAAGACCGCTGCCACGACCATCAGTGGAGGGCCAAGGGCGCGGCGTGTTGCTTCAAGCAATAGCACCATGCCGGTCACCGCGATCACGATATCAAATGACGTCGGAGCGCCAGAGCGGCCAGCAAGTTCAGTATAGAAAATATAGATATAAGCGGCAGAGAAACTGCCTGCCAGCGACAGCAGCCAGTCAATGGCCGGAATATGATCGCGAGGCGAGTTCTTCATTGCCGGGTAGGCAGTGAAGGCCAAGAACACGGCGAACATTAAATGAATAGAACGTGCTTCGGTATCGTTAAGTACGCCAAAGTTGAAAATGAACGGCAAAGGAGACGCGTACCAAAGTTGGAACAGTGACCAACATAGCGGCACAAACCACAAGATGCGACCAGCAAGCCCGGATGGGGCGCGCGCACCTGTATCGGATTGAGCGACCATTTCTTGCACATCTTGAGACGGAGTTGTTGTCTTCGACATGGACTAAATCCTTATTATAAGTGGTCCGTATGATTTTGATTATTCGAACCTTTATTCAGCATCTTTTAGTGTAGTGAAAAGATGAAATATTGCTCAGTTAACAGTACCTATTTCATCAATTATCGGATCATTCTTGCTGGTTAAAATCGCCGTAAACATCGTTAAAGATTTTGTAGTTAGAGCCACTAGCTAGCTGCAATCTTTGCCTTGTTTCCAGCGATTTTTCCTGCGCAATTTTCTGAACACATAATTAATGACATAGGTACATTTTCTTAGACACAGAAACAGAAAGAGTTTCAACAAGGCGAAACTCAAAAAAGGTGTTGTTTTTAAAACAATATGATTGTGTGTCAAGGAGGGAACCCTCCTTGACACAAGAGAGACTTACTTAAGTAGGCCGATCTCTTTGTAGTATTTCTCTGCACCAGGGTGTAGAGGGATAGATAGACCAGCTTTCACCATGTCTTCTTTCTTGAGGTTAGCGAACGCTGGGTGTAGACGTTTGAAAGTATCGAAGTTTTCGAATACTGATTTCGCTACGTTGTAAGCCACGTCGTCAGAAACGTTGGTAGTGGTTACCATAGTTGCAGCAACACCAAAGCTATTTACGTCGTTTTCAGTGCCGCGGTACATACCCGCTGGTACTGTGCTGTATGCGTAGTAAGGGTTGTTAGCAACGATCTCGTCGATCTTCGCACCGGTCGCAGATACAAGCTTCGCATCACAAGACGTGGTTGCTTCTTTGATTGATCCATTTGGGTGACCAACCACATAAACGAATGCGTCGATTTTGTTATCACATAGTGCTTGAGAACGCTCAGAGCCTTTTAGTTCCGACGCGAGTTTGAAGTCGTCGTTGGTCCAGCCCATTGCTTCCATTACCACACCCATTGTCGCACGGTCACCTGAACCAGGGTTACCGATATTCACGCGCTTACCTTTTAGGTCTGCAACATTTTCGATACCTGCGTCACTGCGTGCGATGATGTTGAATGGTTCTGTGTGTAGAGAGAACACTGCACGTAGTTCTTTGTACGGGCCTTGTTCAGCAAACTTACTTGTACCGTTGTAGCCGTGGTACTGCCAGTCAGACTGAACGATACCGAAATCTAGCTCGCCAGCGCGGATAGTGTTGACGTTGTAGATTGAACCACCAGTTGATTCTACAGAACAACGAATATTGTGCTCTTTACGGCCTTTGTTAACTAGCTTACAGATTGCACCACCAGTTGGGTAGTAAACACCAGTTACAGAACCAGTACCAATAGTGATGAACTCTTGAGCGTTAACTGCGCCAGCGCCCATAACAGCAGCTGCAATCGCACCAACTTTAATAAGTTTGTTCAATGCCATGAATTTCCCTTCCTTATTCATTATTAACCCTAAACAAGTGTAGTTGTTTAGGGAGTTTCCTCATGTTGGAAACGGCATCTTTTTCAATCCGTATGTTGAAAAAGTGGCTGAATAATAGCAAAAAATTGGCACATAATTACACGTGTGTTAAAAAATATAGTCATTATGCCTATATGAAATCGGAATGTGGCAGGATTGTTTTGATTCCAATTGGTATAACAATCAATTAGTTAAGTCAGCTCTAGTTCTAAGGGGTGATTTTTTTAAGATGTGATCTGAATCACGCCGCAATATTGACGGCGTGAATCTAAGATTTGTGTGGATGGGGATCAGCCAGTGTACTCAAAAAGGTCGCAGACTGAGTCGAACAATTGCTCAGTAGTAATCGACAAGGTCGGGGTAATGAAAATAGTGTCATCACCGGCAACAACCCCAAGTATTCCCTCAGCTTTACCCAGTGAGTCGAGCAATCGAGCAATCAACTGCGCAGCGCCTGGGCCGGTGTGAATGACTACCAAAGCATTATTGTGGTCAATATCAAGCACTAACTCACGCAGTGAACTTGACACTGTCGGGACTCCCAACTCTGCAGGTAAGCAATAGACCATCTCCATTTTGGCATTACGGGTACGAACCGCGCCAAATTTGGTTAACATACGTGACACTTTGGACTGGTTGATATTTTCGAACCCTTCATTTTTAAGAGCTTCAACAATATCGCCTTGGGAACCAAAACGTTCCTCTTTTAACAGGGCTTTAAAAGCACGAACGAGGTTATCTTGTTTTTCAGAATGGCGCATGGCTTGGTTTCTATGTTTGTGAGTATCAAAAGCAAGTGAATATTCTCGCATAGCTATGCATTTAGTGCCAACGGCAACAGGCAAATCTGTCTAACGTATCACTGTAAACTGACAAAAAATCACGGTAATGAATTGGCGTTAACCCTTTGTCATTCAAGGTGAAGACCAACATAATGCTCACCGAGTTCTAGCTCGTTTTTGTCGGATTGCGCAAGGTCGCAAAGCTGACGTTAATTGATTGTAATCAGGTTGTGATTGGTTTAGCTTGGGCGTACCCGATTTTAAACCGCCCTACAAAACATATATAAGAGAATCTTCTCAAGGAGAACTACGATGAAAGTAGCTGTTATTGGTGCCGCAGGTGGCATCGGTCAAGCCCTAGCCCTTCTACTTAAAAACCGTCTTCCAGCGGGTTCAGATCTAGCTCTATACGATATTGCACCAGTGACTCCTGGTGTTGCTGCCGATCTAAGCCACATCCCAACCCCAGTTTCAATCAAAGGCTACGCCGGCGAAGATCCGACACCAGCACTAGAAGGTGCTGATGTGGTATTGATCTCAGCTGGTGTGGCACGTAAGCCAGGCATGGATCGTGCGGATCTGTTCAATGTAAACGCGGGAATCGTGAAATCTCTTGCTCAACGTATCGCTGACGTTTGTCCTAAAGCCATGGTGGGTATCATCACTAACCCAGTGAACACGACTGTGCCTATCGCGGCAGAAGTTCTTAAGCAAGCGGGCGTTTACGACAAGCGTCGCCTGTTCGGTGTGACTACTCTTGACGTTATTCGCTCAGAAACGTTTGTCGCAGAGCTAAAAGACAAAGATCCAGGTGAAGTGCGTGTTCCTGTTATTGGAGGTCACTCGGGTGTGACGATTCTTCCGTTGCTCTCTCAAGTTGAAGGTGTTGAGTTTACCGATGAAGAAGTGGCGGCACTAACTAAGCGCATTCAAAACGCAGGTACCGAAGTGGTTGAAGCAAAAGCGGGTGGCGGTAGTGCGACGCTATCAATGGGTCAAGCAGCATGTCGCTTTGGTCTAGCGCTAGTGAAAGCTCTGCAAGGTGAAGAAGTGGTTGAGTACGCTTACATTGAAGGCAACGGTGAACATGCGCCATTCTTCGCACAGCCAGTGAAGCTGGGTAAAGACGGTGTAGAAGAAATTCTTAGCTATGGTGAGCTAAGTGATTTTGAAAAATCTGCACTAGACGGAATGCTTGAGACGCTTAACGGCGACATCCAAACTGGTGTTGATTTCGTCAACAAGTAAGCCCTATTGAATGATGCAAAGCCGACTTTCGAGTCGGCTTTTTTGATCGCTTTAACCCTCTGTTCGTATTAACAACAGATGTAGAGGAGAGTGATTATGGACATCTGTCAGATCAAAAAGGGCATGCTGGTTGAGTTTCAGCAGGGAATTGGCAAGGTTTTGGTGGTAGATAGAGAAACCAATTGCGTGTTGATTGAAGAGCAATCATCTCAGCAGCAAATGGCGGTCGACGTGCAAGAACTTATTGACAACCCGCAGCTCCATCAAGGCTGCGACCAGTACTACTAGATGATTATACCAAACAGCACAAATATTTGGTCATTCTTGCTGGTTAAAATCGCTGATAGCGTCGTTATAGATTTTGTAGGTAGGGCAACTAGCTAGCCGCAATCTATGCCTTGCTCTCAGCAATTTTTCCTGCGCAATTATATGAACACTTATTTATCCTGTTTGGTATTATTGACCAACAAAAAAGCGAGCCTTGGCTCGCTTTTTTTCGATTATCGACAGGTATTTATTTACGCACAGCGATCGCTTCGATCTCAATGCCGACATCTTTTGGTAGACGCGCTACCTCAACACAAGAACGTGCAGGGTAGTTTGCAACTTGGTGCTCATCAAAGAACTTGCCGTAAACGTCGTTCACTGTACCAAAGTCATTGAGGTCTTTGACGAAGACAGTCATTTTGACGATGTCAGAAACCGTCAGGCCAGATGACTCGACAACGGCCTTTACGTTTTCTAGGGATTGACGAGCTTGCTCTGCGATGTCGGCAGAGACTTCACCTGTACTCGGGTTGACTGGGATCTGGCCAGAAGTCAAAACCATGTTGCCGAGGTCAACACCTTGTACATATGGGCCGATTGCTGCTGGTGCAGATTCTGTATGCAGGACTTTAGTCATTGTTATGTTCCATCTGTTATAGGTTAGCAGAATTTAGGTGGTCCAGTGTGCCGCGAATTATCAGGCGCGTAAAGCGATAATCCCCGCCTAATCAAGCGGGGACGAAAAGCTTAGATGCAAGCGGATTAGCGCTCGGTTACGATCTCACGTGAGAAGACTTTTTCGCAGTATTTACACTTAAGGCGGATGTCTTGCTGTTTCTCAAACACCTTGAAGCTCGTTTCAACCGGTTCGTTGTGGCTAATGCAGTTGCTGTTTGGACATTCAAACACGTTGTTGATCTGCTCAGGTAATTCCAACGCCAGCTTTTTCACCACTTGATAGTCTTCTATCTGATTGACCGTTGCATGTGGCGCATAAAGTGCCAGTTTGCTGGCTTGCTCTTCACTGATAAACACATTTTCAATCTTGAGTAGGTCTTTGTGGCCGAGCGCAGATGACGGTAAGTTTAGACCAACCGTGACTCGTTGCTGCGACTTGTGCATCGAAAACAGTTTTAGAACCTTGATGCCAATTTGTGCTGGGATGTGGTCGATCACTGTGCCGTTTTTGATCGCTTCTACCTGCAACTGAGTTTCTTTGTTCATGATGGTGTCTCCCTCGATTACAGTGTTTGATTTAAAACCAGTGCCAGTAGCGCTTCACGAGCGTAAACACCATTCTCTGCCTGCTGGAAATAGTAGGCGTGCGGTGTTTTGTCGACATCGACGGTAATTTCATCAACACGAGGAAGTGGATGCAGCACTTTCAGGTTGTCGCGAGCGTCTTTTAGCAAGGCTCCGGTTAGAATGTAGGCCGATTTAATATGGGCGTACTCTGACTCGTCAAAGCGCTCTTTCTGTACTCGGGTCATGTACAGGATATCGAGCTCAGGTACCACGCTTTCCATATCGGTGTGTAGGCTGTAGGCAATGCCTGCCTCATCCAACTCTTCACAGATATAGTCAGGCATGGCTAGCGCTTCAGGTGCGATAAAGTAGAAGCGCACATTGTTGAATTTGGCTAACGCTTGAGTCAAGGAGTGCACGGTGCGGCCATATTTGAGATCGCCAACGAAGGCAACATTGAGATTGTCTAAGCGCCCTTGTGTTTCCGCGATAGAGAATAAATCGAGTAGCGTCTGGGTTGGGTGTTGGTTAGCGCCGTCACCGGCGTTGATCACAGGCACACCGTTTGAGAATTCAGAGGCGAGACGAGCGGCGCCCTCTTGTGGGTGACGCATCACAAATGCATCAACATACGAGGAGATGACTTGGACTGAATCGGCGAGCGTTTCCCCTTTCTTGGCTAAAGAGGTGTTGCCACCGTTATCAAAACCAATCACGCTGCCGCCGATACGCTGAATCGCCGTTTCAAAAGAGAGGCGGGTGCGGGTTGATGGTTCAAAAAAACAGCTCGCAATCACCTTATTTTTAATCAGCTCTGGCTTTTGCTCTGCTTTCAGTTCACCTGCTGTTTTGACAATCAACTCCAGCTCTGTGCGAGAGAGCTCCGGAATCGAGATAATGTGCTTATTATAAAGCGTGTTTGTCATAATCATCTTCCCAGTCATGAATATTAGGCAATAAAAAAGCCCCCCATAAAGGGAGGCTTCAAAAACAGATGGAAACAGTGAAATACCCAGCCAGTAAGCACATTGGCTTACCCAGTGTAATACGCTTTTTAGAGCACGAATTACGTGGCATCGAGTCACTACCTCCAGACAAATTGCCGAGCATTATACGCTGAAGTTTTGTTAACGCAAGCGATTACATCGAGCCTTTTGCTGTCGAGTGACGCTGCGTTTTAGCTGCCAAGTGTGGCCACCATCACAGCTTTGATGGTGTGCATTCGGTTCTCTGCTTGGTCAAAGACAATCGAGTGGTGCGACTCAAACACCTCTTCGGTGACTTCGAGGCCTTGCATGCCATATTTCTCGGCCACTTGCTTACCAATCGTGGTTTCATCGTTGTGAAACGCCGGTAGGCAGTGCATAAACTTCACTTGTGGATTGGCCGTTTTGGCGATGACGTCCATATTCACTTGATAAGGGGTCATCTTAGCAACACGCTCATCCCATGCTTCTGCTGCTTCACCCATCGAAACCCAAACATCAGTGTAGAGGTAGTCACACCCTTTTACGCCTTCTTCCACGTTTTCTGTGAGAGTCAGTTTGGCGCCTGTCTGCTTGGCGATCTGCTGACAAGTGGCCACCAGTTCTTGTTGTGGCCAAAACTCTTTTGGTGCGACAAGGCGAATGTCCATCCCCATTTTTGCAGCGCCCACCAACAGCGAGTTCCCCATGTTGTTGCGCGCATCACCTAGGTAAGCAAAGGCAATTTGATGTAATTGCTTGCCGCGGCCATGTTCGAGCATGGTTAGAAAATCAGCCAGAATTTGGGTCGGATGAAACTCGTCGGTTAAGCCGTTCCAAACCGGAACCCCGGCATGCGCCCCTAGCTCTTCGACAATCTCTTGACCAAAACCACGATACTCGATGCCATCGTACATGCGGCCCAGAACCCGTGCGGTGTCTTTCATCGACTCTTTTGCACCGATTTGTGAGCCCGATGGCCCGATGTAAGAGACTTGAGCGCCCTGATCAAAAGCGGCCACTTCAAATGCGCAACGGGTTCGGGTTGAGGCTTTCTCAAAGATTAAGGCGATGTTTTTGCCGCTGAGCTTCTTTTGCTCGCTGCCCGAATACTTGGCTTTTTTTAGATCTGCAGAGAGATCGAGCAGGAATTGAATCTCCTTTGGCGAGAAATCCAACAGCTTGAGGAAGTTTCGGTTACGTAGATTAAAGGCCATACTCCAGTCCTTGAATGTTCATTCAGCTAATGGAGTTAGTTAAACATATTTAATTGCTGTTTGTGAATAATTATTTTAATAAGGTGCCGAGATATGAATTATATCTCGGCAATAATGACTATAAATTCTCTTCTGCGTACTCTGCTAGGCGGCTGCGAACCACGCCGTTGAGGTGAATGTTAGCGCTGCCTTCAAAGTTCTTGAATCTCTCTACCATATAAGTCAACCCGGAGGTCACCGGAGTTAAATAGTGAGAGTCAATCTGAGCTAAGTTCCCCGAGCAGACAATTTTGGTCCCTTCGCCGCAGCGGGTAATAATGGTTTTGATCTGCGAGGCGGTAAGGTTTTGGCACTCATCAAGCAGAACAAATGCGTTTTGGATTGAGCGGCCGCGCATAAAGTTTATCGATTTAAACTGAATATTGGCTTTGTCGCAGATGTATTTGAGCGAGCCCTCTGTGCAATGATCATTTTTGTGCAGCGCTTCCAAGGTATCGGTCACGGCGGCAAGCCAAGGCAGCATTTTCTCTTCCTCGCTACCGGGTAAGAAGCCAATAGCCTCGCCAATATCGGGCGTATTTCGCGTAACAATGATCTTATCAAATATGCCTTTCTCAATGGTTTGCTCCAGCGCTGAAGCCAAAGCGAGCAAGGTTTTACCGCTCCCCGCAGCGCCGGTGAGGATCACCAGATCAATATCTGGGTCGAGCAAGGCATCCAGAGCCATGCCTTGATATATGTTTTTCGGCGTGATGTCCCAAGCGCGGCGGTGCATCATCCGCTCCCGGCTAAGATCTTTGATGGTGATTGCTTCAGGTTCGATCTGTTCCACTCGCCCTGCGAAATCACTCTCCTCATCGATAATGTATTGATTGAGGTAAGTTGGCTCAAATGGCGCTCGATCGAGTGTGTGGTAGGTGTGACCGGCAAGCGTGCGGCTTTCGACATTTTGCACATTGCTCCAGAATTCACCTTCGATTTGCTGAAAACCTTTGGTCAGATATTGGACATCGTCAATTAACTGATCGGTGCGATAGTCTTCGACAAAGCGAACCCCTGCGCCTTTGGCTCGTAGCCGCATATTAATGTCTTTGGTGACTAAGATGACTTCGCGCGGCGCGCGCTTGTTCTGTAAGTACAGCACGCCGTTGAGGATCCGGTTGTCACCGGCTTTATCGGCAAAGGCTTTGACGGTCTCCTGCAGTTCGAAGTCGGCCAAAATCGCAATGTGCCCTGTGCCCTCATGATCTTTATTGATAGGAATGCCTTCTGATATTTCATCCGGTGTGGCGTCTTTGAACATGGCTTCTAGAGCTCGGATCGCAACTCGGGCGTCGCGGGCAACGTCACGTTTGCTGTCTTTGATGCGGTCGAGCTCTTCCAGCACAGTCATTGGAATCACAACGTCGTGTTCTTTGAAAGAGTAGATGGCGAGGGGTTCGTGAAGAAGAATGTTGGTGTCGAGAACAAATAGCTTCCGGTCGGTGTCACCCATAAGCGTCTCCTTGCCGTTTTCGGCTTGCTTAGCCCCTCATACCTAAGCATGAAGTGGCTTGCTGAGGTCGCTTGCAATGCTGTAGCCAGATCGCGGACGGTTTGACTACAAAATGCAAACCTATGTTGATCGTCATCCTAGTAAATACATCTCTTGTGCCAGCCAGAAAGTTGACAGCTTGGCGAGCGCATTCATCTTAAAGTATAAGGTGGTTTCACCACGCTCTGGATTAGAAATGCCATTGATTTCTTACACTTTGATGTCATCTGCAACTCAGGCAAAAAAAAGTGGCGTTTTGCGGCCTTTGTACGTGACCAATATCACAGCTTCAAGTAAGATTAGCGACCTTTTTTGACGCACAGACTGACCTTTTTTTCCGCTTCAGTTGCCTTTCAAGTTGCGTCAGAACAGCTAAGATTTATAGACCCATTTTCGAATCAAAATAGATGAGGTAGTCGATTCATGACATTTGCTTTGGGCCAGCGCTGGATTAGCGATACAGAGAGTGATTTAGGGTTAGGAACTGTGGTGGCCGTTGATGCTCGCACCGTAACAATTATGTTTGCTGCATCTGAAGAGAACCGAGTTTATGCCCGTAATGACGCGCCGGTTACCCGAGTAACGTTTAATGTTGGTGATGTTATCGAAAGCCAACAAGGCTGGTCGCTGACCGTTGAGCAAGTGATCGAAGAGCAAGGACTGTACACCTATTTAGGCACCCGAGAAGATAATGGCGAAGACGTTGCGCTGCGAGAAATCATGCTCAGCAACCAAATCCGTTTTAATAAGCCGCAAGATAAACTCTATGCGGGGCAAATCGATCGTATGGACAACTTTGTGCTCCGTTATCGTGCATTGATGAACCAATATGAGCAGCACAAAAGCCCAATGCGTGGTTTGTGCGGCATGCGTGCGGGCCTGATCCCGCATCAGCTTTATATTGCCCATGAGGTTGGTCGTCGTCACGCGCCTCGCGTACTTTTAGCCGATGAAGTAGGGCTAGGTAAAACCATCGAAGCGGGCATGATCATTCACCAGCAGGTACTGGCTGGGCGTGCCGAGCGCATCTTAATCGTAGTGCCAGAGACATTGCAGCATCAGTGGTTGGTTGAAATGATGCGTCGCTTCAATCTGCATTTCTCTATTTTCGACGAAGAGCGCTGTATTGAAGCGTACGCCGATGCAGACAACCCATTTGATACTCAACAATACGTGCTGTGTTCACTCGACTTCTTGCGTAAAAGCCGCAAACGCTTTGAACAAGCTTTAGAAGGTGAGTGGGATTTATTGGTGGTCGATGAAGCGCACCACCTTGAATGGAGCGTCGATGCGCCGAGTCGTGAATATCAAGTTGTTGAAGGCTTAGCTCAGCGCACTCCTGGGGTTTTGCTACTGACAGCCACGCCAGAGCAGTTAGGCCGAGAGAGCCACTTCGCCCGCTTGCGATTGCTCGATCCCGATCGCTTCTTTGACTACCAAGAGTTCGTTAAAGAAGAGCAGCAGTATGCGCCCGTAGCCGATTCGGTGAGCGCTTTATTTTCTGGCAGTAAACTCGAAAATACGGCCAAAAACCAAATCACCGAACTGTTGTCTGAGCAAGATGTTGAACCGCTATTTCGCATTATCGAAAGTGACAGCGACGAAGCAGCCAAAGCGGTTGCCCGCCAGGAACTAATTGATAACTTGATGGATCGTCATGGTACCGGGCGAGTGTTGTTCCGTAACACTCGTGCGGCTGTAAAAGGTTTCCCCAAGCGCAATGTTCATTTACTGCCGATGGCCATTCCTCAGCAATATACGACCTCGATGCGTGTGTCGGGCATGATTGGCGGCAAAATGAGCCTTGAAGCGCGAGCACTGAAAAACCTTTATCCGGAAGAAGTCTTCCAGGAGTTTGAAGGAGAAGATGCGAGCTGGTGGCAGTTTGATAGCCGAGTAAACTGGTTGCTAGAAAAGATCAAAGAGAAGCGCAGCGAGAAGATCTTAGTTATCGCCTCGCGTGCAAGCACCGCATTACAGTTAGAGCAAGCGCTACGAGAGCGTGAAGGCATTCGTGCTACCGTGTTCCATGAGGGGATGTCGATTCTCGAACGCGACAAGGCGGCGGCTTACTTTGCTCAAGAAGAGGGCGGCGCGCAGGTGTTGATCTGTAGTGAAATCGGCTCTGAAGGTCGTAACTTCCAGTTCGCTAATCAGTTAGTGATGTTCGATTTGCCGTTTAATCCAGACTTGCTTGAACAGCGCATCGGCCGTTTGGATCGAATTGGCCAAAATCGAGATATCGACATTCATGTTCCTTACCTTGAAGGTACCTCACAAGCGATCTTGGCACGTTGGTTTGATCAAGGCTTGAATGCTTTTGCTGAAACTTGTCCAACCGGCCGTGCTGTCTACGATCACTGTTCACAGCGCTTGATCGAGATGCTGGCATCCGGTGACAGTAGCGATCTTGACGATGTGATTGCCGAGTCGGCGGCGATGAACAAAGCGCTTAAAGCGCAATTGGAGCAAGGGCGCGATCGCTTGCTGGAAATGCACTCCAATGGGGGTGAAAAAGCGCATGCGATTGTTGATAAAATCGCGGCGACAGATGGCGACACCAACCTGGTCACGTTTGCTTTGAGTCTGTTTGATACCATTGGCCTAGATCAAGATGATAAAGGTGAGAATGCCTTGGTGGTGACTCCTTCCGAGCATATGCTGGTGCCAAGTTATCCGGGGTTACCGTATGAGGGAGCGACCATTACCTTTGATCGTGATACTGCGCTGTCACGTGAAGATATGCACTTTATCAGTTGGGAGCACCCAATGATCCAAGGTGGGATCGACTTGCTGATGAGTGAAGGGGTAGGAACGGCGGCGGTATCGCTGCTAAAAAACAAAGCGCTACCGGTGGGCACTATGCTACTTGAACTGATCTACAAAGTGGACGCTCAAGCACCGAAACGCAGTGGTATTAGTCGTTTCTTACCCACCACACCGATTCGCATTATGCTTGATGGCAAAGGCAATGACTTGTCTTCACAGGTTGAGTTTGAAAGCTTTAACCGCCAGTTGAGTCCGGTTGGGCGCCATATTGCCACTAAGCTGGTGGCGTCGGTGCAAAGCCAAGTTCATCAATTAATCGAAGCGGGTGACAAGCTTGTGGTTGAGAAGGTGGAAGCGATTCGCCAGCAAGCGCAGCAAGAGATGGAAGCGAGTTTGAACAGTGAGCTCGAGCGCTTACTCGCGCTGAAGGCCGTAAACCCAACCATCCGTGACGAAGAGATTGAGGTTATCGATGCGCAAATCAAACAGCTCACCGGTTACATCAACCAAGCGCAGTATCAACTGGATTCACTGCGTATGATAGTTGTTAGTCATAACTAGTGACTAGACAGTGAGTCGTGGATTAAACCCAGCAATATGCTGGGTTTTTATTGGATAGAAATGATGGCAATGACTGAGTACAACCCGCCCCGTGAACCTTGGGTTGATATCGTATTTGAAGATGAACATATCTTGGTGGCCAATAAACCATCGGGATTGTTGTCAGTACCGGGCCGATTGGCAGAACACTATGACAGTTTGTGGTCGCGTTTGGTTGAACATTACCCACAGATTCAAGTCGTCCATCGCCTTGATATGGACACCTCAGGCTTAATGCTGCTGGCCAAACACAAGCAAGCCGAGCGGGCACTGAAAAAGCAGTTTCAGTACCGTTTGACCCACAAAGTTTACTATGCACGTGTGTGGGGAGAGGTAAGTGGTGACCAAGGAGAGGTGGACCTGCCGTTAATCTGCGATTGGGAGCGTCGTCCACGACAAAAAGTCTGCTTTGAGCACGGAAAACCTTCCAAGACTTTATATCAGGTCGTGAAACGTGAACCCTGTACCACCATTGTTCGCTTGTTGCCGATCACCGGGCGTTCGCATCAGTTACGAGTTCACATGCAAGCCTTAGGTCATCCGATTGTCGGCGATGAGTTTTACGCTCACCCGCAAGCGTATCAATATGCGCCTCGGTTGGCGCTGCATGCGGCGGAACTCAGTTTCTATCATCCACACAGCCAAGCATTGCAAAGTGCGTTTGTTGGGTGTGACTTCTATCTTGAAGCGACACCTATGATCTTTAACTTTTTTGCGCCTGTGCCAGAATTGCCTGACTATAAAATGCTACCACAACCATAATGGACCAATAAGGTAGCGACACGGAGGTGATTAATGACGCTGCCAACCATCGTATTTTTAGACCGCGCAACGATTCCCACACAAATCGAACTGCCACATTTACCGTTTGAGCATCAATGGCTTGAGTATGACTTGACCGCACCTGGAGAGGTGGTGGACCGGCTTCAACCGGCCCAAATCGCCATTACCAATAAGGTCGTGTTGGATCGCTCGGTGCTGATGCAATTGCCTAATCTCAAGATGATTGCCGTCGCTGCGACTGGGGTGAACAACGTCGATATTGAGGCCTGTCATGAGTTTGGGATAGCGGTGACTAACATCCGTGGCTATGCCACTCGGTCGGTGCCTGAACATGTGCTGGCGATGATCTTCGCTCTTAGACGTAACCTCAAGGGATATCACAATGATATTGCCGCTGGTGAATGGCAGCGACAAAAACAGTTTTGCTTTTTTACTCACCCAATCCGCGATGTGGCAGGGGCGACCTTAGGCATTATCGGTAGTGGCGCTTTGGGTGAAGCCACAGCTCAGTTGGCCAAGGCTGTAGGCCTGAACGTACTGTTTGCCGAGCGCAAAGGGGCTGAGCAGTGCCGAGATGGATTTCTCCCGTTTGAGCGAGTGTTGGCCTTATCGGATGTACTGACGTTGCACTGTCCGCTTAACGAGCAAACTCACCACTTAATTGGCCGTCAGGAGCTGGCGAGCATGAAGTCGAGCAGCATAGTGATCAATACTGGCCGTGGTGGTTTGGTCGATGAAGAGGCGCTGGTTGATGCGCTTAAACAAGGCGAGATTAGCGCTGCTGGGGTGGACGTGTTTACCGATGAACCCGCCGATGATTCCAACTCGCTGGTCGCCAATATGCATTTACCAAACCTGTTGTTAACGCCTCATGTTGCCTGGGGTAGTGACACAGCGATCCAAAATTTGGCCGACATCCTTATCGAAAACATCGCAGCATTTCTCGAGGGGAAACAGCACAACCGGGTGGTATAGAAAGGTTACGGGTTATCGCTCGCGTTTCGTTCAGCCAGCCCTTGGTTGAATACGGCCATTAATGCTTCGGCTTGCGGGTGCGCTTTGGAAAACAGTAAATAGCTGTCGTTGGTCAAAAAAGGTTTTGGGTTGAAGGTGATCAATTGCTGTAGTTCAATCGGTAGCTTGCTCAGTGAGAACAAGCCAATATGTTTTTCTTCGGGGACAAGCTCGACCCGGCGATATTTCAGCAGTTGAAACGCTTTCGCGGGCGTTTCGACTCGGTTGATGCTCACCTGATCGTTCTCTATCAGTTGGTCAAGCTCAGCCCCATAGCTATAGCCCAATCCACCGCCAAGGCGTTTACCCTCTACGTCAGCTAAGGATTGCCATTCAAATGGGTTGTCTTTGCGGTGAAAGAACACAAACTGTTCTTGAGCAACGGGATCGCTATAGTTAAAAAACTCTGTGCGCTCTTCGGCATACATCCACACCGCCGTTGCGACGTATTCCCCTTCACTGGCTTTTTTATACGCTCTCTTCCATGGATAGAAGTGAAATTCAACCTGATAGCCTTGAGCGGCAAAAATCTCTTGAATGGTTTTGCCAACCTGACCGAAGTCTTGCAGTTGCTCGCCAATAAACGGTGGCCAGTTGCCAGCGGCGATCTTGACGATATTGTGGTTGCTACTGGCCAAGGCCGAATGGGCGATCATAAGAAAAGAGCTCAATACTAGGATGCCAACGCGCATAATGCCTCCCTCGGTAATCTCTTATATATAGTAGAAGACAACACCCAGCTACACGAGCTATTTCAAATAGATTTCAAGCAAATAAAAAGGCCAGTCTCAATGGCTGGCCCTGTTTATTACGTTGTCTAATTGCGTTCGGTTTACAGCGCTGCAATCGTCGCTTTTTGCTCTTCAAGTTTCACGAGAGTCTCTTTGTAACCTTCGAGCTTTTCACGCTCTTTAGCAACAACCGCTTCAGGTGCTTTAGCCACGAAGCCTTCGTTACCTAGCTTACCTTCGATACGCTTGATTTCACCGTGAGTCTTCTTGATTTCGCCGTCTAGACGAGCAAGCTCAGCGTCTTTGTCGATTAGCCCCGCCATTGGAATCATCAGCTCAGACTTAGCAACCAGCGCCGTTGCGCAAGCAGGTGTTTCTTCGCCTGCTTCCAGCACGCGTACCGACTCAAGTTTGGCAAGAGAAACCAGCACTTGCTTGTTCGCTTCTAGGCGGGCTGCATCTTCTGCACTTGCCGCTTTTAACATCACTTCCAGCGGCTTACCTGGGTTGATGTCGTATTCAGCGCGTAGGTTACGAATACTCGTGATGAATGACTTCACCCATTCGATGTCATCAAGCGCGGATTGGTTGAAGTTCGCTTCGTCGTACTGCGGCAGTGCTTGAAGCATGATGGTGTCACCTTCAACACCGTCAACCAGAGGCTTAACGCTCTGCCAGATAGTTTCTGTGATGTATGGGATCACAGGGTGCGCAAGGCGAAGTGTCTTCTCTAGAACGGTGATCAGCGTGCGACGAGTACCACGTTGCTGAGCTTCACTGCCTTTCCAAAGAACTGGCTTAGTGAGCTCTAGGTACCAGTCACAGAATTGGTTCCAGATGAATTCGTAAATCGTGTTGGCGGCCATATCGAGACGGAAGTTATCAATGTGACCATTGAATTCTTTCGCCGCTAGCTCAAACTGAGATTCGATCCATTTGTCCGCGAGTGAGTATTCAATCTCACCACCATTGAAACCACAATCTTGCTCTTCTGTGTTCATCAGCACGTAACGGCTTGCGTTCCACAGCTTGTTACAGAAGTTACGGTATCCCTCAAGACGCTTCATATCCCAGTTGATGTCACGGCCAGTTGAAGCCATGGCTGCTAGAGTGAAACGTAGTGCATCAGTACCGTAGGGTTCGATACCGTTTTCAAATGTCTTACGGGTGTTCTTCTCGATCTTCTTCGCCAGTTGAGGCTGCATCATGTTACCGGTGCGTTTTTCAACTAGAGACTCAAGGTCGATACCATCAATCATGTCGATTGGGTCAAGAACGTTCCCCTTAGACTTAGACATCTTATCGCCGTTTTCGTCACGGATAAGGCCGGTCACGTAAACGGTTTTGAATGGGACTTGTGGCTTACCGTTTTCATCTTTACAGAAGTGCATGGTCATCATGATCATGCGAGCAACCCAGAAGAAGATGATGTCGAAACCAGTAACTAGCACATCTGAAGGATGGAATGTTTTCAGATCTTCAGTGTTTTCTGGCCAGCCTTGTGTGCCGAACGTCCATAGAGCAGAAGAGAACCAGGTATCCAGTACGTCGTCGTCTTGGCGTAGAACCACGACTGGCGCTAGATTGTTGTTAGCACGAACTTCTTCTTCAGTGCGACCAACGTAGACATTGCCGTCGTTGTCGTACCATGCTGGGATGCGGTGGCCCCACCAAAGCTGACGAGAGATACACCAGTCTTGAATGTCACGCATCCAGGAGAAGTACATGTTTTCGTACTGCTTAGGCACGAATTGGATTTCGCCGTCTTCAACCGCTTTAGTTGCCGTTTCAGCTAGAGGTGCAGTGCGCACGTACCATTGGTCGGTCAGCATAGGTTCGATAACCACGCCACCGCGGTCACCGTAAGGTACCGTTAGGTCGTGATCTTTGATTTCGTCGAGTAGGCCTAGCTCTTCAAACTCAGCGACGATCGCTTTACGTGCAGCAAAGCGCTCCATACCTTGGTATTTGGCTGGAATGTCAGTTGAGTACGCATCGCATGCTTCACCGTTGGTAGTGAATACTTCAGCCGCATCACGGATGTCTGCGTTGAAAGTCAGGATGTTGATCATGGGTAGCTGGTGGCGTTTACCCACTTCGTAGTCGTTGAAGTCGTGCGCTGGTGTGATTTTTACACAACCAGTGCCTTTCTCCATATCAGCGTGTTCGTCACCCACGATTGGGATACGGCGATCAACGATAGGAAGTAGAATTTCTTTGCCGATCAGATCTTTGTAGCGTGGATCTTCTGGGTTAACCGCAACGCCAGTATCACCAAGCATGGTCTCTGGACGAGTAGTCGCAACAACGATGTAGTCTTTGCCTTCAGCGGTTTTAACGCCATCCGCTAGCGGGTAGCGGAAGTGCCACATATGGCCTTTTTTGTCTTTGTTTTCAACTTCAAGGTCTGAGATCGCAGTGTGCAGTTTTGGATCCCAGTTAACCAGACGCTTACCTCGGTAGATTAGGTCTTCTTCATACAGACGAACAAAGACTTCTTGAACTGCATTCGATAGGCCATCATCCATAGTGAAGCGCTCGCGCTCCCAGTCTACCGATGCGCCTAAACGACGAAGCTGTTTAGTGATGGTACCGCCAGACTCGCCTTTCCATTCCCAGATTTTGTCAATGAATGCATCACGTCCGTAGTCGTGTTTGGTTTTGCCTTCTTCCGCAGCGATCTTACGCTCAACCACCATTTGTGTGGCGATACCCGCGTGGTCAGTACCCACTTGCCAAAGGGTGTTTTTACCCTTCATGCGCTCGGCACGGATCAGAGTATCCATGATGGTATCTTGGAACGCGTGGCCCATATGTAGGCTACCTGTGACGTTCGGTGGCGGGATCATGATGCTGTATGATTCTTTGCTCGTGTCACCGTGTGGCTTAAAGTAGCCTTTCTCTTCCCAAGCTTGGTATAAAGCTTGTTCGATTGAAGTTGGGTTATATGTCTTTTCCATAGCGCTCGTACTTCCTCGTCATATTTGGGCAGATAGCTGCGTTAACTGCATTCGCAAACCCTAATCAGATACAACTTGTATATTCATAGGGATTGGTTCATTTGTTGCCTTGCTCTAAACCCAAATATTTAGAGGATTGGTTCTGGTTAAAGTTAATCTCTGTCAATCTTTATAAATGAGGGATCTCTAACAAGATCGCCTTAGCTATAAGGATTGACTGGTTGTTTGCTGTTAGCTGTGTGCGATCTCAATCGTTTGTAGCTGATAGCCCGCTTGACGGTAGATTTTATATCTTTCTCGCGCCAGTTGCTTGGCTTTTTCTTCGCAAGGGACGAAGTCTACCACCTCAGCAAACTTGTTCGCAAAGGTTGTCTCATTTTCCGCCAAATTTATTACCAGCTGTCGATTCCAAGAAGGTTTCACTCCCTGGTGACCGATTTCGATATTGGTGCCATATTTGGGCCCTTCGCCAACCAAGTTATGGGCGATAAACTGGTTGGCATCGACTTGCCAAAAAACCTCAGCAATCTGTTCAGCGTGCCCTTTATCATTGCAATTGAGATACACCTTAGCCCCCTGCTTGGCAAAATGCCGAGCAAGAAACAGTATGTAGTGCGCAAACCCAAGTTTACTCGCTTGCGCTGAGTCGGGTTGAACAATGTAAAAAGTTGCCTTGGCCATTGGTTTTCCTATACCGACAAAAAAGGGCCTTGCGGCCCTTTCAAAAGATATTGAGGTTTATTCCTCGGTCTCTTGGCCACTGCGATTCAGCAGGAACTGGACAAGCATCGAGACTGGACGGCCCGTAGAGCCTTTTGCCGCGCCTGATTTCCAAGCGGTACCTGCGATATCAATGTGTGCCCAGTGGTATTTCTTAGCGAACTTAGATAGGAAACAACCTGCTGTGATGGTACCGCCAGGGCGGCCACCGATGTTTGCCATATCGGCAAACGGGCTCTTCAACTGCTCGTGATACTCATCGGCCATTGGCAAACGCCATGCACGGTCGCTTGCTTGCTCTGAAGCATTAACTAGTTCGTGCGAAAGCGGGTTATGGTTGGAGATAACGCCGCTGATGTGGTGACCTAGTGCGATCACACACGCGCCGGTTAGGGTTGCAACGTCAACCACACACTCGGGCTCAAATCGCTCTGCGTAAGTTAGCGCATCACATAGAACCAGTCGACCTTCCGCGTCAGTATTAAGCACTTCAACGGTTTGACCCGACATAGTAGTGAGGATGTCACCTGGGCGGTAAGCATTGCTACCTGGCATGTTTTCACAGCCAGCTAGGACCCCGATCACGTTAATTGGCAGGTTCAATTTGGCCAATGCTTTCATTGTACCGAACACTGAAGCAGCACCACACATGTCGTACTTCATCTCATCCATGCCTTCGCCAGGCTTAAGTGAAATACCGCCTGAGTCGAACGTTAGACCTTTACCAATCAGAACGATCGGTTTAGCCTCTGGATCTGGGTTGCCCTTGTACTCCATGATTGACATCATAGATTCATTTTTAGAGCCACGGCCTACCGCTAGGTATGACGTCATACCCAGTTTTTCCATCTCTTGCTCACCAATGATCTTAGTGGTGATGGTCTCGTAATCATCCGCTAGACGACGTGCTTGAGAGGCAAGGTAAGCTGGATTAGCCACATTTGGTGGCATATTGCCCAAGTCTTTCGACGCTTTAACACCAGAAGCGATCGCTAGGCCATGAGCGATGGCTTTTTCACCTAGGTTCAGCTCACGACGTGTTGGTACGTTGAACACCAGTTTACGCAGTGGGCGACGAGTCTCTGGTTTAACCGTTTTAAACTGGTCAAAGGTGTACAAGCCATCTTTGGTTGCTTCAACGGCTTGGCGCACTTTCCAGTAAGTATCGCGGCCTTTAACGTGCAGTTCTGTTAAGAAGCACACCGCTTCCATTGAGCCTGTTTCGTTAAGGGTATTGATGGTTTTTTGGATGATCTCTTTGTATTGACGCTCACCCAGCTCACGCTCTTTGCCACAGCCGACCAACAACACACGCTCAGAAAGTACACCAGGTACTTGATGAAGTAGGAGCATTTGCCCCGGTTTTCCTTCTAGATCACCGCGGCGAAGCAGTGAACTGATATAGCCATCGCTGATTTTATCTAGCTGCTCAGCAACTGGAGAAAGGCGACGTGGCTCGAACACGCCGACAACGATACATGCGCTGCGTTGTTTCTCGGGACTGCCACTTTTTACACTGAACTCCATGCGTACTCCTACATCCTGAAGACAAATAGAACTAAATGTTAGATAATGCCTGCTTACTTGTTGATTCCATAATCGGAACTACCTTTAAATTAAGCAAGCTAACAGTCAGTTAGAATTTTTAAAAAAATAAAGGGTTCAACGGGAAATTATAGTGATTCAATCAAAAAAACAAGTTTTGTATAGGTAATTTCAGCGTGATTATTGTTAGATATTTGATCCGCGAGACACTCAAAAGCCAATTAGCGATATTTTTTATCCTATTTTTAGTGTTCTTAAGCCAAAAGTTGATCAAAGTGCTCGCCGATGCCTCGGATGGCGATATTCCCGCAAGTTTGGTGATGCATTATGTCGCGTTGAGTATGCCTTCTATGGGGCTACTGATGCTGCCGTTGAGTCTATTTTTGGGAATCTTGCTGACTTTCGGTCGCCTGTACGCAGAAAGTGAAATTACCGTGATGAATGCCACCGGTATTGGTAACAAGTTCTTGATCCGAGCGGCTCTCTATCTGGCGGTGATCACCGGACTTATTGCTGGCTTCAACTCGTTTATATTTTCCCCCTACAGCCAAGACATGTTGGTGCAACTGCAAGAAGAAGTGGAAGCCGAAAACAGTGTTGACCTGTTGAAAAAAGGCCACTTCCAAGGTACGCCTGATGGATCTTCGGTGGTGTTTATCGATGATATTGATGGTAAACAGCTCAAGCACGTGTTTGTTGCGCAAATGCGACCCAGAGATTCGATTTTGCCGAGTGTGTCATTCTCTCAATCGGGTGAAGTGAAAGAGCTGAGTGATGGGCGTCAGGTTATCCGAATGTACGACGGTACTCGTTATGAGGGCGTGCCTACCCGGGTTGACTATATGATTACCGAGTTCGATCAATATGAAGGATTGATTGGGCAACGTGATGTCAAACCGAAAGGACGTGATTGGGAGGCGATTCCAACCCTAGAGTTAGTGAAGAACTCTGACCCTCGCGCTCAAGCTGAGCTGCAATGGCGGATTTCGCTGGTGGTGTGTATCCCGCTATTGACCATGTTAGTGGTGCCGTTGTCTGCGGTGAACCCGCGTCAAGGTCGCTTTGCCAAAATGGGGCCGGCTATTTTGATTTACCTCGCGTACTTCTTATCGATCAGTGCCACTAAGTCTGCGCTGGAAGATGGCTCTATCCCTGCCGTGATTGGTATGTGGCCAATCAATGCTGCTTTGCTGTTAACGGCAATTGGCATTAACTCGATGGACAGCATCCCTGTTCGCCGCTTTAAAGATAAACTAAGACAAAGAAGAAAGGCAGCGTAACTCGTGTTTAAAATTCTCGATCTGTATATCGGCAAAACCATCATTGCGACCACATCGTTGGTGCTCGCCACGTTTGTCGGCTTATCCGCGATCATCAAATATGTTGAGCAACTGCGTAAAGTAGGTCAGGGGACATACGATCTGATTCAAGCGCTGATGTATGTCTTACTGAGTATTCCGCGTGACATCGAAATGTTCTTCCCAATGGCAGCGCTACTTGGCGCTTTGATTGGGTTGGGTATGTTGGCGTCGAGTTCAGAGCTGGTTGTGATGCAAGCGGCGGGTTTCTCTAAGCTTAATATTGGTATGTCGGTACTGAAAACTGCCGTGCCATTGATGATTTTGGTCACTCTATTGGGCCAATGGGGCGCACCTCAGGCACAGAAAATGGCTCGTGACTTACGTGCATTTGCTACTTCTGGTGGCGCAATCCTGTCGGTACGAACCGGTGTGTGGGCGCGCGATGCCAACGACTTTATTTTTATCGGTAAAGTGGAGGACGACAAAATTTTTGGCATGAACATGTGGCGCTTTGACCAAGATAAGCAACTTGAGAGTATCGTCCATGCGGCCAAAGTGGAATATGAATCCGACAATACTTGGATCATGAAAGATGTCCAAGTGACAGAAATGGTCGATGAAGTGCAAATTAGTAAACAGAGTCTGCCAGAGTATCGTTGGACGACCTCGCTTGCTCCCGATAAGCTGGCGGTGGTAACGGTCAAACCCGAAGAACTGTCTCTGGGCGGCCTATATGACTATGTCAGTTACTTAAAAGCGTCAGAGCAAGACCCGGCTCGCTATGAACTGGCATTTTGGCGCAAAGTCACCCAGCCGTTCTCCATTGCAGTGATGATGCTGATGGCACTATCGTTTATCTTTGGTCCACTGCGCAGTGTGACTATGGGGGCGAGGATTCTGTCCGGCGTGATTGCCGGATTTACCTTCTATATTTCAAGTGAGTTTTTCGGCCCACTCAGTCTGGTGTATAACATCCCGCCGGTCTTTGGCGCAGTGATGCCAAGTGTCGTGTTCTTGTCGGTCGCACTGATGTTATTAAGAAGAAAACTGTAAGTCTTCTACGCTGAATAAAAAACGGCAAGCTTTAGGGCTTGCCGTTTTGCATCATAATAGTTTTCTCAACCGATACAGCTCTTCTAGTGCTTGCCTTGGCGTGAGGTCGTCAGGGTCAATGTTAGCAAGAGCCTGTTCAACCTCACTCGCTTCTGGAATCAAGCTTAACTGATTGGCGATGTCGACCGCAGTACCTCGCGGAGCGCTGTCTGCGATTTGGCCTATTTGCTCTAGTTGTGTCAACTTAGCGCGCGCATTTTTAATCACGCTCTTAGGTACGCCAGCAAGGCCGGCAACCGCAAGACCATAAGACTTGCTCGCGGCGCCTTCTTGCACCGCATGCATAAAGGCAATGCTGTCGCCATGTTCGACCGCATCGAGGTGCACATTTGCCATCCCCGGCAGCAAGTTTGGCAATTCGGTGAGCTCAAAGTAATGGGTTGCAAACAGCGTCATCGCGCCAATTTGTTTAGCGAGCCATTCAGCACTTGCCCAAGCCAGGGACAGCCCATCATAAGTACTGGTGCCGCGGCCGATTTCGTCCATGAGCACTAAGCTGTTCGCCGTTGCATTGTGCAAAATGTTGGCGGTCTCGGTCATTTCGACCATAAAGGTGGAGCGCCCTGACGCCAAGTCATCCGAAGCGCCGATTCGGGTAAAGATGCGATCCACTGAACCAATTTGCGCCGATTCAGCCGGTACGTAAGAGCCAATATGTGCCATCAGTGCAATCAGTGCCGTTTGACGCATATAGGTCGACTTACCACCCATATTGGGACCAGTGATAATCAACATCTTGCGCTGTGGGTTTAATTCAATCGGGTTGGCAATAAATGGCTCGTCCATCACTTGCTCCACCACTGGGTGACGGCCATTTTGAATATGAATCCCGACTTCCTCGGTCAATACTGGGCGGCAGTAATCTAGGCTGTCGGCACGCTCTGCAAGGTTTTGTAATACATCGATTTGCGATAAAGCGGAGGCCAGATTTTGCATCTGCTCTAAGTGAGGCAGCAGTAAATCAAACAGTTGCTCCCACAACTGCTTCTCTAGCGCGAGTGCTTTTGACTTGGAGTTGAGCACTTTATCCTCGTGCTCTTTAAGCTCAGGGATAATATAACGCTCGGCATTTTTTAATGTCTGACGGCGGACATAGTGAGGTGGCACTAAATGGCTCTGTCCACGGCTAACTTGAATAAAGAAGCCATGCACATTGTTGTAACCGACTTTAAGGCTATCAATGCCGTGACGTTCACGTTCATCTTGCTCGAGCTTTTCTAAATACTCAGTCGCGCCGTCTGCCAACTTTCGCCATTCGTCGAGTTCAGCGTTGTAGCCTTCGGCAATCACACCACCATCGCGAATCACCACTGGTGGATTGTCTTTGATCGCACGTTCAAGTAGTTCACAGACCTCATCCATCGGTGCCGCGTATTGGGCTAGCTTGGTCAAGTAGGGATGACTTAACGCGCGTATCGATTCGGCCAATTCAGGCAATTGTTGCATGGCAAAGCGCAGTCGAGCCATGTCTCTTGGTCTGGCGCTGCGCAGAGCCAAACGCGCCAAAATGCGTTCAATATCGCCCACTTGTTTTAGCACTGGGTGTAGCTCGGCAAACAGGCCGGTTTCTTTGATCTCTGTGATGGCATCAAGTCGGTGATTGAGCGTATCAATATCGCGCATCGGCTGATGTAACCAGCGCTTGAGCATACGGCTGCCCATCGCCGTGGCCGTATGATCAAGCACCTCTGCCAAGGTATTGTCCGTGCCGCCGGCTAAGTTTTGGGTGATTTCCAAATTGCGGCGAGTCGCTGCGTCGAGAATCACCGAGTGATCTTGTCTATCAAAAGTTAGGGAGCGAATATGCGGTAGCGCAGTGCGTTGGGTGTCTTTGACATATTGAATCAGGCAGCCAGCAGCACACAGCCCGAGCTTGGCATGTTCCACGCCGAAGCCAATCAGATCTTTAGTGCCAAACTGTTGGTTCAACTGCTGTTTAGCGGTGTCGAGCTCAAATTCCCACACTGGACGGCGGCGGTTACCGTTGCGCGACGACATCAAGTGCACTGGCTCAAAGTCTTCGGGGAACAGTAATTCACGAGGAGAGGTACGTTGCAGCTCTGCTGCCATTGCCTCTTCGCTTTGTGGCTCCATCAACTGAAAACGGCCAGAAGTGACATCTAAGGTCGCGTAACCGAACTTGCCATCATGGTGATAGATAGCTGCGATAAGGTTATCTAAACGCTCCGAGAGCAAAGCTTCGTCAGTCACGGTTCCGGGGGTGACAATACGCACGACTTTGCGTTCTACTGGCCCTTTGCTGGTGGCAGGATCGCCAATCTGTTCACAGATTGCCACTGACTCACCGAGCTGAACCAGTTTCGCCAAATAGCCTTCGACCGCATGAAAAGGCACACCGGCCATCGGGATCGGCTCACCTGCGGATGCGCCTCGTTTGGTCAGAGAGATGTCCAGTAGCTGAGAGGCACGTTTTGCATCATCGTAAAATAGCTCATAAAAATCCCCCATGCGATAGAACAGCAAAATATCAGGATTCTCAGCTTTGAGCTTGAGGTATTGCTGCATCATGGGGGTGTGTTTTTGCTCTTTCATACAAGTCGTTGGCAAACAGTTCAAATTACCCCGCAGGGTATCAAAACAGCACCAGTAAGGGCAATCAGAGCGCGGAGAATAACCGTGAGTGGAACTAACTTTCTAATGCCAAGTCCTTTACATGAGTCGCCTGCGCTTTGCCTCTTTGCTTGGAGGTATAAAGTGCTTGGTCGGTATGTTCAAACAGGGTGTTTAAATCGTACGGACAATCAGGAGTGTGGGTCGCGATGCCTATGCTCAAACTCAGCTCTCCCCCGCCAATGGGTAGATCTTGAAATGAGTCTATTAATCGATTCGCATAATTAAGCGCGTCCTCTTGGTGTAGATCTGGTGAAATTAACACAAATTCATCGCCTCCCCAGCGCCCGATCGAATCATAAGGTCGGGTGTGTTCACGTAAGAAGTTCGCCACTTGAGTCAAGATAGCGTCTCCCTCGGCGTGGCCGAGTTGATCGTTAACTTGCTTAAAGTTATCCAGATCGATTAACAGCAGTGAAACTGGCGCTTGATTACGCTCAGAGCGTGCCAGCTCTTTGAACAACAGTTGATCAATACTACGTCGGTTGTGTAGGTGGGTGAGATAGTCGAGCTCCGCGACTTGCTTTAACGCGTTTTGCTCTCTCATATCACGAATAACACAGATAGTGCGGGGTTGGTTACCTATGGTGGTGGAAGAAATGGCGATTTGTACTTCAACCGGTTCGCCGTCTTTCGTCAGCCCGACAATCTTTTGCCGCTTGTCGGTCATCAACCGAGACTGTTGCTTGGCCTGAAATTGATGGCGATACTGGCGATGCGCGTTCTTGAGCTTAGGGTCAACCAAATCTTCTACTGAAAGTTGCTTCATTTCACTGTTTGTATAATTGAACAACTGACAAGCCATCTTGTTGGCGCCAAGAATTTTTCCGTGCTGGTCGATGTAGAGAATACCATCTGGAGAGACATCAAAGATCTCTGCCAGTTCTTGCAGCAGAAAGTGAGAGTGTTTAATGGCGCGCAGAATAAACCAAGTGCTGATGATAATCAGCGGGAACAACAGTAAGTTGAATAGCCACATGTAGAGGCTAATCTGCTCAAGCTTGTTTTTTGATGAACTTAGTATTTGATCCACTTTAGGTAACACGCTGTTTTGAATAGCTGTCAGCGCCGCTAACGCTGGTTTGTCGTCTACTTTGACTATGCTGTCCAGTTCAGTGACCGATGTATTTGTTGCTATTTGTCGTGCGACTAGCAGTTTTTGATAATACTCTTCGAGGGTCGCGTTGAGTTGATTGACGTCGGCTTTGAGCTCTGAGCCTTCAATCAAGGTTTGCAGCAGGTAGATGTTCTCCTTGAGTCGCAAGTACTTCTGTTGGGCATGCTCGAAATAGGTGCTGTCTCGTCGAATCACATAATTTTTAAAATGGTGAATAAAGCCAACATAGCCAAGATCGCGCTCAATACTTGAGATGGTTTGGCTAATGGTAATTTGCTCGACGTACTGTTTGTTCAGTTGTTCGTGCAGTGTTTGCAGTGTTTGTGTCTTGTTATAAATGTATATCGCCAGCAATACGTTCGCCAAAACCGCAACCAAAACAATGAAGAGGTAAGAACGTTGAGAGCGTTGCAGTTGCTTATACATAAAGACGATTCCGAAGTCGTAAGATTTAAATGCTTTTTGTTGCATATCGAAAGTTAAGCTTAGACGACAAATCGCGTATTTTCATAAAATTAGCGGTTGATGATAGAGTGTTGTTTTCGATCCATTTGGCAATGGCAAGGATAAAAAATGGGCTTGGCAGAAAAGTTAGGTAAGTTATTAAAACAGCGACACCACCACCCGTGCATGACTCCGCAGTCACTAATACATGGTCACGCTGTTTTAAT
>JBCAXU010000005.1:34316-83464 GCA_038533895.1 Pseudomonadota bacterium | reverse complement strand
CTGGATCCGTTCACGTCGTGATTCCAAAGCTGGAATCTCTTTCCTTGCCATATATGACGGCTCTTGTTTCGACCCGATTCAGGCCGTGGTCCCAAATAATCTTAATAATTACGACAGCGAAGTGCTTAAGCTAACCACTGGTTGTTCTGTTGAAGTAACAGGTAAGATTGTTGAATCTCCTGCCAAAGGCCAAGATTTCGAACTAGCAGCGACTGACGTTAAAGTCGTAGGCTGGGTTGAAGACGCAGAAACGTACCCAATGGCGAAAACTCGCCACTCTATCGAGTACCTTCGCGAAGTCGCGCACCTACGCCCACGTACCAACGTGATCGGCGCAGTTGCACGTGTTCGTAACTGCCTCTCTCAAGCGATTCACCGCTTCTACCATGAGCAAGGTTATTTTTGGGTATCGGCGCCACTTATCACTGCATCTGATGCAGAAGGTGCCGGCGAGATGTTCCGCGTATCCACGCTAGATATGGAAAACCTACCTCGCACAGACAAAGGCGAAGTAGATTACAACGAAGACTTCTTCGGTAAAGAGACGTTCCTAACGGTATCTGGCCAGCTTAACGCTGAAGCCTACGCGTGTGCACTGAGTAAAGTTTACACTTTCGGCCCAACTTTCCGTGCTGAAAACTCAAACACCAGTCGCCACCTTGCAGAGTTTTGGATGGTCGAGCCTGAAGTGGCTTTCGCTGATCTTAACGATATCGCGAAATTGTCTGAAGACATGCTTAAGTACGTGTTCAAAGCGGTACTAGCAGAATGTCGTGACGACCTTGAGTTCTTCGCTCAACGCATCGATAAACAAGCCATCACTCGCCTAGAGCATTTTGTTTCTTCTGACTTTGCTCAAGTCGACTACACCGACGCTATCCAGATCCTGCTTGATTCTGGCCGTGAATTCGAGTTCCCAGTTGAATGGGGTATCGACATGTCTTCTGAGCACGAGCGCTTCTTAGCAGAAGAGCACTTTAAAGCTCCAGTTATTGTGAAGAACTACCCGAAAGACATCAAAGCCTTCTACATGCGTCTTAACGACGATGGTAAAACCGTAGCGGCGATGGACGTTCTCGCACCAGGCATTGGTGAGATTATCGGTGGTTCTCAGCGTGAAGAGCGCCTTGACGTGCTTGACGAGCGTATGCGCGAGATCGGCATCGATCCTGAGCACATGAGCTGGTATCGCGACTTACGTAAGTACGGAACAGTGCCACACGCAGGCTTTGGTCTAGGCTTTGAGCGTTTGGTCTCTTACGTGACTGGCATGGGCAACGTACGTGACGTGATCCCATTCCCTCGCACACCGCGCTCTGCAAACTTCTAAACGCCGTTTCGAGCCCAAAAAACCACCATTCGTGGAGGTTTTTTTATGCCCGTAAGCATTGGAAAACTCATTGTGAATCAGCTAATTTTATTAGTGTGATAGTCAATGGAATTAACGCTATGAAGCTATTTAAAATTGAAGATCTCGCCTATAACGGCGTTGAAGAAGGCGTCCACAGTTGGGACCACCCTCAAGGGGAGCAGCCCTACTACTGGCACCCTGACTGGCTGCATATTGCCGAGGACATCACCGGAATGCATGGCAGACGTGCTCTTGAGGTGCCGGAGGGAGAACAAGCCAACCAAGAGCATGCCAAACAAGCGATCATTGATCATCTAAACGATAAGCAGTAAGCACCGGGCCCTAGTCACTGCTGGGGCCTTCTACTCATTAGAATCAATCAGTGTTCAGATAGCTAGTGTTATCCATTGTGTCTATCGTTCGCTGCGTAACGAATAGAAAATAGGCATAAGCCAAACATAACAAAAGGTATTGCTGCCGCGGTATACTCGGTCCAAGCGAGTTGAGCAAACGATTTGGCTAATATGAGATGCCCAAACACTAGCAGTGCCGCGCACACGATCGCAATAACCAGCAGTCGATACTCACGCTTTAAATTGGTTCGTTCCATTACGGTTCCTCATTGGTGATAATCCGTCCATTTGAACATAAAGCAACGACATTACAGCGATACAGTTAACCACATAAACCACTAAGCAGTGTAACGCTGTACCAACTGACCTATCTTGACCACCGCTTGCTCGACAGCGCTGTCGATGGCGAACGAAACGTTGATACGTAAGCAATGGTTAAATTGAGACGACGGCCCAAACAAACCGCCATCCGCCACCGAGATACCCTTTTCAAGTAGAGAGTGGTAGACCTGGTAACAATCGACCTGTTTAGCGAACTCTACCCAAACGAAGTAGCCACCTGGGCTTACGTGAACCTGACTTTGTTTCGGCAAATGTTGCTCAAGCAGCTGGAGCATGGCATCGCTACGCTGCGCTAACGTTTTGCGTAGTTTCCTTAAATGGTTATCAAAGCTTTCATGCTGCAGATAATGAGCGATACCATGTTGAATAGGCGCGCTAGCCGATAAGGTTGAGAGCATCTGCTGCTTTTGTAACTGGTCGCTCAATGTTTGATTGACCACCCAGCCAATCCGGTACCCTGGGCAGAGTGATTTTGAGAACGAGCCACACAACATCACCCTATCGTGTTGATCGTAATACTTAAATGGATGAAGCATAGAGTCGCTCAAGCCAAGCTCTGCATAGACATCGTCTTCAATGATGGTCACATCATATTGGTGAGCGAGTTTCACCACTTGCTGCTTGTCCGTTTCACTCAAGCAGGCGCCGGTTGGATTTTGATAACGCGACATTAACCAGCACGCCTTAACCTTATGTCGCTCTAGCACCTGTTCAAAGGTCGTAACACATAGACCAGTCTGAGGATCAACCGGAACCATAATAGCCTCTAGACCCAATCGCTCAACCGCTTGCAATGCGCCATAAAAAGTTGGCGATTCCAAGACCACCTTATCACCCGGCTTACACAGCGTGGCTAAACTCAGATTCAGCGCTTCCATGGCACCGGAGGTCAGCACAATGTCACGGTGTGACACATTAAGCCCACTCATGATATAGCGCTGGGCGATACTGCGACGCAGAGACTCATTGCCTGGAGGAAGATTATGCAACACTTGCTGTGCCGGAAGTTTGCGCCCAGCACTCGCAAGATGACGATTGAGAACTGTTAAAGGAAACAGGTCTGGCGCGGGAAAAGCAGACCCGAGCGCGACCTTCGCACAGTTGCCGCGCTTAAGGAACTGATACAATCTATCGTTATAAGCAACTGTTGGCGTCGCTGTGGCCGCAGCGTTCTGCTTTCTCATTAAAGTAGGAGTGACAAAATACCCTGACTGAGGCTTGGCGGTTAACCAGCCCTCACTTTCGAGCAGCTGATAGGCCTGTAGCACCGTCGATGCACTCACCAAGTAACTTTTACTTGCCGCACGAATCGACAAGACTTTCTCTCCCGCGCGCCAAGTATTTTGTTCGATTTGCTGTTTGATCTGCTCTGCAAGCTGTTGATATCGATTCATATTTCCCTCTGGTCTCCACGGCCAACCATATCATAGTCCAGCACAGGAATAGGCCTCAGCTTTCCATTGTTGTGGATTGTATTTAGCGAACACTGTTTGTTGAAGCGAGTCACATTAATAACTGGAGAGTTTGTTACATTTACTGAGCATAAGTGACCTTAGCAACCTAATATAAGGAACAAGATAATAATGAAAAAGTATGATTCCTCGCATATCGAGTACAAAGGCGAAAGCAACGGTGTGCACAGTTGGACAACACCAAGCGGACAACCCTACTATTGGCACCCAGACTGGCTGCACATCGCAGAAGATGCTACCGGATCTCATCCCAAGCAACAGCTCGATGTATCAGAAGGTGAAACCGCTGACAAAAAGCATGCGGTGACAGCGATCTTATCCCACCTAAACACGTGGGCGACAGACAAACTCAGCCAAAACCCAGACATTGAAACCAATGCCATCGAGTCTCAGATCGACCTGAAAAAATAATCTTATACTGTTTGTATTATGCGCACACCTTACTCGGTGTGCGCTTTGCTACCTGCCTCATATCCCTACAGACCTTTTAAAGCCGTATCCATTAATGCAAGAAATCTATATGATAC
The DNA here is from genome assembly GCA_038533895.1 of Pseudomonadota bacterium. Lineage (GTDB taxonomy): Bacteria > Pseudomonadota > Gammaproteobacteria > Enterobacterales > Vibrionaceae > Vibrio. Next base: position 79,419 of record JBCAXU010000005.1, on the reverse strand, counting down.
TCGGTCTTGTATTGAGTAGATGGATAACACTCAACTTTGCTATAGCGCAGCTACACTGATGGTTAACAAAGCGCTTTTCGAATATGGGCATCGCTATGAAAGATTCACATTACAATGCACCTTTGACAGTAAAACTTTACGCTTTAGCAGGTGTGGTGTTTGGCATTTATGCGGGGCGTGTATGCCCGATGTTAGAAACCTTGACCTTTACTGAGTTATTTAGCCACATCACCGTGACTTTCGGCATTGTACTGTTGATTCGCCACTTCCTGCTCAGTAACCACACTCTGGTCGTTCAACAGCGTCAAGCACGTCTCGACGCAACTTTAATGCTTTTCGCCAGCATCGTGTTGGCTAGCTTCTACAACCTCCATTATGACTTTCCTATCGACAGTAATCTCAAGGTTCTGTTTGGTATGACATTATTTGGTTTCTTCACCGGGCTGCTGCTGCAATTGGAGTCTAAAATCGCCTCTTTTGAACAACTCGACGGTCAGCAGCGTTATCAATTTGAGCTCAGTGGGCAACGTCGCTCCTTAGTTAAACAAATGATTTCGCTGGTCAGTTTGCTATTAATCACCTTAACCACTATGTTATCTATGGTGGCGATCAAAGATATCTTTTGGCTTGAGCATAATCCTCAACGGGTACTGGACGGTACTGGCACCATCAGCGTAATTAAAGAGTTTCTTTATATTGCTTTGGTATTGGGCGGCTATGTGATTGCCATCATGGTGCTCTGGAGTAAGCTGATGCGCCGCGTGCTACTCTCACACGAAGACTCACTGATACAGGTCACTCAAGGTAATGTCTCAAAGCGTCTACCTGTATTCGAACACAATGAGTTGGGGTCGATGGCCTCTCTCACCAACCAAATGTTAGACAGCCTAGAGTCGTCGCAAGATGAGGTTAAGACCACCCGTGACGTCGCTATCGTCAGTCTCTCTGCACTGGCAGAGTCTAGAGACAATGAAACCGGCGCGCACATACTTCGTACCCAGGAATATGTGCGTGCACTCGCTCAGTATCTGGCCCAATTTGAGCCCCATCGCGAACTCCTGACCGACAACTATATCGAACTGCTGTACAAGTCTGCCCCTCTACATGACGTGGGTAAGGTTGGGATCCCTGACAACATTTTGTTGAAACCCGGCAAGCTTACCGATGAGGAATTCGAGATCATGAAGCGTCACCCTGAAATTGGTGCTAAAGCGCTATCGATGGCTGAGCAGCAGCTAGGTAGCAACTCCTTCCTACAGTTAGCCAAAGAGATCTCACTCACCCATCACGAAAAGTGGGATGGTTCGGGCTACCCAAACCAGCTTAAAGAGCAACAAATCCCGCTTTCAGGTCGATTAATGGCTTTAGCAGACGTTTATGATGCACTTATCTCTGAGCGCGTGTACAAAAAAGCATTCAGTCACGACAAAGCCAAATCGATTATTTTGCAAGGTAAAGGCAATCATTTTGACCCTCAAGTCGTCGAAGCCTTTCTAGCAATTGAACAGACGTTTGTTGATATTGCCGACAAGTATCGCAGTATGGAAGCCAAAGAAAATGCACTGGAACAAGGCGAAATGACCGCGTAACAAGCGAACAAAAAAGCACCACGAGTTTCAATTAAGTCCCTCTAGCTCACTAGGTCAGAGGGACTTTTTATATGGAAATCCCTGTTACAAGACATTTAGTCATTAAATACTGATGTTTTAAAAATTTTCTTTGCTCTGGTTGTTGTTTCATTACCTTTAGAAAGGTATAAATAGCTGAGTTACTAACCTATCCTCCCTTCGATTAACATGGATGACGATTATGTTTGAAAAAGTAGTTGCTGCTCCAGCAGACCCTATCCTCGGCCTGACTGAAGAGTTTAAAAAAGATGCCCGTGCTGAAAAAATTAATTTAGGTGTAGGCATTTACAAAAACGAACAAGGTGAAACCCCTGTTTTAGCCACAGTAAAAAAAGCAGAAGCTGCACTGGTTGAAACAGAAAAAACCAAGTCATACCTCACTATCGAAGGAACGGCTGAATACGGTCTTGCTGTGCAAAAGTTGTTATTTGGCGCCGATGCAGAAATCGTAACTAGTCAACGAGCGAAAACTGCTCAAGCGCCTGGTGGTACAGGTGCACTTCGCGTTGCTGGTGAGTTCATCAAGCGCCAACTTGGTGATGTAAAAATCTGGATCAGTAACCCAACTTGGGCAAACCACAACGGTGTGTTTACTGCTGCGGGTATTGAAACAGCGCAGTACAGCTACTACGACGCTGAAACCAAAGACAAAGACTTTGCTGCTATGGTGTCAGATTTAGACAAAGCAGCAGAAGGCGACATTGTTCTCCTACATGGTTGCTGTCACAATCCAACCGGCATCGATCCAACTGAAGAGGAGTGGGAAACCCTAGCCAAATTAGTTGCCGATAAAAAGCTTCTTCCGCTGTTCGACTTTGCTTATCAAGGCTTCGCTAAAGGCGTAGAAGAAGATGCGGCTGGTCTGCGCATTTTTGCTAAGTACAATAAAGAGATTCTAGTCGCGAGCTCGTTCTCTAAGAACTTTGGCCTATACAACGAACGTGTCGGAGCGTTTACGCTTGTTGCAGAGACGGAAGAAGTCGCAACGACTGCCTTCTCTCAAGTGAAAGCGATCATCCGCTCAATCTACTCTAACCCACCAGCACATGGCAGTGCAGTAGTCACTCACATTCTGAACAATCCATCTCTGCGTGCTGAGTGGGAGCAAGAAGTAAAAGAAATGCGCGACCGCATTCAGGATATGCGTGAACTGTTCGTTGCTACTCTAAAAGAACAAGGTGTCGATGCAGATTTCAGCTTCATTGAACGTCAAAATGGTATGTTCTCATTCTCTGGCCTTAGCAAAGAGCAAGTAAACCGCTTAAAAGAAGAGTTTGCTATCTACATTGTCGGCTCTGGCCGAATCAGTGTCGCAGGCATGACTCGCTCAAACATGCTTCCGCTATGCAAGGGCATTGCAGCCGTGCTGTAATGTAGTGCTAATGCCAACAAAAAGAGCCAGCTTATGCTGGCTCTTTTTTAGTTTTACTTATCTCTACTTACGCTGCTGAAATTAGAAACGAATCATCAGTTCATCTTGAGTCAGTGGCGAAATCATCACCCCCGATTTACTGCGCATTCGTTCAAGTTGCTCGCTGTCGAGCTCATAGGGCATCACCAGTTTGAGCTCTTCAACTCCCTCAAAACGGGCCAGCTCGAGCAGCGTTAGAATATTGGACTCGTCACTTCGATTGGCAGAAAGGCTGTTCATCGCCTGCTGCCACAAGCGGTCTTCAACGTTTGTCGACTCTTTGATGGTGTTTTTCCAAGCCAAACTAAAGATTGGCGCAAAGGTGCTCATTGCTTCCAAGAAAGTCCATTTCTTACTGCATGAAGCGCCAAGAAAAGAGGTATAGTCGAAAACAACACTTGTCTTGCCTAGATGTTCCATATCATCCCCCGTAATGTCGGCAACACAGTGTACTCAATATCATAGATTCCGCTTCTTATGGCAATAGGATATAAAACAATAGTCTTTTATACCCATTTTTTGTTTGAAAAAGCTATATAAAAAGCAACAAAGTAACAAAATCCGAACATCACTGAGATATAAGTAACCGGTTGCTTAATATTTCATTTATCGAATAATATACTTTTACTTTAACGGACATCGACGATTCTACTGGCTTTCTTATATTGAACCCGCCAACCCTTCCATTTCGGTAACTCCCAACGTTTAGGATCCCCCTTACGCAGCCCGTCACGATACACGACATAGACCCGCTTTTTGTCCAATTGATATTCAACATCTAGATTGAGATCGCCCAATGCCAGTTCAAATGGATATTGCTCGGCGAACTCCTGATATTGCCACTCAGGAATTCCTGAAAAAACAAAATCCTCTGTGTCAAACAGCGCTAGCTCGTCGATCTCGTTGACGCCCAGCATGCTCAGTTGCTGGGCAAACCAGTTTTCGAACGTGAGGGATGAGATATCGCTATCAGGCTGTGCAAAGCCTAGGCCGCAATAGAGCTTCCAGTGCTCAATTTCTTGTCGGCGGCGCTTAGCAAGGCCCGGTAACATTTCCTCCACAACAACAGCTTGCACCATAGGTTGGATTGCTAATTCTCCTTTCGCCTGCTCATGGCGTGTCGCTACCCTACGCCCTGCATAAACGAGATGGCGCTCAACCAAGGTTTGTGTCTCTTGATGGATGACTTGTCCTTGCTGCCATTCACCTAAGTTCATCTCTTTGAGCAATGAAAGCTGGATCGGCACCGTGACAGTCGCAAGGTTCAGCGTTTGTTTAACGCCTCTACCCGGCACACTGTGGGTATCGAGCACCAACACAGCCTCCTGGTCGGCTTTGACACGGCTATCCCGCGCCAAAAGCACTTCCATCTCTCCATTGGCAAACGCTTCGCGTCGTTTCTCACGTCTTACAAACACCAGCTCAGGATGCAGTTTTGCTATCGCTTCACTTAACTGCTCGGCCTGATAACGAGACGCGACACTGAGTTCAGGCAGTTCAAAGGCTTGCCTCATTTGCTCGGCTAGAAGCCGCGCTTCTCTAAGTACTTCTGGGTCTACCTTGACTGCAGAAAACTCTTTTCCACGCAGTAGACCAATCGCAAGTTGCGCATCACAACCAAAAGGCTCCTGCTGCTCTAACAGGACTTGCGCTTGCTCATCACCACTCAGTCGATATAAGTTGGCGGGCGTGGACAGCACCGCGGTCAGATCCAACATCGCCTCCTGTAAAGGGCGCGTGGGCATTCTGGTGACCAAGTCAGCGTACAAGGCATCAATAGGAAGCGGATACAGTCTCTGGCCGTGTTCTGTTGCTAACCCCTGGCTATCAATCGCATTCATGGCGCGCAGTATCTGCTCTGCTTGTCGTAGAGATTTGTCTGGCAAGGCATCGAGAAAACTCAGTTGAGTCAGCGCCGACCCGCAACATGCGGAGGCCAACATCGCTTCGGTCAACGACTCACGATGCATTTCCGGCGGTGTTACCTTTGAAAGGGCGGCAAACTCGCCGTATAAACGGATACACTCACCTTGCATGACGCGACCCGCTCGACCCGCTCGCTGTTTCGCGCTCGCTTTGGAAATATGTTTGAGGCTTAACGTAGTACGTCCATTGCGCTGCTCGGTTCTACGCTCGAGGCCCGAATCAATCACTGCGCTGATATTGGGTATGGTCAGCGAGGTTTCCGCGACATTGGTCGCAAGAACCACCTTTTTGTAACTTTGTGGCTTGAGGGCAATTTCTCTTTGTTGGTCCGTCACAGACGCATGCAAAGGTACTGCCACCCTATCGCTTAGACTGGATAGTCGACTCAGACATTGGCTGATCTCTTTACGGCCTGGAAGAAACACCAAAATATCTCCGGGCGTATCGGCCAATGCGACAACTTCACGCATTACGCGCTCGTCGAGGTGACGCACATCCGGAAGTTGCTTGGCGTCTTTAGCACGATAGCGAATCTTGACGGCAAACTGACGCCCGCTGGCACTGAGTCGCTCCGCACCCAAATAGCGGGCAAGTCGCTCACCTTCCATGGTGGCCGATGTCACGATAAGACGCTGCGCTGCGCGATCTTTAAGCAAGGCTACCAGTAAATCGGTATCCCAACGGCGTTCGTGAAACTCATCGACGACAATATAGTCAAAGTCGGCCAGTTGGTTTTCCGCATACCAGCGCAGCGCCACACCAGGTGTCACAAACACCACGCTTGTATTGTCATCAAAGTGACTTTCAAGTTTTATTGCGTAGCCAATGGATTCCCCTACTCGCTCTCCCGCTTGTTGCGCCAAAAATTGCGCCAGTGATGTGCAAGCAATTCTTCTTGGTTCAATCACCAATACCCGACCTTTCTCAGCAGCCCAAAGCGGTAATCGAGTTGATTTTCCTGAGCCGGTTTCGGCTTCTACCACTAAATCATGCTGGGAAATCCATTGGTCAAATTGAGGCTTAAGTGTATCGATGGGAAGAGAGGACATAAGGTTAGAGTGCTTGCTGTCAAAACCGTAAATTATATAACCAAGACAAGGGTCTGTTTACCTTTCGAGCTGATTTTTGCAGCCCTTTGTGGGAAGTTTATACAAGGCAGAGGCTTTGACGTGTAGTTGGCCTACATAAAAAGCCGATAACGCAGTAGAAACGAACCACAATGGCTGCCCGAAGGGTTCGGCTAGAATCGTCTTATGCTTTGTTAAGAAGTATTGGCTTAGAATAACTAGGCGACATACTCCTTGCCGCGCCTAAGACGATTCTATCTCGAACAAAACTTAACCGCGAAAGGTTAACAGACCCTAGCCAAAATGGAGGAATATTCAGTTTACAATGCGACTACGAATCCCTATCATTTTTAGGTCCCTGTTCCCGATGGTCTGTTGACCCCAAACCCTACTATAGGCATGCAATGAATAACGATAAACGCCCACTTTATATCCCCTATGCAGGCCCTGCACTGCTCAGTACTCCTCTGCTTAACAAAGGCAGTGCATTTTCTGCTCAAGAGCGTCGCTCTTTCAATCTAGAAGGCCTACTACCCGAGAACACGGAAACCATTCAAGAGCAGGTTGAGCGCGCTTACATGCAGTATCGCAACTTTGAAAGCGATATGGACAAACACATCTATCTGCGCAACATTCAAGACACTAACGAAACCTTGTTTTACCGCTTGGTGCAAAACCATATCTCGGAGATGATGCCTATCATCTATACCCCGACGGTTGGCGCAGCGTGTGAAAACTTTTCCAACATCTACCGACGCGGACGCGGCTTATTTGTCTCTTATGCCAATCGAGACCGCATCGATGACATCCTTAACAACGCATCCAACCACAATGTCAAAGTGATTGTCGTTACTGACGGCGAGCGTATTCTTGGCCTCGGTGACCAAGGTATCGGTGGTATGGGTATTCCAATTGGTAAACTGGCACTGTACACCGCTTGTGGTGGTATTAGCCCAGCTTACACGCTACCTATCGTTCTTGATGTGGGCACCAACAACCCACAGCGACTTGCCGACCCAATGTACATGGGCTGGCGTCACCCACGCATTACAGGCGCAGAGTACGATGCGTTTGTAGAAGAATTTATGCAAGCGGTGCAGCGCCGCTGGCCAGACGCTCTCATCCAGTTTGAAGATTTTGCGCAGAAAAATGCGATGCCGCTGCTTGAGCGCTACAAAGACCGTGTGTGCTGCTTTAACGATGACATTCAAGGCACAGCCGCTGTCACGGTTGGCTCACTGCTTGCTGCTTGTCAGGCCGCTGGAAGCAAGCTCTCTGAGCAGCGCGTGACTTTCTTAGGTGCAGGCTCGGCAGGTTGTGGCATCGCAGAAGCCATCATCGCGCAAATGGTGTCCGAAGGGATCAGCGATAGCCAAGCGCGCTCTCAAGTGTTCATGGTCGACCGCTGGGGCTTGCTACAAGAAGGCATGCCGAATCTACTCGATTTCCAACAGCGTCTGGTACAAAAGCATAAAGATACCGCCGATTGGCAAGCAGAAGGCAATGGCTTCTCACTGCTCGATGTAATGCGTAACGCTAAGCCAACAGTATTGGTTGGCGTTTCTGGCGCTCCTGGTCTATTCAGTGAAGAAGTGATCAAAGAGATGCACTCACACTGCCCGCGTCCAATTGTGTTCCCGCTATCGAACCCAACCAGCCGTGTCGAAGCCACGCCAAACGACATCATTCGCTGGACCAACGGTGAAGCGCTTGTGGCCACCGGCAGTCCGTTTGATCCTGTGATTCACGACGGTAAAACCTACCCTATCGCACAATGTAACAATAGCTACATCTTCCCTGGTATCGGCCTAGGGGTGCTGGCGGTACAAGCTAAACGTGTGACTGATGAGATGCTGATGGAATCAAGTCGTGCTCTGGCTACCTGTTCACCATTAGCAATAAACGGTCAAGGCCCACTGCTACCGCCATTAGAAGCGATTCACTCAGTATCGAAGAAGATCGCGTTCGCCGTCGCTAAAAAAGCGATTGAGCAAGGCGTGGCACTGGAGATTCCGGATGAAGCTCTCGAGGAAGCCATCGACGCCTCTTTCTGGCAACCGGTCTACCGCCGTTACAAACGCACCGCATTCTAGTCAATAAAAAAACCCAGCCATGCTGGGTTTTTTGTTATTGCTTAGCGCTAGACAGCGTGCCACCGCTTCGTGGTATCCTTACACAGTTTTCAGATAACTGTTTAATCAATAATGGAATATTTACATACACTGGGCACCTACCTTTACCCTTATTTGAGTGAGATTTCAACAGCACTTATCGCGTGTTTTCTGGTGATGGCAGGCAGTGAGATCAATGCCATAGTGCGAAGATGGCTAAGAAACTACAATTTTGTTCTAAGAACCTTAGCTTTCATCTTGATTAATGCGTTCGGTTACGGCTTGATCATTATTAAAGCAACGCCCTATCTGGCCCGCACGCTACGAGGGTTGGAAACTGGCGTAATGTTCGCTATCGTCTTGTCTTGCTTTATTATTATTGGTCTTTGGGCACAGAGGAACCGTCAAATCTAGTGCGAAAATTATTCCATCGTGAAACACAGACTCAATCCTTGTTGAAAAAAGGACTACGTCGACTCCTGTTTTGGCTACCCACAGCTCTGTTGCTTGTCGCGCTGGGGCTGTTTGCCATCGATCGCTGGGTGTCGGTTCAATCTCGCCAGCAACTATTCTTACAAGCGGAGCAAGTCGAGCCTGTTAATGTCGCAGTCGTGCTGGGGACGAGTAAGTACCTAGGCAAAGTACTCAATGAGTACTACGTCAATCGCATCGATGCGGCTATCGCCCTCTATCAGCAAGGTAAAGTGAGCCATTTTCTACTCAGTGGTGACAATGCGCATCGCTCATACAATGAGCCCTGGACGATGAAGCGAGATCTGTTGGCAGCAGGGGTTCCAGAAGAGCGAATCTTTCTCGATTACGCTGGCTTCCGCACCTTAGACTCGGTGGTTCGCGCCAAAGAGATTTTTGATACCGATAACTTTTTGATCATCTCGCAAAAGTTTCATTGTGAACGGGCACTGTTTATCGCCAACTCGCACCGCATTAACGCCAAGTGTTTCGCCGTCCCAGGTCCATCGCGTCACTCGGGTATGAAAGTGCGACTGCGTGAAGTATTTGCTCGTGCTAAAGCGGTTTTGGATATCTACATTACCAACGCGAAACCAAAGTTCTTAGGCCCGAAAGAGCCGATTGCCATTGAAGCGCCGCCGGAGTTGCAGCAAAATCCACTCAGCATCACTGAGGATGACCACTAACCGCCACCTGGTTGCGCCCACGACGCTTGGCCAAGTAAAGGGCTTCATCAGCTCGAGTAAGCATTTCATTAACTCGTTCATTGCCCTTTACCGCAACACCAATGCTGGTGGTAAGCGGATCGCCATGAACCCAGATGTGCGCTTCTACACGATGGCGAATCTTTTCTGCCAGCTGCGTCGCTTGCTCCAAATCGAAACCAGGACAGAAGACAACGAACTCCTCCCCACCCCATCGCACTAAACGCTGTGATGTCTCTAAGCTACCGAGTACCACCATAGTGAATTCTCTGAGAATATCGTCGCCCATCTTATGCCCATAGACGTCGTTGACTTGCTTAAAGTGGTCAATATCAAGGTAAAGAACGGCGAGAGATTGCTTAGAGGACGAGTGGGTAAAGTGCTCGTCCAACCATTCGCGAATTGAGTGACGATTCATCGCTCCGGTTAGTGCGTCTCGATTAGCCAGCTCAGCAAAATGAATATTCTGCTCTTGTAATTCTCGGTTAAGACGTCGCAGGTGAGTTTGACGAGATTGGGCCAAAGAGACCATCTGATGACTGCGGCGTATCTCCAGTACACTGTACACCAGTGCCAGCGACACCCAAAAAATCAGCAGTCCGAGCATCAGTGACTCGCCTTTAATATAGTTACCAATGAGCTCAATACTATGCACTGTGAGTTGGTAGTGACCGACGTTTTCTCCCGAACCTGTCGCCAGCTCCAATTTGCTGATATTCGAGAACTCAGGTGCGGAATGTTCGATAGCAATATCGTTGTCTGCCAGCCACCAAGTCAACACTTGTAAGTTGGCCAACGGAATGTCTATGGCTCCTTTAGATTGGCCCGGCGTATACTCTAAACCGTTGTACTTGAGTGTGTATTCATTCTCAATTTTTGAATAGGCAGGGTTGAAGTTGCGTAAATAGACCCTAAGACCTGGATCTTGTTGGCTGTCTAGCCGTACAAAGTCGATGTTCAACCTCAAGGTGTGGAAGTTATTCAAGTTGACGCCTTGAGCCAAACTTTCACCCAACTGAATCGAAATTCCACAATAGGGCCACTGATAAGCGTCCGTTTTTACTAAGTGACACTCTAGTTGTACTGCATCGGTTAGCTTAGTTAACTGCGACGAGCTTGAGCCCCCTTGCACTTGATCATTGGTGGCAAGAAACGTGAATTGAACAGGATCAATCCTCATTACATGACCGTCATCGCGTACCCAATAGATCTGAACCAGGACTACTGTCAGCAATACCAGCAGAAAAATAATCTTGTGAATCGTTTTCAATCGCTGCCCCAGAAAATCTCGCCGAGCTTAATAATTAGTTTGAATATAGTAATGGACTTTTATATGACTTTAGTTCCATTTTAGCTCAAACAAAATTGGAGAGTGAGAGTAAATATTAGAGGTCACTCATAAAAAGTTGTTGTTTACCCGTTACAAGTCGCGTCGCAAACGGATTCCGACATGTTGTGGCTAGGGTTCGTTTTTCTTAGATGGTTGAAGGCAAAGTTGTTACAATCAACCCAACAATAAATCGGCTATCGACCGAACAACATAAGAGCAAAGTCATGTCTGTAATCGCGAAAGGTACGCTAGATAAAATGCGTGCGACATTGGATGCTAAAGTCATCTATCAACTTCCAGTCGGAGAACAATCTGTCGACCTCACACCTTTTATCGGTCAATCACTCACTTTGACCCACACCGGCAACATTTTTTGCAGTTCATGTGGAAAGAAAACCAAGAAGAGTTACTCACAAGGACACTGCTTTGTTTGTATGAAGAAACTCGCTAGTTGCGACATGTGTATTATGAAACCGGAAACCTGCCATTATGACCAAGGTACCTGCCGCGAGCCGCAGTGGGGCGAAGAGAACTGTATGGTTGATCACTATGTCTATCTATCTAACACATCCAGCTTAAAAGTGGGGATTACTCGTCACACTCAAATCCCAACACGCTGGATTGACCAAGGGGCCACGCAAGGTTTGCCGATCTTCAAAGTCAAAACTCGCCATATTTCCGGGCTGATTGAAGTTGAGTTGGCCAAACATATTGCCGACAAAACCAATTGGCGCACGTTACTAAAAGGCGATGGCGAGCCTATCGACTTAACAGCACGTTTTGCTGAGTTGCTGCCGTTGGTGAGCGATAAGATTGAACAAATCAGACAAGAATTTGGCCAAGATGCAATCGAAGTACTCAACGCGGACACTGTTTCGATTCAGTATCCGGTACAGCAGCACCCAACCAAGATCACCTCGCACAACTTTGACAAAAACCCACAAGTAACTGGCGTATTGCAGGGAATTAAAGGTCAGTACATGATCTTTGATACTGGGGTTATCAACATTCGTAAGTTCACATCCTACGAAGTTGAAGTGAGCGCATAAAAAGAAAAGGACCTCAATCGAGGTCCTTTTTCGTTGTTAGGTCAGAATATTACTGACTCAAAATGACCTTCAGTTCATCAAATAAGATATCCACTTCATCCAAGGTGTTGTAGTGCATGAAGCCGATTCGAACCACACCGCCTGATTGCTCCAGTTTCAGTTGGCGAACTAAACCTAAGGCGTAAAAGTGGCCATTCCAGACACAAATGTTGCGCTCACCTAAGCGACGTGCCACCTCTTCAGGGGAATGATGATCAAACGTCAACGCAAACGTCGGTGTGCGCTGCGCGACGTCAGCCTCCGCTTTACCCAACAAGCGTACCCCATCGAGCTGAGATAATCGTGATAGAAATCGCTCACTGATGGCTGATTCATGTTGATTATACCAGCGATAAGACTCAACCAGTCGCTCACGCAGTGAAGATTGACTTGATCCCCACTGTGCTAAGTATTTAACCGCGGCGACGACCCCCGCTAAGCCTTCAAAACTTTGCGTTCCCGTTTCAAAACGACCAGGGCCGTTGTCGGTGGCGGGCTCCACTTTATACGGACGCAGCGTTTGCAACCACTTGGGCGCCACATAGGCAATGCCGACGTGCGGTCCGAAGAACTTGTACGCAGAGCAGGCGAGGAAATCACAGCCCAGTGCTTGTACATCGACCAAGTGATGAGGAGCATAATGGACCGCATCGACATACACCATAGCGCCGACTTGATGCGCAGCTTGAATCACACGCTTAACGTCAACCACAGAGCCCGTGGTGTTGGACGCATATGTCAGTGCCACCAGCTTGGTTTTGTCGTTTATCAATGACAGCAAGTGTTCAAGGTCTAGACTGCAATCCTGCTCATCGACCCGTGCTTGATGAACAACTGCGCCTTTGTCTTCAGCAGCTTGTTGCCAACTGGACACATTCGAATAGTGATCCAAAGCGGTTACAATCACTTCATCGCCCATCTGCCAATCTCGACTGATGGCTCGACTAAGTTGGAATGTCAGAGAGGTCATGTTTGCGCCAAACACTATGTTATCGCTCGACTCTGCATTCAACAGAGCGGCAGCGTGCTCGCGCGCCTGAGTCATTAATGCGGTCGTGTGTTGGCTAGAAAAATAGTGGCCACCTAAATTTGAGTTGAAGTAGCCCAGGTAGCCCTGCATCGCATCTAACACTGATTGCGGTACTTGTGATCCTCCTGGCCCATCAAGAAACACCACTGGCAGATCATTATGGGTTTGGCCGAGCGCGCTAAACTGCGCTCGGGCTAGATTAGGAGTGAAGCTCATTCACAGCATCCTTAGCAGTCAGTACAAATACGTCCATATGGCCCTGCTCACCTTCAATCACTGAGCGGATTGGCTGAGCGTTGTGCCAAAGCTTGTTGTCCGCGAGCATCGCGACTTCACCACTTTGCAACACCTTTCTAAAAAATGGCGCTTCGTTGAAGCTGTTGTAGAGCATGATATCGCCACCCTCAACGTTGTGACGGCCCATTCCTACAAGGGCAATGTGCTCAAAACCGTCTTGGTGCACCCCCTCTGGCGCCACTTGGGTTTCGTCATAGACAGCAGCAATGCGGATTTGGTGAATTTCAATCTCATGTCCATCGAAGAGACTATTGGAGGCAGCGAACAACTGACACATTTCGCGCATGCCTTCGCTGTCTAGCGTCGACTGCTCAATAGGTTCAAACTGACGCACGACATTGCCTTGGAAGCGGTTGATGTCATCGGTCTGCATAAACTCATTCTTATTCAAATCAATGACTTTTCCATCTTTTAATGTCACCACCGAGTAACGACGTAAACGATATTGACCATCGGCATGCTCAGTGTGCGGCAACTTAGAAAATGTTGGGGCTAGTTGAGCAATGGCGTCGTCGCTAAGTTTGGTTAGCTGAAGTGTGGTTTCACGCTGATGTAACATCATCATCTCCTTAATGAATGTACATACCTACAAATAAATTAACATCTTGTTCACAATTATTATCTGCGCACTTATATCGCGAGATCAACCATTTTTAGCATCTACATCTATCATTATTGATAAATCAACATATATGACCACATTAAATTGATTTTGTAGTTATACAGACCAGATTAAAGGTTGGTGATATGAAAATATCAGACAACTTCACTAGCGCGCATTTTCTGCGCTATTGAAATCAAAACGTTAACCGCGCCTCTTTGGCTTCACACCATTGAACATCTGTTCTAATCTATAACCAATTATTACAGCTTTCTCCGACGCTAACTCTTTCAAAGCCCGACTATATTCCCTACAATCGAGACAAAACACTCAGTAAGCGTCATCGCTAATGGAGCACAAATGAGCGACGTAAAACATAGCAACCTTCTTATTCTTGGCTCAGGCCCTGCGGGTTACACTGCCGCAGTTTATGCAGCTCGCGCCAACCTGAAACCTGTTCTTGTCACTGGAATGCAACAAGGCGGTCAATTGACCACTACCACAGAGGTAGAAAACTGGCCTGGCGATCCCGAAGGCTTAACCGGACCTGCGTTGATGGAACGTATGAAGGAGCATGCTGAACGTTTTGAGACCGAGATTTTGTTTGACCATATAAATCAGGTCGATTTCAGCCAACGTCCATTCCGTTTAAAAGGTGATAACGGCGAATACACTTGTGATGCATTAATCATCTCTACTGGCGCATCAGCCAAGTATCTAGGGTTAGAGTCAGAAGAAGCGTTCAAAGGGCGCGGTGTGTCGGCTTGTGCAACCTGCGACGGCTTTTTCTATCGTAACCAGAAAGTCGCTGTCGTCGGTGGTGGTAACACCGCTGTCGAAGAAGCGCTCTATCTTTCTAATATCGCTTCTGAGGTTCACCTCATCCACCGTCGCGATAGCTTCCGCGCCGAGAAGATTTTGGTGAAACGCCTGATGGACAAAGTCGAAAGCGGCAACATCGTACTGCACACTGATCGCACGCTAGAAGAGGTGGTTGGTGATGAAATGGGCGTTACTGGTGTGCGCATCAAAGACACTCAATCAGACGCCATTGAGCAAGTCGATGTTATGGGTGTGTTTATCGCCATCGGTCATCAGCCGAATACTTCCATGTTTGAGGGTCAGTTAGAGATGAAAGATGGCTACATTCTGGTGCAATCTGGCCTCGAAGGTAATGCGACCGAAACCAGTGTGCCTGGAATCTTTGCCGCAGGTGACGTGATGGATCATAACTATCGCCAAGCGATCACTTCTGCTGGCACCGGTTGTATGGCCGCATTAGATGCAGAGCGTTACCTAGACGCACTAGCTCAATAATATTTTCCATTTTTAGCTCAAATCCTTACAGCCCCGCGGTATGCCCGCGGGGCTTTCTTTTGTATAATGCGCGACTTAAATTCGTAATAATAATTCTCATTAAGCCTTCACGATGGACAAAAAGAAACAACGCAGCTTGAATTTGTGGCTTAAACAGCAAAGTAAGCTCGCTAAACGCTGGCTTATGATTGCGGTGGGCCTTGGCGTACTCTCTAGCCTCTTTCTTCTGGCACAAGCAGCTTTGCTGGCCACAATTTTGCACCAGTTAATCATTGAGCAGGTCGACAAGTCACAGTTGGTCATGCACTTTGTCGGTTTGGCCGTCGTAATCGCACTGCGCGCTTTGTGCTCTTGGGGAAGAGAAATCGCTGGTTATCGCTGCGGTGAACAAGTCCGTGTCTATATTCGTCAGCTTATCTTCGACAAACTGCGCGAACTGGGGCCCGCTTACATCAAAGGCAAACCCGCTGGCGCTTGGGCGACACTGTTGCTCGAACAAGTGGAAGACATGCAAGACTTTTTCGCTCGCTATTTGCCGCAAATGTCACTGTCGGTGTTGATTCCGTTCGTGATTCTTATTGTGGTGTTCCCGGTTAACTGGGCTGCTGGTTTGATCTTCTTGCTGACTGCGCCTTTGGTTCCTTTGTTTATGGCTTTAGTTGGCATGAAAGCCGCCGATGCAAACCGCAAAAACTTCAAAGCCCTACAGCGCTTGTCCGGTCACTTCTATGATCGTCTGCAGGCGATGACTACCATTCGGCTTTTTGATCGCACTCAGGCAGAGACGGAAGTGATGCGTGGTGCTTCAGAGGTGTTTCGCACGCGCACTATGGACGTGTTGAAAATAGCGTTTCTCTCTTCTGCGGTTCTTGAATTCTTTACCTCAATTTCGATAGCACTAACTGCGGTCTACTTTGGCTTTGCGTTTATCGGCGAACTCAATTTTGGAGACTACGGCCTAGGCGTGACGCTGTTTTCCGGCTTGTTCATTCTGGTCTTGGCTCCAGAGTTTTATCAGCCACTGCGCGACCTGGGTACCTTTTATCACGCCAAGCAACAAGCGGTAGGTGCTGCTGAAAGTATCGTTGATTTCCTTAAGACCGACGTTGCCACGGTAGGCAACGGTCAAGAGCCCCTACCTGCTGAGCCATCGATTCGAATCGAGGCCAATGAACTGATGGTTTTATCTCCACAAGGCAAAACTTTGGTGGGGCCTATTAGCTTTACTCTGGAGCCGACTCAAACCACCGCGCTCGTTGGCCCTAGTGGCGCAGGTAAAACCAGCTTAGTGAATGCGCTACTCGGATTTCTTCCCTACCAAGGATCACTCAAGATTAATGGTGTCGAAAGGCGTGAGCTCAACCTGGATGATTGGCGACGCCACATCAGTTGGGTGGGACAAAATCCGCTACTCTTGCATGGGACCATTCGCGACAACGTGACGCTCGGTAAACCTGAGGTCGATAAGCAGCAAATCCAACACGCTCTGAAAGAGTCGTTTGCTTCGGAGTTTGTTGACAAACACGGCTTAGACTACACCATCAGTGATCGCTCTGGCGGCTTGTCGGTTGGGCAAGCGCAACGTCTAGCCCTTGCTCGTGCCATGATTCAAGGTGGTCAATTCTGGTTACTGGATGAGCCGACTGCCAGCTTAGATGCCCGAAGCGAACAATTGGTGATGCAAGGGTTAGCACAGCAAATTGCTAACAAAACCTCATTAATGGTGACTCATCAGCTCACGCCGCTGCAAAATGTCGACCAAATCTTGGTCATGCAAGATGGCCAGTTGGTACAACAAGGCTGCTTTGACTCACTGGCTCAACAAGAAGGGCTGTTCAAACATATGCTGGCATCCAGTCATGCCATCAATCAAGCTAACAAGGGGAATCTTGATGCGTGACCTTCTTCCCTACCTCAAACTTTACAAAAAACATTGGTTCGGGCTATCGCTCGGTATGTTGCTGGCGTTTCTTACTGTCGCTGCATCGATTGGGCTACTCACGCTTTCTGGTTGGTTTTTATCGGCCGCTGCGGTGGCAGGTTTAACCATTGCCCGTGAGACCTTTAACTACATGTTGCCAGGCGCGTTTGTGCGCGGTTTTGCAATGGGACGTACCGCTGGACGTTGGGGCGAGCGTGTAGTCAGCCACAACGCTACCTTTAAACTACTCACAGATCTGCGTACCTTCTTCTTTGCCAAGCTCGCTCCGCTTATCCCGGGTCGAGTATCTAATTTGCGTGATGCCGACCTACTCAATCGCTTAGTCGCCGACATCGATGCGATGGACCATGTTTACCTGCGTCTTATTAGTCCTATGGTAGTGGGGACACTGGGCATCCTTGGATTGACCGCTTTGGTTAGTTGGTTTGATCTCCAGTTGGGATTACTACTGGGCGCAGTGCTACTAGCGTTACTACTGACTTGGCCATTTGTGTTTTACAAGCTTGGTAAAAACAACGGCCATGATCTGACCCACAACCGTGCTCAGCTCAGAATTGCCACTCTGGATTGGTTGCAAGGTTACAGTGAATTAACGCTATTTAACGCAGAAAAACGCTATCGTGATCTGATCTTCAACGCACAACAGCATTTGCTGAAAAACCAGCTTTTCAATGCGCACTTCTCGGGTCTAGCACAAGCGCTTTTGCTGCTAGCGAACGGCTGGACTCTGGTTTTGATGTTGTGGGTCGCGGCAGACGGTGTAGGTGGCAACCCACCGGATCCTATGGTGGCCCTAGTGGCCTTTGCCACCATGGCGAGCGTGGAACTGCTGATGCCTATCGCTGGTGCATTCCAGCACTTAGGGCAGACGCTAACTTCAGCCCGTCGACTCAATGAGATCACACTGGCTGAACCTGAGGTCACTTTCCCACAACAAGATGCAGTGCACGAGGGGCATTACGCGATTGACTATCAATCCGTATCGTTCTGCTACCCTGAGACAAATGCGCCGGTACTCAAGCAGATAGACTTGCACATTCCTGCTCAGCATCGTGTTGCGATTGTTGGTCAAACTGGTTCAGGTAAATCCACCTTAATCCAGTTGCTCAATCGCTACTGGGATGTGGATCAAGGGCAAATTCAAATAGCCGGTAAGCCTTTGCAACAGTGGAGTGAATCCCAACTGCGCCAAGCGATCAGCGTAGTTAGCCAACGAGTCGATATTCTCAATGGTACCTTACGCGACAATCTGTTGATGGCAAGCCCTCAAGCCCAAGATCAAACCTTGGTTGAAATACTCACTAAGGTGGGTTTGGAGAAACTAGCCGATGACGACGGACTGGATGCTTGGCTAGGAGATGGCGGTCGACAACTTTCTGGAGGCGAAAAGCGTCGGATTGGTATTGCGCGTGCCCTGCTACACAACGCCCCTATTCTACTGCTGGACGAGCCGACAGAAGGCCTGGACAAACAAACCGAGCAGCAAATAATGGCGCTGTTTGAGCAGCATTTTGCCGGAAAGACCGTGATCTTTATTACCCACCGCTTAGTGAACCTCGATAAAATGGACGCCATTTGTCTTCTCGAGCAAGGGCAAGTGGTCGAATGTGGTAGCCATCAGGCGCTGCTTGACAAGCAAGGGCGCTACTTCCAATTAACCCAGACCCTTTAAACCTCTCCCCTTTAAAAGACGTCGGCAACTATTGATTGTCGACGTCATACCGTTTGTTGCTGCTTTACAAAATCGCACAGGGCATCTAGGTTCATTGGCTTGGCGAAATGATAGCCTTGAAACATATCGCACCCTAGTTGACGCAATACCGCCACTTCTTCTGCCGACTCTACCCCTTCCGCGACCGTTTTCATGCTTAATCGTTTAGCCAAACTGATCACCCCAGCCAGCATAGAATAAGATTTATCACTACTTAGCATGTCTGAAACAAAGCTTTTATCTATCTTCACTTCACTGATTGGCAGGTGTTTTAGCAGGCTTAACGAAGAGTACCCGGTGCCAAAGTCGTCCAGCGAGATTCGAATAGCGTGCTTTTTCAAATCATTAAGTAGCATTACCAACTTATCGACGTCTTCCGCAAACACACTCTCCGTGACCTCTAAGATCAGGTTATGCGGGTCAAATTGATGCTTGCTCAGCTCTGATTTTACCGTTTCAACAAAATCGTAATCCTGTAGCTGCTTTACAGAGACGTTAATCGCCACATCCAACTGCGTGCCGGTTTTCGCTGTTAACTGCGCCATATCGGCTAATGTTTGGCTTAGGATAAAATCGCCTAAAATCGGCATGTAGCCACAGTTTTCAGCCACGTAAATGAACTTATCAGGCGGCACAAACCCGAGCTCTACACTGTGCCAGCGGACCAAGGCTTCCACACCCTTTAACTCGCCTTGAGTATTGATTTGGGGCTGATAAGCCATCGATAGTTCACCACGTTGAATTGCTTGTTTCAGTTCCAGCTCAATGCGATGTTGTTCAATATATTGCTCTAGGAAACGAGCTTGATAAAACGTGAGTTTGCTACGCGTTTGTTTGGCATAATGCATCGCCAAACCAGCATTACGTTTTACCGATTCAATGTCCCAATCGCACTCTTCACTGGTTGCAACACTGATGGTGCATTCAAGCGCAATCTCGGCACCGCGATAATAAAACGGCTCGATAAACGTATCACTGGCGCCTCGGCATAGCTCAGTAAGAGCTTGTGGATCAATCAAATGAGTAACTATGGTAAATTCGTCGCCGCCAGAACGAAACAATCGCGATTCCTTAGCGGTGAACTGGTGGAGACGCTTGGCTATGTTTTTCAACACCGCATCACCCGCCTGATTACCAAAGTTATCGTTGACCAACTTAAAACTATCGACGTTAATCAGGATTAAACTGAAGCTTTTACTGCAATTGAGCTCTGAGAGGTAGTGCTCCAAACAGAAACGGTTGGCGATGCCTGTAAGATAGTCGTGGTTGGCTTGATAGCTCAACTCCTGTTGTTTGCGTCGCTCGTTATGTGCAATGCTTCGAAACAGGAAGAACATCACGCTATTGGCAACAATGTATAAACCAACGATGACTGGCAACTTTGCGAGGAAGCTGTCAATCACCATGCTTTTGTTAATTTCACTAACGACCCAAAGTTTATAGCTATCAATATAGGTCGCCGCCCCGATTGTCTTGCGTGTCGGGTTTTCTAACTGGTTAACGACAATCTCACTGTTTGATTTAATCTGCTCATAATCAAGGCCAGACTTTCTTTCGAGTCGCGCGACACTCAGGTCTACTTCCGATTGACGTAACTGGTATCGATAGCTATTCGCTTGATAGATTTTATCCTTAGGCGCAATCTGATAAAACCTGTCTTCTTCTCGGTAAAGATAGATATCAAAGTCACTGCCTACACCTTGATCGCGGTAGGCATAGAAGTAGTCGAACCCCTCCTTCAACGAGACCAGAATCGACAAAATAAACTTTGGATTGCCATTTTGGTCATGCATTTGTTTACGAAACGGAATAATCAGTTCACCGAGAGTACTTTTATAATAGGTACGTCCAATCACAGTTTTATTGGTCTTCAACGTTTGCTGAAAGCTATCCCGTGTCTGTGGGCGATAGAGGGGGTTGTTGATGCGGTTAGCGTTGTTCGACGTCGAGCTGGTGATTGGTCGGCCATCAAGGTGATACAGCTCAACCGCGAGAATCGACTCATCCAAACTGACCGTCGAATCAAGCAAGTTTTGTGTATGCTTTATATCTGCTTCAACATCGAAGCGCAGCAGGTCTGTTCCGACTAAGTCTAAAATCGTTCGGTATTGAGTAAGCGACGCGTCAAACGCATTGGCGGTCAACTTAGTTAAGTTAACTTGTGCACTGGTAACTTCTTGGTAGGAGCTCTGATAAGACAGATAGGCCGCGACTGCAGACGCTAACGTCCAGACGAAAGTGATAAAGTAAAACGCTAGCCAAATATTTTTCTTGATGAAAGCCATTTAATGCGGGTGTCCTTACCTAACGCTGCGTGAATCGAAATTTTTCAGATCCGTCAATCAGTGCCTCCATTGCATGATTGTAGTGCTAGCTTCTTAGCTTACCAATTTGGCTGTTGAATGTTTTGCGCTACCTATCAATTTTATATCTTGTTGAGATAAGTTGCGCGAACCAGAACAACGAGTATAAAAAAAGCAGCGAATTCAACGCTGCTTTTTAAATTTATTGCATCAACAGAGTTATCTCTGCTTACTTCTTGAGCTTTGTTGACCCGCGCTCTTCTTAGGCTTACGTCGAGACGGGTTATTACTGCGACCACCACCACTGTTTACGCGCTCTTCATGACGTTTCACCGCACGGCGGATTTTCTGGCTACGCGAGCGTTCACGTTTACGCGATGAGTTCGCTTTGCTTTCGTCTAACAAGGTTTGTTTTTCAGGACGCAACTCGACCAACTCACGCAAGTAGTTAACCTCTTTAAGCGAGAGCTCCATCCAACCACCGCGTGGCAGTTTTTTGTCTAGATAGATATCCCCGTAGCGAACACGCTTCAAACGGCTCACTGTGGTATCTTGCGACTCCCATAAACGACGGACTTCACGATTACGGCCTTCATTGATGGCCACATAGAAGGTATGGTTCATACCATCACCGCCCGCGTAAACGACGTCTTCAAAGCGTGCCATACCGTCTTCTAGATCTACACCGCGAACCAAGTTTTTTACTTTCTGTTCGGTTACTTCGCCAAACACACGTACTAGATACTCACGCTCAACTTGACGACTTGGGTGCATGAGTCGGTTCGCTAACTCACCATCAGTGGTAAACAGCAACAAGCCAGAGGTATTAGCATCCAAACGTCCGACGGAAATCCAGCGCGAGCCTCGGATCTTAGGCAGACGGTCAAATACAGTGCGACGACCTTCTGGATCATGACGAGTACACAGTTCGCCTTCCGGCTTGTAGTACGCCAGTACTCGACAGATCACCTCTTCCTGCGCTTTGGCAGAAACCACATGACCATCGATACGTACGACTGCATTTTCATCTTCTAGTCGTTCACCAAGTTTAGCCACAACACCGTTAACACTCACGCGACCCGCTTTAATTAAAGCTTCTAGTTCGCGACGAGAGCCATGACCAGCTCGAGCCAATACTTTCTGTAGTTTTTCGTTCATTTATCTACCTATGTGTCGTCTTCTCAGACGTCGAATAAACAAGTGCGACCCAAAATCGCGGTCGCACATTATCGCAAAAAGTGTGGAGAAAATCACGAACTTTTGCTTACTCGAATGGGGTCGGATCGCCTTGACCAACACGCGCAATCACAGGGTCCCCATCGCTGAAATCGACCACTGTGGTTGGCTGTTCACCTAGATACCCTCCATTGAGAATACAGTCCACCGCATGTTCAAGTTTGTCACGAATATCTTCCGGATCTGACTCGGTCACTTGACTGCCTGGCAAAATGAGCGATGTCGACATCAACGGCTCACCTAGGGCCTCGAGTAAATCGAGGGCAATTCGATTATCAGGCACACGAATTCCGATGGTTTTGCGCTTACTGTTCATCAAACGGCGCGGCACCTCTTTAGTGCCTTTAAAAATGAAGGTGTAAGGGCCAGGCGTGTTGTTTTTAAGTAGACGAAACGCCACGTTATCAACGCGCGCGTAAAGCGAAAGCTCTGACAGGTCACGACATAACAAAGTAAAGTTGTGTTTATCATCAAGTCGGCGAATCTGACAGATACGTTCTAACGCTTGCTTGTTTTCAAGCTGACAACCAAGGGCGTAGCCTGAATCAGTGGGGTAAACGACCACCCCTCCGTTGCGAATGATTGCTACAGCCTGATTGATCAAGCGAGCCTGGGGGTTTTCTGGATGAACATAAAAAAACTGGCTCATTGTCATTCCTCATTATCGAGTCTCACGACTCTATAGTTAATTGGTATTGATGGAGTCCGATGTATAAGGCTCAATACCCCAATCTTTCCATACCGGTTCGACACCTGCTGGTAACCACAAATTTCTTCCTAGTTCCATCCAAGGTGACGGATAATGAAAGTCACTGCCTTGAGAGGCTAATAGTTTGTATTGTATAGCATAATCGGCCAAGTTGCGCCTTTCTTGTTGCCCTTGCTGTGGCTGCGCAACTTCCATTGCATCCCCACCCGCTTCTGCAAAAGCACTGAGCAAACGTTTGATCCACTTAGCGGTAAGGTCGTAACGTCCTGGGTGGGCCAATACGGCTTGTCCTCCGGCCGCATGAATGGCATTAATCGCATCGTCAATAGAACACCAAGTAGGGGGAACATAACCCGGGTTATTGCGAGTTAAGTACTTTTTAAACACCTGCTGCATGGTCTTGGCGTAACCGTTATCAACCAACCACTTAGCAAAGTGTGCTCGAGTGATGGGTGCCTCACCAGCAATCTGTTTTACCTCGTCCAGCACCCCTTCACGGGTAGCCTTTTGTAATCGGTGAGCAATGAGCTCAGCCCGAGACACGCGGTGTTGCTTTTGCTGCTCAATCAATTGTTGCAATGCTGGTGAATGTGGGTCGACGTTGAGTCCAACAATATGAATGTCTTTGTTACTCCATACGGTCGAAATTTCAATGCCATTAATCAAGGTAATCGGCAGCTGGTGGTCGCGAATGTATTGATGCGCTCGGGGTAAGCCATCGACGCTATCATGATCGGTGATGGCCAACACCTCAAGGTTAAAACTCAGCGCTCGGTCAATCAGCGCCTCAGGGGAGAGTCGGCCATCAGAAGCTGTGGTATGGCTGTGTAAATCAATTCGCATAATTTTAGTTTTTTTTGTTGACTTTTTACCCCTGCACTAGTTAACTAGTACACAAATACGAAGTACCTGAATGTAAGGCTCCTATGTTACAAGATATTAACCAAGTGCATAAAGTAAAAGTTGTTGCTCATGACGCAAATCATGCAGCAGCAAACCTTGCTTGGTGGCGCACCTGGACAAGTTCTTGGTGGGCTAACGTGTACTTTTAATTGCTAGAATTCATGTTTATAAGCCCGCTGCTCAAGCGGGCTTTTTTGTTTTGCAGGCTTCCTCACACCTCGTTGATTAAGCATTGATCATTTTTGACCAAAACCTGATTGGGAGAATCAGCGCTTTATGCGAGTATGGGGTTATAAGGAAGCACAACGATATTTAGAAGGAGGTCTTGTGAACAAGGCCATTAAAATCAAAACACTAGGCAAGATTGAACTGCTTAGAACAGACGCTCCCTACGCGCAAGACCCAACCCAGTTGTTTCACACCTTATGTGAAAACAAAACGGATAGTTTGTTGCTTGAGTCAGCGGAAATCGATTCAAAGCAGGACTTAAAAAGTCTGCTGATTGTCGATTCTGCGGTGCGCATCGTTTGTCAAAAGCACCAAGTCACAATGACAGCACTGACGGATAATGGCCGCGAGCTACTCAGCCACATCAGCACCAGCATTGACGCATCCGTGGAGTACAATTTTGATGGCAACGCATTAGAGCTGCGCTTCACCCCTCCTTGCGATAGCCTAGACGAAGATTCTCGACTACGCGAAGCCTCTACATTCGATGCGCTGCGCCTGATTCAACATAGCTTTGATCTGAGCAATCTACACAAGCACGCACTATTCATCGGCGGTCTGTTTGCTTATGACTTAGTCGCCAACTTTGAACCACTTGGCGATGCAAATGTGAGCAATCAATGCCCCGACTACGTCTTTTACGTCGCTGAAACCCTGCTTGTTGTTGACCATCAAACCCAATCATGTGAGTTGCAAGCCACTGTATTTGGCGACAGTGCGCAAAAGACACATTTGCAGACTCGAATCGAGGATATTCGCCGCCAGTGTGCCAAACTCAAGACGTTGCCCAATGCGCACTCAGCGGCAGACCTTAACGTCACGCCAAGCGTCTCAGATCAAGACTTCTGCCAGATTGTTCGCGACTTAAAGCAATACGTGGTTAAAGGCGACGTGTTCCAAGTTGTGCCCTCTCGTCGCTTTACCTTAGCTTGCCCTTGTCCGCTGGCTGCCTACAAAGAGCTAAAGCGCAGCAACCCAAGCCCTTATATGTTTTACATGCAGGACGAGCTGTTCACCCTATTTGGGGCATCACCAGAAAGTGCATTGAAATACGAGACCCAAACCAACCAAGTGGAGATCTATCCGATTGCCGGCACCCGCCGCCGTGGCAAACGCGCCAATGGAGAGATAGATTTTGACTTAGACAGCCGCATCGAACTTGAGCTGCGCAGTGATAAAAAAGAGAACGCCGAACACATGATGCTAGTCGATCTTGCACGAAACGATGTCGCACGTATCTCACAAGCAGGCACTCGTCATGTCGCCGACCTGCTCAAAGTTGACCGCTACAGCCATGTGATGCATTTGGTCTCACGCGTCGTCGGGCAATTGCGTCCAGACTTAGACGCCCTGCATGCCTATCAAGCCTGTATGAATATGGGGACATTGACTGGCGCACCAAAAATCCGCGCGATGCAGCTGATTCGCGATGTCGAAGGTGCTCGCCGCGGCAGCTATGGCGGCGCTGTCGGTTACTTGACCGGTGAAGGCACACTCGATACCTGTATCGTTATTCGCTCTGCGTATGTAGAAAACGGCATTGCCCAAGTTCAAGCTGGCGCCGGGGTGGTATTTGACTCAGATCCTCAAGCAGAAGCCGATGAGACCCGCGGAAAAGCGCAGGCTGTCATCTCTGCGATTCAAACCGCGCACAAGGAGTAACGCAGAGATGGCCAACATTATCTTTATCGACAATTTTGATTCGTTTACCTACAACCTCGTTGACCAATTTCGCTCTTTGGGTCATCAGGTTACGATTTATCGCAACAGCATTGCCGCAGAGAAAATCGAATCTGAGGTCAACCAACTAGAAAACCCGGTCGTTTTGTTATCACCAGGCCCAGGCGCACCGTCTGAAGCAGGCTCAATGCCAGAGATCATCGCTCGCCTGCGCGGTAAAGTACCCATGATTGGTATTTGCCTCGGCCACCAAGCCATTGTTGATGCTTATGGTGGTACTGTCGCCGGCGCAGGCGATATCGTACACGGCAAAGTATCGATGATGGCGCATCAAAACCATCCAACCTATGCCAACTTACCGTCACCATTAGCGATCGCTCGCTATCACTCATTGGTCGCAACCCAAGTCCCACCAGCGCTTAGTGTCACCGCTGAAGTTGATGGACTGGTGATGTCGGTGGTTCAAGAACAAGATCGTGTGTGCGGTTTTCAATTTCATCCAGAATCAATTATGACCACCTATGGCGCTACCCTACTCGCAAATGCGATCGAATGGGCGCTTGAAACCCCACCACAATAAGGAGTCGTGTCATGGAACAGATCATCAATAAACTTTACAACCAAGCGTCATTAACTCAACAAGAGAGTCAGCAGCTATTTGACACCATTATTCGTGGTGAGTTAGACCCCATCTTGATGGCGTCTGCGCTGACCGCCCTTAAGATCAAAGGGGAAACGCCACAAGAAATCGCAGGAGCAGCCAAAGCATTGCTAGCCAATGCCAAGCCGTTCCCTCGTCCAGACTATGACTTTGCTGACATTGTCGGCACCGGTGGCGACGGCCACGATACCATCAACATTTCAACAACGGCCGCCTTCGTCGCTGCTGCTTGTGGGCTCAAAGTCGCGAAACACGGCAACCGCAGTGTTTCGAGCAAATCAGGCAGTTCAGATCTGCTTGACTCATTTGGTATTAACCTAGCGATGAGCGCTGAAGATACCCGCTCGGCGGTTGACAAGCTCGGTGTGGCTTTCTTGTTTGCTCCTCAGTATCACCTCGGGGTGAAACATGCGATGCCAGTGCGTCAAACCATGAAAACACGCACCATTTTTAATATTTTAGGGCCGCTGATTAACCCAGCTAAGCCGAATATCGAACTGATGGGTGTTTACAGTGAAGAATTGGTTCGCCCTAGTGCCGAAACCATGTTACAGATGGGAATGAAACGCGCCGCCGTTGTCCACGGTAGCGGGCTTGATGAAGTCGCGATTCACGGTGAAACCACGGTTGCGGAGATCAAAGATGGTCAAATTCACGAGTACACGCTTACGCCGGACGATTTTGGCGTCGCCACGCACCCATTGGAAGCGATTAAGGGCGGCTCTCCTGAAGAGAATAAAGCCATCATCACCAACATTCTGACCGGCAAGGGTACCGACGCACAGTTAGGCGCGGTCGCGGTCAACGTTGCACTGCTGATGCGCCTGTTTGGTCATGAGGATCTCAAAGCGAATACCCAGCAAGCCATAGAGGCAATGAACTCGGGCAAAGCGTATCAATTGGTCCAACAGTTAGCCGCTCATGCCTAACGCACAGAAACACAAGGTAGTAAACATGACTCAGTTAAAAGAGAAACTGTCCGAACATATCTCTGTACAAGAAGCCGAGATGGCCGAGGTTCTGGCGAAAATCGTGCGCGACAAGTATCAATGGGTTGAGCAACGCAAGCAGAGTCAGCCACTGGAATCATTCCAGTCCTCGCTGGCTGCGGCAGAGCGCAGCTTCTATCAAGCGCTGCAACAGGGCAACACGGTTTTTATCACTGAATGCAAAAAAGCCTCACCTTCTAAAGGTCTGATTCGTGATGACTTTGACTTAGACTACATTGCCTCAGTCTACAACCAGCACGCTGACGCGATTTCGGTTCTCACCGATGAAAAGTACTTCCAAGGCAGCTTCGATTTTCTTCCCCAAGTTAAGAAGCAAACTCGACAGCCTATTTTGTGCAAAGATTTTATGGTTGATACCTATCAGGTCTATCTTGCTCGTCACTACGGCGCAGATGCGATCTTATTGATGTTATCCGTGCTGGACGACACTCAATATCGCGAGCTTGCGCAGGTTGCTCACTCTTTAGAAATGGGCGTATTGACTGAGGTCAGTAACGAGCAAGAACTTGACCGAGCGGTTACTCTCGGCGCCAAAGTCATCGGGATCAACAATCGAAACTTGCGCGACCTGTCGACTGACCTCAATCGCACCAAAGCATTAGCACCATTACTACGCGAACGCGCTCCCGACGCGGTGATCATTTCTGAGTCAGGTATTTACACTCACCAGCAAGTCCGCGATTTGGCACAGTTTGCTGATGGCTTTCTCATTGGCAGCTCGTTAATGGCTGAAGACAATCTTGAGCTAGCGGTACGCAAAGTCACACTAGGTGACAATAAAGTGTGTGGACTCACCCACCCTGACGATGCCGCCAAGGCCTATCAATCGGGCGCTGTCTTTGGCGGGCTGATTTTTGTCACCCAGTCGCCACGTTATGTGGAACGCGAGACGGCGAGACTCACTATGAGCGGCGCACCACTAAAGTACGTCGGTGTATTTCAAAATCAATCGATTGAAACCATTGTTGAGACGGTTGAAGAGCTTGGTTTGTCTGCGGTGCAACTGCACGGCGCGGAAGACCAAGCCTACGTTGAGGCACTGCGCGAAAAACTCGCGTCAACGGTTGAAATTTGGAAAGCCTATGGGGTCAGCGACCAAGCCCCGACACTACTGACTCAACACATTGACCGTCACTTGCTCGATACCAAAGTCGGCGCGCAAGTGGGTGGTACAGGATTGGTGTTTGATTGGTCTTTGATTGGCGACCCAGCCAAAGTGATGCTGGCCGGTGGTATTACGCCATTTAACGCGCAAAAAGCCGCGCAGCAAGGTTGTCTGGGACTCGATCTCAACTCGGGAGTAGAGAGCTCTCCAGGTAGAAAAGATGCTGACAAGCTAAAACAAGCGTTCAACGCAATTCGCGACTATTAAACCATTTCGTTGGTGCGGTGTAACCGGACCGACTCAAATTAAAGGGAATCAAATCATGGCAAAACTTGACGCCTACTTTGGCGAATACGGCGGGCAATACGTACCGCAGATCCTCGTCCCTGCGCTCGAACAGTTAGAGCAAGCGTTTATCGATGCGCAGCAAGACCCAGAGTTTCGCAGCGAATTCATGTCGCTACTGCAAGAATATGCAGGCCGTCCAACGGCACTGACACTGACGCGCAATTTAACCAAAGGCACTAAGACTAAGTTGTATCTTAAGCGTGAAGACTTGCTTCATGGCGGCGCGCACAAAACCAACCAAGTGCTTGGTCAGGCCCTACTGGCCAAACGTATGGGCAAAGAGGAAATCATTGCCGAAACCGGCGCGGGGCAACACGGTGTTGCAACCGCTCTAGCCTGTGCACTGCTGGGATTAAAATGTCGCGTTTACATGGGCGCCAAAGACGTCGAGCGCCAAAGCCCGAACGTATTCCGCATGAAGCTAATGGGTGCCGAGGTGATTCCTGTTCACTCAGGATCAGCGACACTAAAAGACGCCTGTAATGAAGCGCTTCGTGACTGGTCAGCAAGCTACGAAGATGCGCACTACCTACTCGGAACTGCGGCAGGCCCTCACCCATTCCCTACCATAGTTCGTGATTTCCAACGTATGATTGGTGAAGAAACCAAAAATCAGATACTTGCCCGTGAAGGTCGTTTGCCAGATGCGGTTATTGCTTGTGTCGGTGGCGGCTCTAACGCGATTGGTATGTTTGCTGACTTTATTGAAGAAGAGAGCGTGCGTCTGATTGGCGTTGAGCCCGCAGGCAAAGGTATCGATACCGATCAACATGGCGCACCACTTAAACATGGTAAGACGGGTATTTTCTTCGGTATGAAAGCCCCGCTTATGCAAGATGCCTATGGCCAGGTCGAAGAGTCGTACTCAGTATCGGCGGGGTTGGACTTCCCATCGGTTGGGCCGCAACATGCCCACTTGAACGCGATTGGTCGTGCGGAGTACGACAATGTCACTGATGATGAAGCTCTGGATGCATTCCAAGAACTAGCGAGAAGTGAAGGCATTATCCCTGCGCTCGAGTCTTCTCATGCGCTGGCACACGCCCTGCGTATGGCACGTGAGAATCCAGAAAAAGAACAATTGCTGGTGGTCAACCTCTCTGGTCGTGGGGACAAAGACATCTTTACTGTTCACGACATCTTAGAACAAAAAGGAGTGATCTAATGAGCCGTTATGAAAAGATGTTTGCCCGCCTAAACGAGAAGAGCCAAGGCGCATTTGTACCGTTTGTGACGGTATGTGACCCGAACCCAGAGCTCTCCTATCAAATCATGGAAACCTTAGTTGAAGCGGGCGCCGATGCGTTGGAACTCGGCATTCCGTTTTCCGACCCTTTGGCCGATGGCCCAACCATTCAGGGGGCCAACATTCGTGCCCTAGACTCAGGCGCGACACCTGACATCTGCTTTGAGCAAATCGCCAAAATTCGCAGCAAATACCCGCAACTGCCTATCGGGCTACTTATGTACGCCAACTTGGTGTATTCACGCGGGGTAGAAGCCTTTTACCAACGCTGCGCAAAAGCTGGAGTTGACTCTGTGCTTATTGCAGATGTTCCGACTAATGAAAGTGCCGAGTTCGTTGCTGCTGCCGAGAAGTATGCGATTGAGCCCATTTTTATCGCGCCGCCAACCGCCAGCGACGATACCCTTAAGCAGGTTTCTGAACTCGGCGGCGGCTACACTTACCTTCTCTCGCGTGCGGGTGTTACTGGTGCTGAAACCAAAGCCAACATGCCCGTTAACCATATGCTAGAGAAGCTAAGCCAATTCAATGCTCCACCAGCACTGCTTGGTTTTGGTATCTCTGAGCCTGCGCAGGTGAAACAAGCGATTGAAGCGGGTGCTGCTGGCGCGATTTCGGGCTCTGCCGTGGTTAAAATCATTGAACAGAATCTAGACAACCCAACGCAAATGTTAAATCAACTGGAAAATTTTGTATCCTCGATGAAGGCGGCCACTCACAAGTAAGCTTTTTGGCCATCTGCACTTCTATGAGATCAGCTTCTTATTCAACTAACGAAGCTGATCTTTTTTTTAACATCCGACCGAACAACTCACCCCATCGCTAGCAGCAAAATAGTTAATTAGACAGCGCTAATTCATTACTTAGCTCAATAGCAAACGTTTGCTAACGAGCAAAAAATTAGCACTCGTCAATAAAAGTGCGATTAATAACCCCATTCCTACCGGCTGTATATTGCCAATTGTAAAAATTACGTGTACAAAGCTAAACAGAATTATCGTCCATTACAGATTTAATTAATGGCTAGTAATTCTAGGAATTTAAATTTAGTTAGCACAGAGGTTATGGAAGTGTTAAAAGAAAAGAATTTACTAAGCAACATTGGCGTTCAAGTCGTCATTGCGATGATCGTCGGTACTGCCGTTGGTGCCATGATGGGCAACGAAGCCACTATGTTCGCTCCACTGGGTGCCATCTTTATTAATCTGATCAAAATGCTGGTGATCCCTTTGGTCGCAGTCGCACTGATCTCTGGTGCTGCGGGCTTAGGCAATAGCCAATCAGCAGGTAAGGTTGGTCTAACAACGCTTGGCTATTTCGGCCTAACCTCTGCCCTTGCGGTCGCACTTGCGCTGTTTATGGGTGAAGTATTCAAACCAGGCATGGGCATCGACGTCTCTGGCGTTGAAGGCATGTTCTCTGCAGAATACGCTTCAAAAGGTGAACTTCCAACTTTCTGGGCGACCATCACTGGTATGATCCCAACCAACGTTTTCCAATCACTGAATGAAGCTAACATCCTACAAATCCTAGTGTTCTGTATGTTCTTCGGTATTGCGATTTCAAAGCAAGCAAAAGAGCGTCGTGAGCCTATCATGAATGGGGTTAACTGCATTGTTGATGCCATGGTTTGGATGATCAACAAGGTTATGATTATTGCGCCAATCGGTGTATTTGGCCTGATGGCAGAAGCAGTCGGCACCTTCGGTTTTGGTGCGCTTATGGTGGTGTTCAAACTGTTTGTTGTTTACGTTGCTGCGATCCTTATCTTCGGCTTTGTTGTCTACCCGCTGATGGTTCACGTTTTCACTAAGACCTCTGCGAAGAAGTTCCTAACCGCAATGAAAAAGCCTCAGGCGGTTGCTCTATCAACCGCGTCATCGATGGCGACTCTACCTGTCACTATGGATACCGTTGAGCACGAGTTGGGCGTTAAAAACTCAACCGCATCGTTTGTTCTACCGCTGGGCGCAACCATCAACATGTCTGGTAACGCGATCTACTACGGTTTGGTTGCTATCTTCTTTGCACAGCTATTTAACATCGACCTAGGCATGGGCGCTTACATCGCTATCATTGTTACCTCAACACTGGGTGCGGTAGGTCAAGCCGGTGTTCCTGGCCCGTCTTTCCTAGTGGTTGCAGTATTGCTGGCAGCGGGTATCCCAATCGAAGGTCTACCACTTCTGTTCGCTCTTGACCGTATCTTCGATATGATTCGTACCGCGCTAAACATCACAGGTGACGCTGCATGTGCCGTGATTGTTGATGCACTGGTTGAAGAAGAAGAGCAACAAGCAGAGATGCAAAAGCAGAACGCTTAAACATACGCTTGAAGCCAAAGAAGCCACTCGATTGAGTGGCTTCTTTGTATTTGCACTATCACTCTTCGCTATTCATCTGTTTAAACTGCAACTCAACCAAACGCTGATAGAGCTCACAGCTCTGGAGGAGGCTATTGTGATCGCCGATATCAACCAACCTGCCCCTATCCAGTACGGCTATTTGGTCGGCGTGCTGAATGGTTGATAAGCGATGCGCAATGATAATCGTCGTTCTTCCTTGCATCAGTTCAACCAAAGCTTGTTGAACATGGTGCTCGCTTTCGCTGTCTAACGCGCTGGTCGCTTCATCGAGCAATAAAATGTCTGGGTCTTTCAATATCGCTCGTGCAATCGCAATACGTTGCCTTTGCCCGCCAGACAATCGCACGCCGCGCTCACCTAAGAAACTGTGGTAGCCTTGTGGCAAATTCTCGATAAACTCATGGGCATGAGCCTTTTTCGCTGCTTCGATCACCTCTTGGTCGCTCGCCTCAGGCCGTCCATAACGAATGTTGTAGAAAACGTCGTGGCTGAACAGGGCCGGTTGCTGCGGCACCAATGCCATCTTATTACGCAGTTGCTGCGGTTCTAGGTGGCGAATGTCTGTGCCACCGAGGGTGATGGCGCCTTGCTCGGGGTCGTAAAAGCGCTGTAGGAGTTCAAAAATGGTACTCTTCCCTGCTCCCGATGGCCCGACTAAGGCGAGTGTTTTGCCCTCCGCTAGTGCCAAACTGAGTTGATCCAGCGCCGGTTGTCGTGGTCTTGACGGGTAGCAAAACGACACAGCCGAAAATTCAAGTCGAGCCGAAAGCTCGCTGGCTTCAACCTCAGATGGATTTGAGGTGACAATGTCGCTTTGTACTTGTAACAACTCGATTAAACGCTCTGTTGCGCCGGCCGCGCGCTGCAACTCTCCCATCACCTCAGACAATGTTGCCAATGACGAGGCAACGATAATCGCATAAAACACAAACGCACCGAGGTCGCCACCAGAAATGGTACCTGAGATAACATCGCTTCCGCCCACCCACAACATGCCGGAAATCGCACTGAACACTATGATGATCACCCCGGAGATCAGTATCGCCCGCTGCTTTACTCGCTGCAGGCCAACTTGATACGCTTTTTCCACTTGCTGGGCGAACATAAACTGTTCTTGATGCTCACGACTGTAGCTTTGAACCGTCTTTACCTGCTCTATCGCTTCTCCAGCATATCTGCCTACGTCGGCCATTGAATCTTGACTCTCGCGAGACAAGGAGCGAACTCGGCGGCCATAGTAGAGAATAGGCACTAAGATAAACGGCACACTTGCCAATACAATTAAGGTCAGCTTTACATTGGTGGCGAACAGCATGATGGTCGCGCCCAAACACATTAGTGCGCTGCGCATCGCCATCGAAAAGGAAGAGCCAATAATACTTTGTAGCAATGTGGTATCTGTGGTGAGGCGCGACATGATTTCGCCACTGCCATTGGTCTCAAAGTAGCTAGGATGTAGAGTGATCACATGGTTAAACACCGCCTGACGAATGTCAGCGCTGACCCTCTCCCCGACCGAAGAGACCAAATAGAAGCGAAAATAAGTGCCGATGGAGATCAACAAGGTGACCAACAAAATGAACTGAATGGCATTACCAAGCTGTTGATGTGACTGACTGGCGAAACCTTGGTCTATCAGTAATCTCACCCCATGCCCAACCGATAAAGTTAACGTCGCGGTCACAATCAACGCAGCCAGTGCCGCGGCCACTCGCCAGCGATAAGGGCGCACAAAACGCATCAACTCGGCAAGGATCGCAAGGCTTTTCTGTTGGCCCGGCTTCTCATCGGCCTGAGAAGATGGCTCCATTTGCTTTACTTTGGGCGTGTTCATAGCGCTTCCTTACCTGACGTTGATAACACCAACATACACACACCACCGCGATTAAACAAACGCCAGAAAAGAAAAAGGCCACTACTATGAATGGCCTAGAGAAAATCAAGTGGATGTCACTGTGATTAGATATCGAATCGGTCGGCGTTCATCACCTTGTTCCAAGCCGCGACAAAATCAGCAATGAATTTGTCTTGATTGTCATCTTGCGCATACACTTCTGCGTAAGAGCGGAGAATCGAGTTGGAACCAAAGACGAGATCCACGCGAGTCGCCGTCCATTTAGTTTCCCCACTGATTCGATCGTTAATGTGGTACAGGTTGCGACCTTTCGGCTCCCAGCTGTAGGCCATATCGGTCAAGTTGACAAAAAAGTCGTTGCTCAGTACGCCGACTTTATCGGTGAACACACCATGGGCCTCACCGCCGTAGTTGGCTCCTAGCACACGTAAACCACCAATCAGCACCGTCATTTCTGGTGCGGTAAGACCGAGCAACTGAGCGCGATCAAGCAACATCTCTTCTGCTGATACCGTATAGTGTTGTTTTTGCCAGTTTCTAAAGCCATCAGCGACCGGCTCTAGCACATCAAACGACTCGGCATCTGTCATCTCTGCAGTTGCGTCTCCTCGTCCAGGTACAAAGGGCACCGAGACTTGAGAGCCCGCTGCACGAATGGCTTTTTCTAGGCCGACATTACCTGCTAGCACTATGGTATCGGCAACGCTGATGCCAAACTGGTCAGCAATCGGTTCTAACACCGCCAGCACTCGCTGCAAGCGCTCAGGCTCATTACCTTGCCATTGATTTTGCGGGGCCAGACGAATCCGCGCACCGTTGGCGCCGCCTCGGTTATCTGAGCCACGGAACGTACGAGCACTGTCCCAAGCGGTGCTCACTAATTCACCGACCGACAAGTCGGTTGTCGCAATCGCGGCTTTTACCGCATCCACATCATAGTCAGCTCGCCCTGCTGGAACCGGGTCTTGCCAAATCAAATCTTCTTGAGAGACATCAGGACCAAAGTAACGTGATTTCGGGCCGAGGTCACGGTGGGTCAGCTTGAACCATGCACGGGCAAAAACCTGATCAAAGTAAGCCGGGTCATTTTTAAAGCGTTCAGAAATCTTGCGATACTCTGGGTCCATTTTCAGCGCCATATCGGCATCGGTCATCATGGGCTTGACGCGAATGGAAGCATCTTCGACGTCAACCGGCATATCGTGCTCTGCAATATCAATCGGCTCCCACTGCCACGCGCCCGCGGGACTTTTGGTCAATTGCCACTCGTATTTGAACAACAGATCAAAGTAACCGTCGTCCCACTGAGTTGGGTTAGTAGTCCACGCCCCTTCGATGCCACTCGTGACAGCGTCACGACCAATACCGCGAGTTTTGTGGTTATTCCAACCCAATCCTTGCTCTTCAACATCCGCAGCTTCAGGCTCAGGGCCTAAGTTTGCCGCGTCACCATTACCATGGGCTTTACCCACTGTGTGGCCACCGGCGGTCAATGCGACAGTTTCTTCGTCGTTCATTGCCATGCGAGCAAAGGTCACACGCATATCTTGCGCGGTTTTAAGTGGATCTGGGTTGCCGTCTACCCCTTCAGGATTCACGTAAATCAGCCCCATCATCACAGCAGCTAAGGGGTTTTCTAAATCACGCTCTCCCGAATAACGACTGTGTTCGCCACCGCTTGGCGCAAGCCATTCTTGCTCTGAGCCCCAGTAGGTATCTTTTTCAGGGTGCCAAATATCTTCTCGCCCAAATGCAAAGCCAAACGTTTTAAAGCCCATCGACTCATAAGCCATGTTGCCAGCGAGGATCATCAAGTCGGCCCAACTGACTTTGTTGCCGTATTTGCGCTTAATTGGCCACAGCAGACGACGTGCTTTGTCTAAGTTGCCGTTATCTGGCCATGAGTTTAGCGGGGCAAAGCGTAGGTTACCGGTTGCCGCACCGCCACGACCGTCAGCGATACGGTAGCTACCGGCAGAGTGCCACGCCATACGAATCATTAAGCCGCCGTAGTGACCCCAGTCTGCAGGCCACCAAGCCTGACTGTCGGTCATTAAGTCTTTCAAATCTTGCTTTAGCGCTGCAACATCTAGTTTTTCGAGTTCTTTACGGTAGTTAAAATCGGCGCCAAGAGGGTTGGTTTTACTGTCGTGTTGATGGAGGATGTCGAGGTTCAGTGCATTGGGCCACCATGCGACATTTGAGTTACTTGATTGTGTCATCGCACCGTGCATCACTGGGCATTGCCCCGAAGAGGTTTTATTGTCTGACATTGTTGTATCCTTGCTAATTATTGACTTCATTCACGCAGTTAAGAATAGACAAGGAAGTCAGTGAGCACACGATGATTGCCTCTATTTCATTGATTGGTAAAACCAATGACACAAAAAAGCCAGGACATATGGCCCTGGCTCGTGTTCTATTGTTTTCTAATGCGCGCTTATAAGAAATGGAATGTCGCGTTAAGAGAGAAGTTTTTCACATCGTCCTCTTTCATTGAGAAGACGTTGTAGCTTGCACCCACTGAAATTGGTCCCATGAAAAAGTATTCGGCACCCACACCGTACATCATGTCAATCTCATCTTCTTTAAAGCTATTGCCTTTTAGTTCATAAGAGTGGATCCCACCCTTAGCGTATACGTGTAAAGGGCCGAAGTCGATGCTTGGCTTAGCCGCAAAATAGATGCCCGAACCTTCCAGCTTACCGGTGTAATTACCGTACTCCACATTATCGAAATCACCAAAGTTTTGGTAACCTGCTTCCAACCCAATTAAAGGAAGGATACCAGTCCCTACGTGCACGTTGTAAGACGTTGCAGATTCATTGCCTAGATCAGCTTGACCCACACTCGCGCTGCCGTAGATCCATGAGTCTGCAGAAGCCGTAGCAGATGCGCCAATCAGAGCTAGCGCTAGTAGTGTCTTTTTCATAATAAACCTTCTCTAGTTATAAGCTGCAGAGGTGTTGGCTGGCAAACCTCTGCCGTGTTAATCAAAATTCCGAACCGTATAAGTATTTATGCAATTAGCATACCTAGCAAGCATCAATCGCCATTTTTATTCGTTTATCGGAAACGGGGTAAGGCGTACCCAGTTGCTGAGCAAAATAGCTAACGCGCAACTCTTCGATCATCCAACGCACTTCTTTGACCTTGTCCGGTACCTCTACCCCTTTAGGAATCTTATTCAGCAACTCTTTGTAGTCGTTACTCACTGACTCAATCTTTAACATGTGTAAGCGATCTTTGTTGGGGTCAATCGGCAGCTTTTCCATTCGACGCTCAATCGCTTTCATATAGCGTAGAATATCGGGCAAGCGCTTCCAACCGCACTCGGTCGCAAAACCTTTAAAAATCAAACCTTCGATTTGGGCTTTAATGTCAGACAAAGCAAACGCCATAGTGAAATCAATTTTGCCCTTAAGCTTTTTATTGATATTAAATGCGGTGGTCAAAATGGTTTCGACTTGCTTAGCAATCTCAACCACCGTATCGCCTAGCTCAGCGCGAACATACTCTTTAAGCTGTTCAAACTCTTCTGGTTGCCAGACTAACCCGCCTTTTTGCTCAATCAGCTTGTCCACCCCACAGGCGATACAGTCATCAATAAGATCAAGCACCTTTCCATACGGGTTGAAGTAAAGCCCCAACTTGGACTTGTTGGGTAAGTTTGAATGTAAGTATTTGATTGGAGATGGAACATTGAGCAAAATCAGCCGGCGCTGGCCCGCCTTCATAGCCTGCACTTGCTCTTGTTCGGTCTCGTACAGCTTAATTTCAACGCTGTCTTTGCTATCCACAATCGCTGGGTAGGCCTTAACATCATAGCCACCACGTTTCTGTTGGTAGACTTTGGGAAGCTCGCCAAAACTCCAAGTGTGCAAGCCTTGTTGTTCGATATCATCGTCAGCCACCTTAGACAAGGTCTCCTGAACTTTGTCTTTGAGACTCTCTTTTAGCTCGTGTAAATCACGATGCTCTTTTAACTTGCGGTTGCGATGATCAACGGCGCGGAAGGTGACTTTTAGATGGTCAGGAACTTGGTCATAGTTCCAATCTTCGCGTAGCACCTCGACCCCTGTCATTCTGCGCAGCTCTTTTTCCAGCGCATCAAGCAGCGGCGATTCCATGGGGGTCACTCGGGATAAGAAAGCATCGGCGTAGTTGGGCGCAGGAACAAAGTTCTTGCGGATCGTTTTCGGCAACGACTTAATCAGACTGACCACCAACTCATGACGCAACCCTGGGATTTGCCAATCAAATCCCGCCGGCTCCACCTGATTAAGAATCGGTAGTGGTAGATGCACGGTAACACCATCGCTGTCTTCGCCGGGTTCGAACTGGTAACTAAGCTTGAGTTTGAGCCCATTTTGATGCCAGAAGTTAGGGTAATCCAGGTCGGTGACGTGACTAGCATCGCCCTTAAACAGCATCTCTTTTTCAAAGTTGAGAAGTTCTGGGTTGGCTTTCGCTGCCGTCTTCCACCAAGTATCAAAGTGACGTCCTGATACCACATCGGTGCCGACGCGCTGATCATAGAAGTCAAACAGCTCGTCATCATCGACCAGAATATCGCGGCGGCGAGACTTATGTTCCAGCTCTTCGACCTCTTGCAGCAGCTTGCGGTTTTGTTTGAAGAACGCGTGTTTGGTTTCCCATTCCCCCTCAACCAATGCACTGCGAATGAAGAGCTCTCGGCTAACAACAGGATCGATACTGCCATAGTTAACTAGGCGCTTAGGCACAATCGGAATACCGTACAACATCACTTTTTCGTGCGCCATAACCGCCGCACGCTTTTTCGACCAATGAGGCTCGCTGTAACTGCGCTTAATCAGATGTTTGGCCAAAGGCTCAATCCATTCTGGTTGGATCTTGGCAATAATACGCCCCCACAGCTTGGACGTTTCGACCAACTCGGCGGACATAATCCACTTCGGTTGTTTCTTAAACAGACCTGACGCAGGAAAGATGTGGAAACGAGCGTTTCGCGCACCTTGATACTCATTTTTCTCTTGGTCTTTCATACCAATGTGTGACAGCAAGCCGACCAAGATCGCGCTGTGGACACCTTGGTAGCTAGCGGGTTCATCATTGAGCTTAAAGCCCATTTCACGCATCGCCTGATGAACTTGAAAATACACATCTTGCCACTCACGCACACGCAAGTAGTTAAGGTAGTCCTGCTTACACTGCTTGCGGAACTGATTCCCCGACAACTGCTTTTGTTGTTTTTGGATGTAGTCCCACAAGTTCACAAAGGTGAGGAAGTCTGACTCTTCATGGAAGAATCGACGGTGTTTATCATCAGAAGACTGCTGCTTATCACTCGGACGCTCACGCGGATCTTGAATTGACAGTGCCGAGGCAATGATCATCAGCTCTTTTAGCGCGCCATACTTAGGCGCCTCTAGCACCATACGCGCGAGGCGAGGGTCTATTGGTAGCTTCGCCAATTGACGCCCTGTTGCGGTAAGACGTTTTCTTGGATCTTTGGCTTTCTCGTTGATCGCCCCAAGCTCTTCAAGAAGACGCACACCGTCTTGAATATTACGCTTATCCGGCGCTTCCACAAACGGAAACGCTTCAATATCACCCAGGCCAAGCGCCGTCATCTGCAATATGACAGACGCTAAGTTGGTGCGTAAGATTTCGGGGTCAGTGAACTCTGGACGGGCGTTGAAGTCGTCCTCAGAATAAAGGCGAATACAGATCCCCTCTTCAACACGACCACAGCGACCTTTGCGCTGATTAGCGCTGGCTTGAGAGATTGGCTCTATCGGCAGACGTTGCACCTTAGTGCGATAGCTGTAACGACTAATACGCGCGGTACCTGGATCGATGACATATTTGATCCCAGGTACGGTTAACGAAGTTTCTGCCACGTTGGTCGCGAGCACAATGCGACGTCCTGCATGTGGCTGAAAGATTTTGTTCTGTTCACCCGCCGACAAACGCGCGTAAAGCGGCACGATTTCAGTGCTTTTCAAATTGCGTTTGGCCAGTGCATCAGCGGTATCGCGAATTTCTCTCTCGCCGTTCA
Organism: Pseudomonadota bacterium; assembly: GCA_038533895.1. Lineage (GTDB taxonomy): Bacteria > Pseudomonadota > Gammaproteobacteria > Enterobacterales > Vibrionaceae > Vibrio. Next base: position 39,092 of record JBCAXU010000005.1, on the reverse strand, counting down.
TAAAGATTAGGATATCGCCCAAACCTTCATCGCACAGCTCATCAACCGCTTCGAAAATCCCCTCTAGCTGATCGCGATCGCCATCCTCATCGCCGCTAAGGGGGCGATAACGAGTCTCAACCGGATAGGTTCGACCGGAAACCTCGATGATAGGCGCGTCATTAAAATGCTTAGAGAAGCGCTCTGGGTCTATGGTTGCTGAGGTAATGATGACTTTGAGATCAGGGCGCTTAGGCAGTAGCTCTTTCAGGTAGCCGAGAATGAAATCAATGTTGAGGCTACGTTCGTGAGCCTCATCGATAATGATGGTGTCGTACTGATTGAGGAAACGGTCGTGCTGGATTTCGGCCAACAAGATACCGTCTGTCATCAACTTAATCTGAGTGTTTTCCGAGATTTGATCATTGAAGCGAACCTTGTAGCCGACAAACTCACCCAGTTTGCTCTCCATCTCTTCGGCAATACGATTGGCCACCGAGCGCGCAGCAAGACGACGCGGCTGAGTGTGGCCAATTAAGCCAAATTGACCGCGGCCAAGCTCAGCACAGATTTTCGGCAACTGGGTGGTTTTACCCGACCCCGTTTCGCCCGCCACGATCACCACTTGGTTTTGTTCAATCGCGTCGGCAATATCCTGTTTCTTTTGACTAACAGGCAGAAGCTCGGGGTAATCAATCTTGACCGAGACCGCAGCGCGCTGCTCGGCTTCCATCATCGACTTAGCGATGTCGAGGGCTATCTCGTCAAACACGGCGTGTTTCGCGGCTTCTTTTTTGATTTTATTTGCCCCGGAAATACGCTTACTTAAACGGAATCTGTCTTTTAACATGCACTGCTGAAGTGCTTTGCGTAAAGATGCCGCTGTGTTGGCCTGAGCTTGATTATCAGGAGCGGCAGCCTGTTTTGGCTGTGACGAAGTCAAAGCGTTACCTATTCTTTTCTGTCGATAAAACTGCGTGGATTGTAACACAGGTGGAAGTAAAAACGCCCACCTAGCAATGCTGGTGGGCGTCTGTATTACGGCAAGCGGTTAAAAATCGATCTGAACATAGAGGGTATTATAATTACTGCCCCCTTTAATTCGGCCAAATTGTGAGGCTTTTTCAAATATCGCACTACGATGATGCAGCGAATAACCAAACCAAACATGTTTAAAGTCCGGTTGGTTGAAGAGGTCACCAAGATTGACGTCAAAGGAGAAGTCTAGGTAATTGAGTAGTTTACTTGGTGTGTACCCTTTCCGCTTCATCTCTTCACTCTCAATGTAAGTGAGACTATCTATATAAGAAAGTCCTTCGGCTACGCCAAACCGCCATTGTATCGGCCATTCAAAAGTATAATAGGCCTTAATCGCTGTTACATATTCAGTAGAGGCCGACTGAACTGATGATGACCAGTGATGAACCAGTCCTGGCGTTAAGTAAATATCAAGCGGTAGGCCAAACAACTCATCGGTCAACGGATGACCATAAAACACCGAAGTCAATTGATTGTTGAAAGAGTCTTTTTCACGATTAAAAGTAAAAATTTCGCCAATGTTCGAGGGCGTAGCCCAACCATGAGCCACACGCCAGTAACGTTGATGACTCAATTCAGACTTGGGGGCTTTGGCTTTGTCGTTGAAAAAACCAAAACCTAGGTAAAACTCGCCTTGGAACCTGTCTTCTACTGCCATAGAACGATAGGCGTTGTTATCTAAGCGGGTCACACTAGTGCCGCCCAGTAGATATAAATTTGAATAAACGTGATAACGGGCGCTTAAACCCACATTGATATCCGCCCCTGCACCGATACTCTCATCTTTGTAGGGTTTAAACGCGTAGTACTCACTATTAAAGTCGGCATCCTTATATCTTAGGGTAGCGTGAGGCTTGAGCTGCCAATCACCCCATTGATAATCAGCCGACGCCGTTAAGTTGGCATGAAAGCGAGTGTCCTTATCGCTCATCACTTCACCAGAAAATGTCCAAGTCTCGTCGAATTGATAACGAAGCTGGGCACCAAAGTCGACCGCATCGCCTTCATTTCTGTTTTGCACAGAGGAAGGAATGTCGACAAAACGTAATCGTGTTAAGGCATTCAGTTGCCATTTTTCTTGTTGGTATAAACAAAGGCCACCTTGAATTCCTTCAATGAACACATGCTCATTATCAAAATACATCATCGGCACAAAGGTGCTAACCGTTTGATCGTTTAAGTCAGTCTCAAACGGAATCGAAGCAGTACGGTAAACGGCAGCAATCCCCCAGTCTTGCTCAGGGAGCACTTCGGTTGATTGAGCCTGTATTGTTGGAGCAAGTAAACAGCCACTGGTAGCTATCGAAAATAGCGATAGCGAACGATTTCGTATCATTTTTTATCCAAAAGTCACGCAACAACTCAAAAACTCACCATCTGATCAGCTTTATACTTAGGTTTCTGCGCCATTGGTCGTTAAAATAAAGAGATATGATCCCTCAAATCGAACGATTGTGAAAGCATCTGAACTAAAAAAAAGACTCGACGCATTGCCAAATGATTGTGATCCGGACATAGTGACCGGAGAGAGCTGGCTACCCGAGCGTCTACTAGAGACAAACCTCGACGGTGAACTGCTGTTTTTGAACTTCGATACCGCTCCTGAAGAGACTCAGGGTGAAGAGGAAGGACGCGGTTTCGTCGAACATGAAGTCGCGATGATTCGTCACCGTTTCGAACAGATTTTGGCCGACAGCTCTGATGACAAGACCAAAGCAGATGCAATGCTAGCGCTGTTCCTAATGGGGCACGAACGTTCCAGTTCTGAAGTGGTCGAAATCCTGGAAGATCCTGAGGAGCTGCAAGAGTAACCCATGCCAGACTGTCCCCCTTTTTTGATTGCCGGTCCCATATTACGCAAAGCCGCTAGCAATGAGTTAGTGTTTTGGCTAGTGACCAGCGAACCACTTGAAGGGGAGTTTACACTCACCCGTGAACATCAAGTTCTGTTTCGCCATCCACTGGGTGACATTGAACCCGTTCAAGTTGGAGCACGATGCTTTGTGACTTTGGCTTCGTTTAAAGGCGAGTTTCCACTCGATTGTTCGCTAAGCTACCAGTTCATCACGCAACATGGCCCACTCACTGAGTGCTATCCTCATCTTTTATATCCCGGCGAGTCTCAGCTTTGCTTTACCATTTCAAGCAAAGCTGACTATGTTATGCATGGATCCTGTCGTAACCCGCACTACCCCAGTGAAGACGCCTTAGTTCGTACCGATGAGAAGATGGCTAGGTTGAGCGTCGAGGAGCGTCCTGATTTACTGATGATGAGCGGCGACCAGATTTACGCCGACCATGTAGCAGGTCCAATGCTGGATGCTATTATTCAAACTGTCGACTTACTCGGGTTGCCAAACGAGCGTTTTGAACAAGCGCCAGTAGCAGATGCACAAGCCTTGTACGCCCACCCTGATTGCTATTATGGTCGTGACCGTTTACTTCCTCATTATTATGATGATGGCCATTGGCTGACCAAGCTGTTTCCAAAACGAAATGCACCAATTTTTACCTCGACCGACGCAGACAATCATTTAGTCACCTTTAGCGAATTCTTTGCCATGTATCTGCTGGTTTGGTCGCCCACGCTATGGTCACAACTAAGCCCCACGCGATTACGTGACCAAGATTTTGTGCACGCTGAGCAGCGATTAATACCCGAAATGCAGCAGCGTTGGCACAACGAACAGCAGGTCATCACTCAGTTTGTCGCGGGTCTTAATAAGGTACAGCGATTATTTGCCCATATTCCGACTTATATGATCTTTGATGACCACGATATTACGGATGACTGGAACCTGACGATTGGCTGGGAGATGGCCGCATATAGCGACCCGTTTGCCAAGCGAATCATCGGCAACGGTTTGATCGCCTATTGGTTGTGCCAAGGTTGGGGCAACGAGCCTGATAATTTTTCACCGCAGTTCATTCAACACGCCAAAGATTTCTTGGCAGCACCCGAGAGTGAGGCCCACGACCACCTCATTGACCATCTATATCGTTTCGAGCAATGGCACTACATCATAGACCGCTCGCCCAAGGTCGTGGTGCTCGATACCCGAACTCGACGCTGGCGCTCTGAATCACGGATGAACAAACCCTCCGGATTGATGGATTGGGAAGCGATGGTGGAGTTGCAACAAGCGCTACTGCATCAAGATAAAGTCATTATTGTCTCGGCCGCACCTATGTTCGGCGTCAAATTTATTGAAACGCTGCAACGAATCGTGACCGCGCTTGGCAAACCTTTGATGGTGGATGCCGAAAACTGGATGGCACATCGTGGCAGCGCCAATACCTTGCTCAGTATCTTCACCCACACCAAAACACCGACCAACTTCGTGATTCTCTCCGGCGATGTGCATTACTCCTTCGCTTACGACATTAAACTGAGGTTTAGACGCAACAGCCCCAACATTTACCAAGTCACTTGCAGCGGATTAAAAAGTCAGTTTCCCGAGCCGTTACTCGGCTTCTGTGACCACGCCGACCGTTTGCTATATTCTCCGCGCTCGCCACTCAACTGGTTTACCAAGCGAAAACGGCTCAAGGTTAAAAAGCGCGACCCGAATACACAAGGCCGCCGCAGATTGGTTAATAGCAGCGCCATTGGTGAACTCAAACTCGACGATCAAGGTAAACCCGCACGCATTGGTATTTTGACCGGTGACGGACGCGAGTGGGAGTTTCTGCCGATAAAAGAACAGTAAGATTTTTGTCAATTGGGTTGTGATCATTGTCGCTGGCCACTATCTATAA
>JBCAXU010000005.1:0-34306 GCA_038533895.1 Pseudomonadota bacterium | reverse complement strand
TATGCTCAATTCGATCACCAAACTGTTTAAACAGCTACTAGAAGGCGAAGATTTAGGCCAGCACACACTCACCGACCCTGACTTGGCCATCGCATGCTTACTGTGTGAGGTTGCGGGCGCGGACTACAAAGTGGCACAGCAAGAGCGTCAGGCGAAACTGCACTTACTTGAAACACTACTCAATTTGGACAGCAGCCAAGCTGAAACGCTGTTAGAACGAGCGCAACGCGCCACCCAAGAGTCTGCTTCGCTGTACGACTTCACCTCCCAATTAAGAACGCTCACTCCAGAAGCGCGCTACCAGTTAATCGAAGCCATGTGGCAAGTGGCCAACGCGGACGGAAATATCGACCCTCTCGAAGATGCAGTAATCCGAAAAAGCGCCGAGCTGCTCTATGTGGATCACAGTGAATTTATCCGCGCCAAGCTTTCGGCGACAGAAAATAAACCTAACCACTAATCAGCACCCGCGATGAACTCGCGGCGAATAATCTGGTACTGGTTCATCTTGTTGTTTAGGGTACGGCGAGGTAGCCCTAACTCCTCTAATACTGCTTGCACATTGCCTTTATGACGCTGCAAAGACTGGGTGATCAACTGGCGCTCAAAACGTTGCACCCGTTCATTCAAGGTCGACGTTTTATCACTCGCCAACGCCTGTGAATCTTGACCGACAATAGTTCCAAGTACGTCTCCAGCACCGATCCCAAGCACGTAGCGCTCAGCGGCATTCTTTAATTGTCGAACATTACCAGGCCATTCATATTCCAATAACATCGCCAACTCTTGTTCGTTCAGTTCGCGAACGTCACGTTGGTATTGAAGCGCCGCTTTGCGAGCAAAAAACTCAAACAGCAGTGGGATATCCTCTCTACGCTCGCAAAGCGCCGGCAACGCCAGTTCAATCACATTAAAGCGATAATAAAGATCTTCGCGAAAATCGCCTTGTTGCGACGCTTGCTGCAAATCTTGTTTGGTCGCCGCTATCACCCATAAATCGAGCTCGATTTCTCGATTCGACCCGACTCGCTCTAAGCGTCGCTCTTGCAGCACGCGCAACAGTTTGATTTGAAAACTGAGCGGCATACTCTCAATTTCATCGAGGAACAGCGTACCTTTGTTGGCGTGCTCTATTTTTCCGATTCGCTGTTTATCAGCGCCAGTAAAGGCACCTTTTTCGTGGCCGAACAGCTCACTTTCGATTAAATTCTCTGGAATGGCACCGCAGTTCACCGCGACAAACGGATGTTGGCTGCGCTGGCTAAAGTCGTGCAGACAGCGTGCCACCAGCTCTTTGCCTGTTCCCGTCGCACCATATATCACCGTATCGACCGGGGTTTGCCCAAGCTGAATAATCTGCTGACGAAGCTGCTCTATCACTGGTGATTGGCCGATAATTCGGCTCTCGATACTCGACTTCTGGCTCAATAACCGCTGCAAATTGCGGTTTTCCAACACCAAGCGGCGTTTCTCAGCTGCACGCTTGATCCTATCGATCAGTAGCTCTGGCTCAACCGGCTTCTCGATGAAATCATAAACGCCTCGCCGCATCGCCTCGACTGCCATTTTGACATCGCCATGAGCGGTTACCAGTAATACTGGAATGTCTGCATCGATGCGCTGCACCTCCTGCGCAAACGTCATCCCATCCATTTGTGGCATTCGGATGTCCGACACCACCACACAAGACGAGTTGGCGAGAATTTGGGCTAAAGCACTCGGACCATCAGAGTAATCTTCGACCTCAAAGCCGGCCAAGCTCAACCATTGTTTGGTCGCTTTGCGAATCGCACTCTCGTCATCAACCAACACTACCTTTAATGTTTCGGCTTTGTGGTTATCCATCACTACTCTCCTTAGTGTTGGCTAGGTTGAGGGTTAAGGTAAATGTCACCCCATGGATTGAATTCGGTGTCATACTCAGTTTGCCGCCAAACTCTTCGACAATCCCCGCTGAAACGGACAAACCTAAACCGACCCCTTGGCCAGAAGGTTTGGTGGTAAAAAATGAATCAAACAACTTTGATTGATGTTGTGGGTCGACACCGCAACCATTGTCTGAAACCGCAATTATCGCTCTCTCCTGCTCTCGGTAGACACTCAAGGTAATCACACCTAAGCGGTCGACGCTCGGAGACTCAATCGCATCAATCGCATTACTCAGTAGATTGACGAACACTTGCTCAAGTTTAATATCATTTGCAAGCACGACCACTTCAGCGTCACATCGCTCAGTGTTAACGCGGATTTCGCATCTATCGAGCCTCGGGTGGACCACTTGCAGTGCGTGATCGATAGCCTGTTTCACATTGACCGATTTAAGCTCCCCCACTGGCTTGCTAGCGAAGGTTTTCAGTCGCGTGATAATGGATGTCACCCGGCGTAGTAAGTCATCAATCTCATCAAGGTTATCACGTACCAACTGCGGCTCTCCTCGCGCTAACAGCAACTTACTACTGGCAAGAAACGTCTGCACCGCTTGCAGAGGTTGACTTATTTCATGCACTAACTCAGCCGATAGCTGGCCCAAAGCCCCCATTTTTTCTGCCTGAACCAACTCTTCATTGGTTTGGCGTAGTGCATGAGTAGTTCGGATCCGCTCTTCAATCTCTTGCTTGAGCTTGGAGTTACTTTGGCGCAACGCGTTGGTTCGCTGGGCCACTCGCCACTCAAGCTGTTGCTGATGCTTAAAACGGCTAAAGGCAAAACACAACACTAACGCCAACAGAGCGGTACTGAGTAGCGAGATAATAATGAGGTTCAATCTGCTCTGATTAAGCCCCTTAAGGTCGCTTAAGTAAAACAAGGTCCAGCCGAGTTGTGGTATCACCCGTTGATGGAGTAGATAGGTTTGCGTCGCAGCAGTAGAAGCTAAATCACTCTGCTTAAGTTCTATAATGCGCGAGCCTTGGTCGGTCGTCGATAGCTCCCTTAAACCAAGTGGGTCAATCGGGTAATCACTGTACTTCTGCGCAGCCTTTATTTGTTCTACAACGCCCGATGACAAAGGCGAAATACTGCGATAGCGCCATTGTGGGTGACTGGCTAGAAAAATCACACCATCACCATCGGCGACCCAGACTCGTTCCCCGCCTGCGTTCCAACTTGCCTCTAGCTCTGACATGTTGATTTTGGCGACGGCCACTCCAACAATCTCGCCCTCAGTTTTAACTGGGTAAGAGAGAAACAGTCCCGGCTCCCCCGTTGTCACCCCAATCGCAAAAAATCGACCGCTATTTCCGGCCATCGCTTGGCGAAAATAGGGGCGAAAATGGTAGTCATGACCAACAAAACTGCTAGAGCTCTGCCAGTTACTGCTTGCCACGACCACGCCATGACGATTCATCAAATACAGGGCATTGGCCGCAGATTTGGTTTGCCAACGACTTAACTTATGGTTGACCAACACTCGGCTCTCTACGTGGTCTGGGTCAGTCAGAATCTGCGCGACATGTTGGTCATGAGCGACGATAAAAGGCAAGTAGTGAAACCGCTTATATTCTGCAGCGAGGGTCGAAGCGTAGAGGTTAAGTCTCTCTTCTCCCACCTGATTGAGATCACTCAGCGCTTGTTGCTCACTAGTGCGAACCAGCCCGGTCGCTATTACTGCACCCAAAGCAATGGCAATCAACCAAATCCACACATAGATAGGTTTACTGCTGGATTGTGACATTCCGTGTCTCCATCGTTTGGGTAAGTCGGCAGAACAAGCAAAAATTGCACCACCAGCGGTGTTCAACAAGCGCACTCGCTTTGATGCAAGAATATGGTGACTTGTCAGCCAAAAATGGCTCATACCTAGCCAACTCTTGTGAAAGAATCGGCCAAATTTGGCTCATTCAATATTCAGTATAGCCGCAAATTCAATCTACCCACTCAAAGCGCAATCGATTTATATCTTATTTTTCATAAAGTTAAAACAGATTAATTAACATTTCGTTAACTTGGCAAAGCCTTTGCTATAACTCAACAGCTAATGTGAGACAGCGCCAAAAGAGATATCAGCCGGCGCACACTAATAACTCACTCGAATCAAGATAAGGTTCGAGCCAATAACCAACAACAAGGACGAATTATGAAAGCACTTCGCACCTCTTTAATCACGCTCGCTATCGGTGGATTTATGGCCACTGAAGTGGCCGCCGCCACTGAATGGAATGTCTCCCTTTGGGGGAAACGCCGCGCTTTTACCGAAAACGTAGAGAAGCTTGCAGAGCTGGTAGAGGCCAAAACTAATGGTGAGTTTAAGCTCAACATCTCCTATGGCGGTTTATCTAAATCACGTGAAAACCTGGATGGCATCTCCTTTGGTGCCTTCGAAATGGCGCAGTTCTGTGCGTTTTATCATGCCGATAAAAACCCCACTATTACCGTCACCGAGCTGCCATTCGCTAAAGAAGTCTCTCTGGCGCAAATCAGTGACATTTACATGAAGGTGTTTGAACACCCTGAAGTAAAGAAAGATTTGGCACGTTGGAACGCTACCCTGTTAATGCCAACGCCACTGCCTCAATACAATATTGTCAGCAAAGGTGATCCACTTCAGACCTTAGAAGATTTTGATGGCCTTCGCGTCCGTGGTCCAGGCGGCATCATGGGTGTACTTGGTAAACTTGGCGCAGTTAAAACCGGGGTACCCTTCTCAGAAGTACGTCAATCAATGGATTCAGGCGTCATCGATGCGGCCTCTTTCGCCCCTCATGCACACTTATCGACGAACTCTTACAAAGTCGGCCAATGGGCTACGACCAACTTAAACTTGGGCTCGGCGAACTGCCCTGTGGTGGTCAATACCGAAGCGCTTGAGATGCTCAAGCCTGCACATCGTGAAGCACTACTCGGCTCTGTCGATGAAGCGTTGGATTTCTATGTGCAAAACTATGAACAAAACACCACAGCGAAATATGAGCAAGCCATTCGTCAACAGGGCTTAACCCTAGTGACCTTTAACCAGGAGCAGACCGAGCAACTAAACCAGCTCGCGCAATCCGTTCGTCAAGAGTGGGTAGAGAAATACAAAGGCAAATTTGATTCACAGGCCGTATTTGATTATACCGCTCAGCTATTCGCCGAGCAGTAAGCACTTAATCAGGCAAGCAGATGTTGGCTTGCCTGATTGTTTATCCACTTGATTATCTGGGAGAGCGCGATGTCAGCTGCTGCTTCTGTACTCGAAGATAGCTCACGGTTTAGTCGTATAGACCGTTGGCTGTTTAAACTTGAATCTTTTCTCAACCTCGCCGGTGGCGTAGTGATCTTCTTGTTGGTGTTCCTCGCCACTGTGAATGTCCTCAGTCGTTGGCTGTTTTCATCGCCGATTAGCGGCTATGTCGACTGGGTTGAGCAGGCAATGGCGTTCATCGCGTTTCTTGGTATCGCCTACACCCAGCGCTTGGGCGGCCATATTCGCATGGACATAGTGATTGGCCAATTCCATGGTCGAACCCTCTGGTTCACCGAATTGCTTTCCACCCTGCTTATGTTAGGGGTCAATCTGGTATTGATTTACGGCTCCTACCTGCACTTTTGGCGTGCCTATTCAATTGGTGACTCATCACTTGATATCAACCTGCCGACCTGGCCAGCCAAGCTGGTGGTCACCATCGCCCTGACCATTCTCGCGCTGAGGCTGGTGTTGCAAATCTGGGGCTATTTTCGCGCATTGCTAGCCGGGAGTTCACGTCCTGTCGGTGTGCCTCTGATTGAGTCAGCAGCCGAAGTCGCCGCAAAAGAAGCGGAAACCGTTAGTGGACACGATTAAATAACTAGGAGAGTGACTTTGTCGGATTTATTACAAACCATGGCCAATATGGACAGTATTGAAATTGGCTTATGGGTGTCAGGCGCGATGTTGGTGTTTGTGTTACTCGGTGTGCGAGTCGCCTTCGCCGCAGCGATTGCCGGTTTTCTCGGATTGGTGTGGATATTTAGCGCCAAACTGGGGTTTGAGCGTGGTTTTATGGTGGCTCTCAAAATGGCGGGAACCATCCCTCACTCTAAGGTATCTTCACTGGCGCTGTCGTTAATTCCAACCTTTATTCTTATCGGCTTTCTCGCCTACCACGCGGGGTTGACTAAAGCGCTGTTTGAAGCAGCCAAGCGTTGGGTCGGTTGGCTACCAGGGGGCATGGGCGTAGCGACCGTGTTTTCGACCGCAGGGTTTGCGGCTGTCTCAGGCGCATCTGTCGCCACATCGGCGGTTTTTGCTCGTATCGCGGTGCCTGAAATGCTCAAACTTGGCTACGACAAACGCTTCGCGGCTGGGGTAGTGGCTGCGGGCGGAACCTTAGCCTCATTGATCCCGCCTTCAGCGATACTGGTTATCTATGCGATCATCGTCGAACAAGATGTCGGGGCATTATTGATGGCAGGGTTTATCCCAGGATTTGTCTCTGCGCTGATATACGGCGGATTAGTCATTTTCTTAGCGATGACCAAAAAAGACTTTGGTCCCCCAGTGCGCGGATACACGTGGAAACAACGCTTTGAATCACTGCCTAGTGCTGCGCCGATATTCTTCGTGGTTGCCATCATCATGATTTGCATTTACGGCGGCGTCGGAACGCCTACTGAGGCGGGCGCACTCGGGGCGAGCGTGATACTGCTGGTCGCCCTTTACCATGGCAGCCGCTGGAAGGAGATTAAGAGCTCGTTAATGGAAACGGCAAAATTGTCTGCGATGATTTTCGCCATCATTTGGGGTGTTTTGATTTACGTTCGCTTCCTTGGCTTCGCCGACTTACCCAGTGCCTTTTCTGACTGGATAGTCAGTCTAGAGCAAAGCCCGATGTTAACCCTGTTGTTCATCTTGCTTGCATACGCCGTACTTGGCATGTTTATGGACGCGATTGGAATGTTGCTGCTAACACTGCCTGTAGTGTATCCGGCGATTATTGCCCTCAACGGCGGGGCGGATGTCGCAGCGGTCGACTCTGCGTTTGGCGTTTCAGGGATAGGTTGTGCGATTTGGTTTGGCATCATAGTGGTGAAAATGGCAGAGCTGTGCTTGATCACCCCGCCAATCGGCTTGAACTGTTTTGTGGTCGCTGGTGTTCGCCCTGAGTGTTCAGTGCAAGACGTTTTTCGTGGCTGTACACCTTTTTTTATCGCCGACGTGGTTACGATAGCAGTGTTGATAGCGTTCCCAAGTATCGTGTTGTGGTTGCCACAACTGATCGGCTACGCCTAGTCTGGCTGACCAATAACAGAGGGAGCCGTTGCTCCCTCTTTCCATCACAACATAGTCAACGCCAATTTGGCTAAGTTGTATGCGTCGACATAACCTGAGTGCTGGCGCCCTTCCCACTCAATGCCTTTGCTCTCTTGCGCCGCTTTATGCCCGACCCGTTTATCTTTTAGTCGGTTTTGAATGCGAAACAGGGTCGCTAGGTTAATGAATTCGTTAAATGGCATCTCGATGCCCTTGTCTTGGCACTCTTTAGCGAGAATACGGTCGTCACGTCCCCACGCAGCATAAATCTTATTCGCGCCACCAAAGTTTTTGACCATCGACTTGATAACGTGTTCGAGTGGACGCCCTTGTTTTTCGATTTTGCGTGGCGTAATCCCTGTCAACTGAGAGCAAAACAGCGAAACCTCATCCTGCTCGGGTTTGACGTAATATTGAGCGCGCTTCACGATCTCGCCTTGTACTAGGTCGATTTCGGCTAGTCCAACTTCGATGATCTCCCCAGTAGTACCGACACCGTTTTCATTCCAACAGCACATCTCTAAATCAAAACACACAACACGGTTATGGTTCATGGTTGGCCTTTGTTCAGTTTCCGCAAAGCGCGAAATTCTACATCAGAAAATGGCAAAACTCGAATTCAAGTTAACGATAGCTTGATGACCACCAATTGAAGATAGACTCTGTTGTATCACTCATCATCAAAGCGCCAAGCAAAACTCTGGGTCTGTTAGCACATTAAACTCAGTGACATTTCGGTTAAAAACAGACCAATTAGGCGCTAAGATCCCTGATTAGACCTGTTTTAGTAGCTGAACAGCGGCTTGATTGTGCTAATATTCGCCCCAATCTAACAGAATAACTGGGCTCTCTTTCCAACCCAGAGCCTTCACAGAGATTTGCCCGTCTCTGCAATCAGAAACTTAAAGAGAATTGTCATGACGTTCGATTTACAAATGATCCCTCAAACGTTCGATATGCTTCACGCAGGCTTAGCTGCATCCAGTGTCCTACTCTTGCTTGTTGCGGTTTCACGCAAATCCAAAGTGATCGAGAAAGTGGTCGAAAAGCCCGTCGAAAAAATCGTTGAGGTAGAAAAGCCAGTTGAGAAAATTGTCGAAGTCGAGAAAGTTGTCGAAGTCGAAAAAGTCGTTGAGAAAGTGGTCGAAGTAGAATCGAAATTGGCGACTGCCTCAACCGATTCTGCCATGCAGTTGCTGTCTATCATGCAGCAGGAAGCGCGCTTGATTGACTTCCTTAAAGAAGATCTCAGTACTTTCTCCGATGAAGAAGTCGGCGCCGCTGCTCGAGTGATTCACACTGGTGGGCAAAAGGTACTGAGCGACTACTTGACGCTTGAAGCGATTCGCAGCGAAGACGAAGAGACACGTATCACCGTTGAAGAAGGCTTCAACCCGCAACAAATTCGCCTGACCGGCAATGTGACTGGCAGTGCGCCATTCCACGGAACGCTAGTACACAAAGGTTGGAAGGCAAGTGCCATCAACTTACCTAAACTGGCAGAGAACTACGACGCTTCTGTGATTGCACCGGCTGAGGTGGAGTTGTAATGGAACACCAAGACAACAGCACACAAAGCGTGGCAACAGCGAATGCCACCTACAGTGTAGGCATCGATTTAGGCACTACTCACTGCGTTCTTTCTTATGTCGATACGCGCGAAGAAGATGCCCGCGTATCCGTGATGCCGATTGCCCAACTGACTGCGCCTGGAACCGTTGAAAATCGTAGCCAACTTGGTTCATTTTTGTATCAACCCCATGAGCACGAAATGAGCCCTGCCTCACGTGTTCTGCCATGGTCTTCAGAGCCGAAAGCACTTGTTGGCGCCATCGCCCGTAACTTAGGTGCCAAAACCCCTATTCGCCTAGTGGCGAGTGCAAAGTCGTGGCTTTGTCACGGTGGGGTCAATCGTCGTGATGCCTTTCTTCCAGCCGGAAGTCCTGAAGAGGTCGAAAAGGTATCACCACTGCGCGCTACCGAGCTTTACCTAGAACACCTCAAACAAGCATGGGATCATACGCATCCGCAGCACCCGCTAGCCGAGCAAGATGTGACCATCACTGTCCCGGCGTCGTTCGACCCAGCAGCGCGAGATCTCACCGCCGAAGCGGCTCGAAACGTCGGCTTAGCTCAGCTGACCTTGCTTGAAGAACCGCAAGCGGCGCTCTATCACTGGATCGATAACAGCAATGATACCTGGCGCGATCAAGTGTCGGTTGGTGATATCGTATTAGTTGTAGATATTGGTGGCGGCACGACCGACTTATCCTTAGTCGAAGTCACCGAGCATGAAGGTAACCTTAGCCTGAACCGCATTGCAGTCGGTGAGCACATTCTACTGGGCGGCGACAACATGGATCTCGCACTAGCATACCGACTGAAAATGAAGTTGGCTCAAGAGGGCAAAGAGCTTCAGCCGTGGCAAGTTCAAGCGATGACTCATGCGTGCCGTGACGCCAAAGAAGCCTTGCTTAACGACATTGAGCTGCAATCTGTGCCCATCGTGGTACCGAGTCGCGGCTCTAAACTGCTTGGAGCAACGCTAAAGACAGAACTGACTCAGGCGGAAGTACAGCAAACTTTAGTTGATGGCTTTTTCCCACAAGTTGCGATTACCGAGCAACCTATGCAGCGCAATCGTGCGGCCTTAACTCAAATGGGCTTGCCTTATGCACAAGACGCCGGGATCACGCGTCATATCGCCGCATTCTTAACGAAACAAGCCAATGCTCAAGGGGATGCGCCGCAGCAACAAGCGGAGTTCAACCCTTTTGCCAACATGCCTGGTATGGGTGGCGCGCCAGCGGCGACCGAGTTCATTAAGCCGACCGCAATTTTATTCAACGGCGGCGTGTTGAAATCCGCGCTGCTTGCTGAGCGCCTAGAGCAGACTATCAACCATTGGCTGGTTGAGGCCAACGCTCCAGCGGCCAAACGTCTGACTGGGGTTGATTTAGACCTCGCTGTCGCCAGTGGCGCTAGCTACTACGGCGCAGTGCGCCGCGGCCAAGGCGTACGTATTCGGGGCGGTATTGCCTCGAGCTACTATGTGGGTATCGAGAGTGCCATGCCTGCGATTCCAGGTATGGCGCCTCCAATGGAAGCACTTTGTGTTGCACCGTTTGGCATGGAAGAAGGCTCTAGCGTTGAAGTCCCTAGTCAAGAATTCGGTTTGGTCATCGGCCAGCCGGTAAACTTCCAGTTCTTTGGCTCAACGGTGCGACGCGAAGACAGTGCCGGTACACATCTTGACCACTGGGGAGATGATGAGCTCGAACAGTTGCCAGAGATCCAAGTGACGTTGCCCGTCTCACAAGGTCGTCGCCAAGGAGATGTGGTACCTGTGACGCTCGCGTCGCGAGTCACTGAGCTTGGAACCCTATACCTGGAAGCTATCGCCAGCGATAATGGTCAGAAATGGCATGTTGAATTTGACGTGCGTGAAGACGCCAACTCAAATCAACAAGCATAATCTTATCACGGCACCCTAGGTGCCGTTTTTATTCGTGCTTTATGGCTGCGCAATCTGCCTAGTCAGACATGGCACTTAAGAGTTTGAACAAAGGTGTGGTTACATGGCATCAGCGCGCTTTTTAGTCGGTATTGACTTGGGCACCACCAACACTGTGGTCGCCTACTGCGAAATTACTGAACAGCTTCAGCAATCAGAAGTTCATCTGTTTGCAATCGATCAACTGATAGGTCCCGGAGAAGTGGTCCGTAAACCACTCCTCCCCTCATTTCGCTATCACCCAGCCAAGCAACAAATCTCTGCACAAGATCTGACGCTTCCTTGGGAACAGCAACCGGTAGTAGGCGACATTTCCAACGTCATCATCGGAGAGTGGGCACGTGAGCTCGGGGCTAAAGTGGAAGGGCGACAGGTATCGAGCGCGAAAAGTTGGCTATCTCATCAAGGTGTCGACCGCCGCTCAGACATTCTCCCTTGGGCAGCGGCAGAAGATGTCGATAAAGTCTCTCCTGTGATCGCAAGTGCCAGCTATCTCAATCATATCCGTCAAGCATGGAACTATCGAAACCCAAGTGATCGACTCGAAGATCAAGAAGTAGTCGTCACTGTTCCGGCATCATTTGACGAGGCGGCGCGCAAGCTCACACTAGAAGCAGCAAAACTTGCCGGACTGGATCGAATTATCTTGCTTGAAGAGCCTCAAGCCGTTTGTTACGACTGGTACGCTCGCCACCAGCAAAATGCAGCGCAGCAGTTACAATCTTTACCGCTGATCTTAGTCTGTGACGTGGGCGGCGGCACCACAGATTTAAGCCTAATAGAAGCCAAATTTGACGGCGCTGAGTTAAGTCTCAATCGTATCGGCGTCGGCGAACACTTGATGCTAGGGGGCGACAATCTAGACTTAGCACTCGCCCACCTTGCAGAGCAGCGCTTTAGCCAAAGTAAAAAACTCAACGCTGCCAGTTTAACCAAACTGCTCCAACAAACGCGACAAGCCAAAGAACACTTGCTTTCTAGCGATGCGCCGGAGCAGGTCAAAATCACTATGCTCGGTAGTGGTTCTAAACTCCTTGGCGGAACCAAGAGCATCGGCTTAACCAAGCAAGAGGTGCATCAAATCGCACTCGATGGCTTTTTCCCTTTGTCGGACTTTTCACAGCAGCCAGATAAGCGTCGCAGCGCAGTGGTAGAATTTGGTCTACCTTATGTGTCCGATCCTGCCGTCAGCAAACACATTGCAGAGTTTTTGCACCAGCATCAACCCGTTTGTCACGCCGCGCTGAATCAGCCACCGAAGGACCAACCGGCCATCCCAGTAGCTGTGCTGCTTAATGGTGGGGTGTTTAATAGCGAACTGGTCACGCAGCGGGTTACCAAACTGCTTGGTAACTGGCGTGGCGAGCCGGTCACTGTGTTAGATAACCCTCACCCTGACTGGTCAGTGGCTTTAGGGGCTGTCGCCTATGGAAAAGCAAGACGTGGCGCCCAGCTTAAAATTGGCGGCGGTGCAGCGCGTTCTTATTTCCTGCACTTACAAGAAAAAAACAAAGTGGGCAAAGCGTTATGTTTGCTTGCCAAAGGGACCGACGAAGGTCACGAAATCCGCCTCAGTGGACGACGTTTTGCGCTCACGCTGGGCGAACCTGTACGTTTCAATCTACTCACCACCACTCATGACTTACTCAACAACCAAGTTGCCATTCAAAATGGGATGATGGTAGACATCGACCCGGACCAATTTACGCCCCTTCCTCCCTATATCGCCACGCTTGAAAGTCAAGGTGGCACCTTACATGCCAATCAAAAAGAGCGCGTTGAAGTGCAACTTGCCTGTCAGTTAACTGAAGTTGGCACCTTGAAGATGGAATGCGTGCACCTTGACGACGAGAGCAAACGCTGGGCGCTCGAGTTTGAGGTTCGCAATCAAAAAGGCGATGCCGAACAAACGCAAGATCTCCACCCTCGCCTCGACGATTGCAAAGCGTTGATTGCACGAATCTACAGCAGCAACAAAAAAAGCGCAGAAGGCAATGAAATCAAAACCTTGGCGAAAGAGCTTGAGCGCAAACTCGGCAAGCGCGACGAGTGGGACTTCACCACATTACGCCAATTGTTTGATGCGTTCTCCTTGGGACGTAAACGTCGTCGTCGTTCAGAAGCACACGAAAAAAACTGGTTCCGCCTCGCGGGCTTTTGTTTGCGACCGGGGTTTGGCGATGCGACCGACTCATGGCGCATTGAGCAGATTTGGGGCTTGTATCAGCAAGGTATCCAGTTTAAGAATCACCAAGGCTGGACCGATTGGTGGGTATTCTGGCGCCGGATTGCAGGCGGACTTAACCAAGAGCAGCAAGAAACTATTTTGGCTGAGATCGCTAAATATTTACATCCAGGTGCGATGAAAAATCCTCAATCCGCCAAAACTGCGCACGAGATGGGCTACGACTCTATGGTCCGTCTTGCCGCATCGCTTGAGCACCTCGAGGTCGAAGATAAAGTCTTGCTCGCATCTTGGTGTCTGAGTAAAGCACTGAACACCAATCAATTTGAACAAGCGCATTGGTGGGCGCTAGGGCGACTCGCTTCTCGTACACCGCTTTATGGCAGCCAACACAGCGTTATCGCGCGCGAACAAGTGCAGCAGTGGCTTCCCAAGCTGCTTGAACAAGATTGGCAAATGCAGCCGATGGTGGCGTTCGCTGCGGTCATGATGTGCCGAAGAACCGGTGACCGCCTGTTTGACATCGAAGACGACTATCGTCAGCAAGTTGTCAGTAAGCTGAAAGAAAGCAAAGTTGCCGATTCGTGGATAACACTGGTGGAGCAAGTGACCGAGCTATCGGCCAGTGAATCAAAGCGCGTATTTGGTGATGCCTTGCCACATGGACTGGTGCTAGTTCGTAGCTAACAGCCAACAAGCTGGCAGCAAGCGCAATCAAAGAGAGAACAACCATGAGAAAACTGATTCTAATACTCACCCTGATCACGCTATCAGGCTGTTTAGGCATGCCCAAGGGGGTTACCCCAGTCAATAACTTTGAGCTTGAGCGCTACTTAGGTACCTGGTACGAAGTTGCGCGTTTAGATCACTCGTTTGAGCGTGGCCTATCGAAAGTCACCGCCACCTACTCACTACGCGAAGATGGAGGCGTCAAAGTCGTTAACCGCGGCTATTCGGAACAAGAAGCAGCCTGGAAAGAAGCCGAAGGCAAAGCCTTCTTTGTCGATAGCCCGGATCAAGGCTATCTTAAAGTGTCATTCTTCGGCCCCTTCTATGGCTCTTACGTGGTATTCGAGCTTGATCAAAACGACTATCAATACGCTTTTATTTCTGGACCAAACAACGATTATCTATGGCTTCTAGCCCGCTCACCTGAAGTCGACCCACTGCTGCTCGATAGCTTTATCGCCGCGGCAAAACAGCGTGGATTCGACACCGACTCCCTCATTTTGGTCGACCACTAATCCACGCCGGTATTTAGCCCCTGAACAACTCCCACTCTGGTTGTTCAGGGGCTAAACAAAGATTATTCAATAAGATCAGATACTTCCTGACTATTGCCTCTACAACTCAAAACCCGCCCCAAAATATGACTTTAATCGCAAAAGATTAAGAAATCATTGCAACAAAATGCCCAAAGCGTACAAAAAACGATCAACCACTCAATCTCCACCACTTTAACCATAACAAATTTATGGTTATGAGAGAGATCAACTAATAACTACCACTAAAGGAGTAAATTGCGACACAGTAGTTAAAAAAATCCGGGGCTAATGCAAATTATGTCAATAAAGAAACGTTATATCGCGCTTATCGCGGTCATCGGAATCGCTATTGGATGGCTAACCCTAGGTGGTACTGCTGTGGTGATGCACTACACCTCAAGTACCGAGTTTTGTCTCTCTTGCCATACAATGCAAATCCCCTACGAAGAATACCAAGGCTCACTGCATTTTAGTAACGCCAAAGGCATACGTGCCGAGTGTTCAGACTGCCATATCCCTAGCGATCCTATCGGCTATGTGGTGACTAAAGTTCGCGCCAGCAAAGACATCTACCATGAGTTTATCAGCGGCAAAATAGACACCGAAGAGAAGTATGAGCAGCACCGGATGGCGATGGCTGAAACGGTTTGGGCTCAGCTTAGAGCCAATGACTCCGCGACATGCCGCTCTTGTCATACCTTTGAGGCAATGGATAGCTATGAACAGTCTGAAGATGCGGTAAAAATGCACCAATACGGCCAAGATAACAATCAAACCTGCATCGACTGCCACAAAGGCGTGGCGCATTTCGCTCCAGAGCCAGAAATGGACAGTAAAGCGTTTGACAACTTGATGGCGTTTACACAGCAGACTGCGGCTAACGCCAAGCGCGTCTATTCGGTTGACTATACCGAACTTGAAGATTTAGCGACCATCAGCCCTACCACAGAGCTCACCGTTATCGAAACAACACCAGAGTCACGCACAGTACGCCTATCAGGTTATCAAATGAAGGGCGCCGAACAGGTACTCTATTTTGGCGAAGGCCAACGCGCCATCATTGCCACTGTAACCGAACAAGGCCAGAGCCAATTGGTGGTGGGTGAGTACAAAATGGATGAATACGGCAACGAATGGCGTACTGCATCATTGGTTGGCGAAATCACCGCCCCTGTGCTCGATCAGCAGCAGCCATTGTGGGCGTATGCCGAGCAACTCGATACCGTTTACTGCTCTACTTGTCACGCCAAAATCCCTGCCGGTCACTTTACCGTCAATGCTTGGGGACCGGTGGCTAAAGGCATGGGTGAGCGCACTGACATATCAGATTATGACCTTGAAGTTTTGACTAAATTCTTCCAATACCATGCCAAAGACGTGGTAGGACACTAAGAAACAAAAGGATACGATTATGACTGAGATTACACGTCGAGGGTTTCTCAAAGGTACGGGGATGGCGGCCGGTGCGGTGGCCATCACTTCCCTCACCCCGTTAAGTGCCACTGCGTCTAACAAACGAGGTTCTGGTGTGCTAACGGCAGGTCGAATGGGACCACTCCTTTGTGAGGTAAAGGATGGCAAACTGGTTGCCAGTACCAACGCGTTAGCCCAAACGGTAGAAAACAGCCTTCAATCCACCGGCCCGGATCAAGTTTATACCAAAGCACGCATTAAGTACCCTATGGTGCGCAAAGGTTTCTTATCCAACCCAAGCAAGCCAAGTGGTGTACGTGGCCGTGATGAGTACGTTCGCGTTTCATGGGATGATGCCTACAAATTGATCCACGAGCAACACATGCGAATTCGCTCAGAGTATGGCGCGGAGTCTGTATTTGCAGGCTCATACGGCTGGCGCTCAAGTGGTGTGCTGCATAAAGCACAAACCTTACTGCAGCGCTATATGAGCATGGCGGGAGGCTACTCTGGCCACTTAGGAGATTACTCCACTGGCGCCGCACAGGTTATTCTGCCTCACGTTATGGGTTCAATAGAAGTCTATGAGCAGCAAACGACCCACCCGGTTGTGCTTGAGAACTCAGACGTTGTCGTCTTATGGGGTATGAATCCGCTCAACACCCTCAAAATCGCTTGGAGCTCAACCGACTGCTCTGGTCTTGAGTTTTTCCATCAGTTGAAAAAATCGGGTAAGACCGTTATCGCCATCGATCCAATGCGCTCAGAAACCATTGATTTTTTTGAAGACAAGATCCAGTGGATAGCCCCTCACCCAATGACTGATGTCGCACTGATGATGGGTATTGCCCACTCATTAGTGAAAAGCGGCAAGCACGACCAAGCCTTCCTAGACAAATACACGACAGGTTACGCTGAGTTTGAGGCCTACTTGCTTGGCAAAAGCGACGGCGTTGAGAAAACACCACAATGGGCCGAAGCCATTACTGGCGTGCCAGCTAAACAAATGGAAACGCTGGCAGAAATCTTCAGTCAGAACCGCACCATGTTGATGGCGGGCTGGGGATTGCAGCGTCAGCAATATGGTGAACAGCGTCACTGGATGCTGGTCACGCTTGCCGCGATGTTGGGCCAAATTGGTTTGCCTGGCGGTGGTTTTGGATTCTCCTATCACTACTCAAATGGCGGTAACCCAACCCGAGACGCAGGCGTACTGCCGGCTATTTCGGCGTCGATCGGTGGCGGCTCATCTGCTGGCAACGACTGGGCCGTGTCGGGCGCTGTGAATAGCTTCCCTGTTGCACGTATCGTTGAGGCATTAGAAAACCCAGGCAAAACCTACTCACACAACGGTAAACAACTCACCTTCCCAGATATCAAAATGATTTGGTGGGCGGGTGGCGGCAATTTTACCCATCATCAAGACACCAACCGTTTAATCAACGCATGGCAAAAGCCTGAGCTGATTGTTATCTCGGAAATTTATTGGACCGCAGCAGCCAAACACGCCGATATCGTTTTGCCCATCACCACCTCTTTTGAGCGAAACGACTTAACCATGACGGGTGATTACAGTAACCAACATCTTGTGCCAATGAAACAGGTCGTCGAGCCTCAAGGCGAAGCGCGCAATGACTTCGATGTATTTGCTGATATGGCAGAAATGATCAAGCCCGGAGGACGCGAAGTGTTCACCGAGGGCAAACAGGAAATGGATTGGCTCAAAGAGTTCTATGAAGCCGCGCAAAAAGGCGCGCGTGCGGCGAGAATTCGTATGCCACGATTTGGTCAGTTCTGGGATGAGAACCAGTTAATCGAAATGAAGTTCAACAAAAAAGCGGCCGAGTTTGTTCGTCATGCCGACTTTAGGAAAGATCCGATACTGAATCCTCTTGGCACGCCGAGTGGCAAAATTGAAATCTACTCGCGCACAATTGAGGGCTACAAGCTTGAAGATTGCCCTGCTCATCCAACGTGGATGGCACCGACCGAATACACAGGAACCGCAAAAGACGGCGAACTGCAATTGATGACAGCACACGCAGCACATCGTCTGCATAGCCAATTTAATTACGCTAAATTGCGTGAACAGTACGCGATTGCCAATCGCGAACCGATTACTATCAACACCCAAGATGCTGCGACTCGTGGTATTAAAACCGGTGATCTGGTGAGAGCGTATAACGACCGCGGTCAAGTACTGGTTGGCGCTTTGGTTACTGATGGAATTAAACCCGGCTCGGTGTGTATTCACGAAGGTGGCTGGCCTGACCTTGATGCGAACACGGGATTGTGTAAAAACGGCGGGGCCAATGTCCTCACCCTAGATATCCCGACCTCTCGACTCGCCAATGGTTGTGCTGCCAATTCCTCGTTGGTACGCATCGAGAAGTACACCGGACCGGCATTGGAGCTAACGGCATTTGTCCCACCCATGAATGGGTAACTATTAATAATTAAGCCAAAAGCCAGAGCAAGTGCTCTGGCTTTTGATCAACAACGTCCCTTTTTAGCTTGTCCCGGCGGACAAAAGTCGCCATCGTGCCCCGCCTCTTTTCCGTGGCGGTATTTTACTTCCACGTCGCGATACTCACCCTCAACTCGGGTAATCTGACAACCAGTTAGCATCAAGTTCAGAATTAGAAAACACCCAACACGTTTCATTATTATCCTCCGGTTTTTTCGCAGACTTTACCGGCGACAGTCGTTAGTATGTGTCATTGATAGGTCAACTTCTGTCTGGCAGAAGTTAACTGGAGAAAAACAGCGGAGAGCGTCAAGTGACACAAGAAAAGTTTGAAAACATTTACCAACGCGCAGCCGAGCGAAAAGGCGGCACAGCGCAGCTTGAATCACTACTATCTACCCCACTGACACGCGAGCAGTTGGCTCAGATTGGCGATGACCGTTGGTTAGCCGCCTTTAGTATGAAAGTGTTTCAAAGTGGTATTTCTTGGAAGGTAGTGCGCAATAAGTGGCCTCAATTTGAAGAGGTTTTCTTTGGCTTCAAGATTGAACCGTTACTCATGCTGTCTGATGAGCAGTGGGACACCAAAGCCTCCGACCCACGGATTATTCGCCACCACGGCAAGGTAAAATCTATTCAAGCCAACGCGCAAATGATTCACCAGGCAAGGTTAGAACACGGCTCTTTCGCTACCATGATCAGTCAGTGGCCAAATGAAGACATTACAGGATTGTGGCTGTATCTGAAAAAACACGGTCAACGCTTGGGCGGCAATACTGGGCCATACAGCCTGCGTCAAATGGGCGTTGATACCTTTATTCTCTCGGGTGATGTCGAGAGTTACCTGCGCCACTGCGGAATCATTGAAGGTGGCCGAGATACCAAGCGCTCATTAAGCGCAGCAACTAAGGCTTTTCTCGACTGGCAGCAGCAAAGTGGTCGCAGCTTTACGCACATAAGCCAAGTGATAGCCTACAGCACCGGAGACAACCGAGTTATCTAGCCACCGCGCGGCCGGTTTGCCACTGCTGACGAGTAATGCAGTATAAACAATGACGCTGTAACGGATGGCCTTTTGGCAACTTGGGATGGTCAAACACCTCGTCAGTATCCTGCATTCCGATTTTGCTCATAACTCGCTGCGAGGGTAAATTACTTATCGCAGTAAATGAGTAGATTTGTTCAAGCTCAAGCTGATTAAACCCATAACTCAGTGCAGCTTGAGCCGCTTCAGGGGCATAGCCTTGCCCCCAGTGGTCGGCGTCGATTCGCCAGCCAATCTCCACCATAGGCGCTCTAGGCAGTCCACTCTCTTTCGCTTGCGGCCAAAGTCCGACAAAACCAATGAACTCGCCGGTTTGCTTAAGCTCGAGCGCCCAAAACCCCCAACCATGTTGCTCTATGTGAGCGGCGATGGTTTCTGCCTGCTGATTGCTCTCGTGCTGAGACAAGCAAGCGGGAAAGTAACGCATCACTCTCGCATCTGCATTGATCCGCCCATACACCTTTAGATCAGAGTCTCGCCACTGGCGCAACCGTAGCCGATCTGTTTCTATCATGGTCATTGTCTCCTTACATTGCTAAAACATTTTTATGCACTAGATTTTATATTAAGTTCGTTTACCAATCCCGTAAAAGGAGTCCGCCATGTTTCTCACCCGACTAGTCTATGCCAGTACTATCGAGAAAGGGTTTGATCTCTCCACGGTGGAAAACATTGTTTACTCGGCTCGAGAGCACAATCAAGCGCTAGACGTCACGGGTATGCTCTGCTTTGACCGCAATTTCTTTCTGCAATGTCTAGAAGGCTCAAGAACCAACGTTAACCTTGTGTATCAGCGCATCTTAAACGACAAGCGTCACTCAGAAATCATCATGCTTGACTACCGTGAGATCAGCGCGCGTGAGTTCAGCCAGTGGTCGATGGGCTATAGCCCCTCTTCTTCGCTCACTGCCCCACTCTATTTGCGTTACTCTGGGGCTAAAGAGTTTAATCCTTATGCGATGTCGGGAGAGAGCGCCTACCAACTGCTGCTGCAACTCAAGCACACTTTGCCTTCGGTAAGCTGATTGAAGCGAGTGCTAATCCTCAACATCACTTGACGCCAACACTTTTTCACATAAGCGTTTTAGCGTAATCAACTCGTCTAGCTCAAGATGAAACTGACACCGCATCTGCTGCGGTATTTGCAGTGCCTGCTGTTTTAAAGCCGCACCTTGTGGCGTCAGTTTAAGAACTCTAACCCGTTCATCTTGTTCGCTGCGCCCTCTTTCTACGTAGCCTTTCAATGCCAGACGTTTCAGCAGTGGCGTCAGAGTTCCCGAGTCGAGGTGCAATCGTTGACCGAGCGCTTTAACGCTAACGCCGTCGCATTCCCAAAGCACCATCATTACCAAGTATTGTGAATAGGTCAGATCCAATTTATCCAACAGTGGGCGATAAGTCCGAATCACCGCATTAGACGCACTGTACAGCGGAAAGCAGACTTGATTTTCAAGCAACAGTGATTGCTGCTCCTCGGACATTTCTCGACCATCGCAATAAGACATGATCCCATCCTCTCAAAATAAATTGTGCACAATATACTTGCATTACACCTAAAACTCGATCTAATATTGCAAACAATTAGATTGCACACAACCTAAAATGAGAGCCAATGATGACTACACTCTACACAACCAAAGCAACCGCACTGGCAGGCCGTAACGGTCAAGTAAAAACAGAAGATGGACTACTGGATGTCGCTCTTGCTTATCCAAAGGAGATGGGAGGTGCAGGCAATGCGACCAATCCTGAGCAGTTATTTGCTGCCGGTTATTCTGCCTGCTTTTCCAATGCTATTTTGCACGTCGCGCGTGAGGCCAAAGTGGCATTACAACAAGCGCCAGTCACGGCTGAAGTAGGGATTGGTCCTAATCAGCAAGGGGGCTTTGCTCTTACCGTAAGCCTAGCAGCCAGCCTTGAGCTCGATCACGCTCAGGCTTTAGAGCTGGTGCGCACCGCACATCAAGTGTGCCCATACTCGAATGCCGTGCGCGGCAATATTGACGTCAATGTGACTGTGAATGGTGAGCGTATCTAACTCGCGCTTCCCCACTGTCTCAACACCACTTGTTCACAATAATGCCGACCAATAGGTCGGCATTGTTGTATTGAGGCGACGCTAAACTTGATATGCTTTACGCAGCGCTTTGGCGGCCAATACCATGTTGGTTAATGACGCTTCGGTTTCTTGCCAGTTTCGGGTTTTCAAACCACAGTCGGGATTTACCCACAGGCGCTGTGCTGGAATTTTCTCTGCGGCCTTGTTCAGTAGCCCCTCAATCCACTCTTTGGTAGGAATATTGGGCGAGTGGATATCATACACACCCGGACCTATCTCATTAGGATAGTTAAACGCTTCGAACGCCTTAAGCAGCTCCATATTCGAACGGGAAGTTTCAATGGTGATGACATCAGCATCCAGCGCCGCGACCGAATCAATAATCTCATTGAACTCGGAGTAACACATATGGGTATGAATCTGAGTCTCAGGTTTGGCACTACCGGCAGCAATTTTAAACGCGTCGATCGCCCATTCTAGATAGGCTTTGTGGTCGCGCTTCTTAAGCGGCAATCCCTCGCGGATGGCCGGCTCATCAATCTGAATGATGTTGATTCCCGCTTGCTGTAAATCAGCCACTTCGTCACGCAGCGCTAAAGCCAGCTGATTGGCGATCGCCTTACGACTGATGTCCTCACGCGGGAACGTCCAACATAAAATGGTCACCGGTCCTGTGAGCATGCCTTTCATCTGCTTTGAGGTCAGTGACTGGGCGTAAGTCGACCACTCAACAGTGATTGGTTTTTCTCTCTCGATATCTGCAACCACAATCGCCGGTTTCACGCAGCGCGAGCCATAGCTTTGTACCCAACCAAATTGGGTTGTTTGGAACCCAGTCAAGTTTTCAGCAAAATACTCCACCATATCATTACGCTCTGCCTCACCATGGACCAGCACATCAAGATCGAGGGCTTCTTGACGTTTAACCGCATCAGCGATGTGGCCTTGGAGTGCCTGCTGATACTCTGAATAAGAGAGCTTGCCACTGCGATATGCGCTGCGTTGCAGCCGAATCTCACTGGTTTGTGGGAAGGAGCCGATAGTGGTGGTTGGGAATAGTGGCAGACCAAGCACTTCGCTCTGGTGTGCTGCTCGCTCTGGGTAAGGCGCACTTCGCTGTGTATACGCGCGAGTGATAGAGTTCAGACGCCCCTGTACCTGCGGCTTGTTCACATGTGCAGCCCCCTTGCGCGCTTTGATTGGCGCACTGTAGCTTTCACATTCAGCGAGCGCGGCTTGGTCACCATCCAAAGCTTGAGCAAGCAAGGTAATCTCACTGACTTTCTGCTTAGCAAACGCAAACCAGCTCTGCACTTCATCACTCAGATTGTTCTCCAAATCCAGGTCAACAGGGGTGTGTAGCAGAGAACATGAACTGGCCAACCAAAGCCTCTCTCCCAGTGCCTGTTTTGCGGTTTGCAGTTGATTCAGTTGAGCGCTCAGGTCAGCTCGCCATACGTTGCGGCCATTGATCACCCCCGCGGATAGCACCCAATGTGAAGGTAGCTTGGCAATGACGGTATCAAGCTGGCTCGGCGCCGCTGACAAGTCGACATGCAGACCATCAACATCCAGTTCAACGATTTTATCTAACGTCTCTTCTACTGAATCAAAGTAAGTGGTGAGCAGTACTTTGACGTCGGAGCGAATCACCTGGTAAGCCAGTTTAAATGCATCGCGCCAAGGTTTATCCAGTTCGAGCGCCAAAATCGGTTCATCTATTTGCACCCATTGCACGCCCTGTTTGGCGAGTTTGGCCAAAATCGCCTGATAAGCCGTGAGTAATCTTGGCAAAAGCGTAAGTCGATCAAAGCCCTCTTCTACCTCTTTACCTAAGTACAGGTAACTCAGAGGACCAAGCAACACAGGTTTCACTTGATGGCCCGCCTGCTGAGCTTCATTGATTTCTTCAAACAACTGCGGCCAACTCACCTCGAACGTGTCCTGTGAACTAAACTCAGGCACGATATAGTGGTAATTCGTGTTAAACCATTTGGTCATGTCTGATGCAGCGTTGCCATTGCAGCCACATTGGGCTTGAGACTGACCACGACCGACTTTAAATAAAGTATCGAGATCAGGAAATCCATCACGGTGTCGCTTGGGGACATGGCCCAAAAGCAAGGTGGTGGTCAATATATGGTCATACCATGCAAAGTCACCTGCGGTCACAAAACTTAAGCCGGCATCCGCTTGGGTTTGCCAATGGGTTTGACGCAACTGCGCCCCCACGGATTTCAGTTGCGCTTGGTCGATTTCACCGCGCCAATACTTTTCTAGTGCAAATTTTAATTGTCGCTTATCGCCAATACGCGGATAGCCGAGGATATGAGTAGTCGTTGCCATGTTGAGCGTCCTTATCAATCTATATCAGTCATTTCAGTGCCAGCTCATCACACTTTCAAGATGTCTGGATGGCTAAACTATCACTGCAATCGAACGCGGTAACAATCTCCAAATATTCAACATGTTTATTAAAATCTTTCATGATCGCGCCAAATCTGCGATAACACCGTGACCAAAAGCAAATAGACGTCTAGATGTTTACACGCCCTTAAAAAAGGAGTAGGTTAGATTTATTCATGCAAAGACAGGTTATCTGAAGGGAATTCATGATTGAGCTCAAACACCTCAAAACCTTGGCAACATTACGCGACACTGGCTCATTAACCGCGACTGCAACCAGTTTGCACCTCACCCAGTCGGCGCTAAGCCACCAGCTAAAAGATCTTGAGACCCGAATTGGCGGCCAACTGTTTTTGCGCAAAACACGTCCGGTAAAGTTCACCGCAGAAGGTGACATCTTCCTTAAGCTAGCAGACGAGGTATTACCTAGGGTTGCCATCGCCGAAAACGAAGTGGCAAGTTTGAAGGAGGACGTTAACGGCAGATTGCATATGGCCATCGAATGCCACTCATGTTTTCAATGGTTGATGCCTGCGCTCAAAGAGTATCAGCAGGCTTGGCCTAGCGTCACACTCGACTTTTCCTCTGGGTTTGGTTTCGAGCCTCTCCCTGCGCTGGTCGCTGGCGAGTTAGACTTGGTGATTACTTCGGATATTCAGCCGCGCTCAGAAGTTCACTATGAGCCACTGTTTGATTTTGAAATGCGCTTAGTCACCGCTGTCGGCCATCCACTATCGGCACATACATCGATTCAGCCAAAGGATTTGCAGGGCCAAGTCATGCTCTCCTACCCCGTACAAAAAAACCGTCTGGATATCGTTAAACACTTCTTGCAGCCCGCGGGGATCGAACCCAAACAGTGGAAGCAAGCGGATAACACTTTGATGTTGATTCAGATGGTATCGGCGGGATTAGGCGTCGCAGCGCTACCCAACTGGGCGATCAGTGAATTCTCTCGCCAAGGTTTGATTGCGAGTATTCCATTAGGCAGCGGGCTATGGCGACGATTGTTTGCTGCAACCCGTCACTCAGACAAGGACAAACGCTATCTACAAGCATTTTTCAATACCGCAAGAGTTCAGTCACAGAGTCATCTCGACGGGATCAGAACCGTATGAGATCACACTCAAAATTAGTGATATTGATCGCATATTTGGTGCATCCCTGCACTAGCGCAACGCATAGCTGACAAGAAAATGCGGCTAAGCCATTGATTTTATTAACCACACCGATTGGCACAGAACCTGACTATTAGTAAAGAGGATTGCTAATAAAAGGACTGTTCCATGGAAATATTGCTTATCTCCACCTTGGCCATCATTGTGGTTTACTACCTATGCCAAAAAGATGACACCGTAGGCACTGAATATGAGAACCTAGTTCAGCTGGGGCTTGTACTTCAGTTGTGCTTAAAACACCGCAACCTTAGCCACAGGGCGCTTACCAAAGATTTCACTCAAGCTCAGACCAATGAGCTAAAGCAAATTTTTACCCAGTCCCTCGAGATATCAGAGACGGTGACTGCAAATGCAACGGCAGCCAATCGACCGACACATCGCACCTTTCAAACTAAGTTGAAAGCGATGCACTACGATTGGCAAAAGCGCGAAGTTAGTCGAAATCAGGTGATTCACAGTCAAACCATCCGCCAATGTATGTATTTACTGGATGAAACAACTAATGAATGGTTGAAAAAAACCGAGCAAGAGACTTTGATTGAGCAGTATCACCAACATTGGCAACACGTGTTCGATAGTATGGAAGCATTGAATGAGCTAAGGCTGGCTATTTTTGACGACCAATCAGCGAGCTACGCGCAGAGACTGCAATCCTCAAGCGACAAAATGAAACGTAAGATTGAGCAGCTAGTCACTATCAGCCCGAGTCGCTTGGCGACACCAAACACCGCCCTATCGATAGAGAAACTGAATGACATAGTGAGGGAAAAACACCTTAACCTGAGTCAAGACGAATTGTGCGATCTGACCACCGATATCTCATCCACCATCATCCAAAGTTTTCAGCACGTACTGTACGATGTGAGTGATCAACTATGTCGCCCAATACCGAGAATGTGGTTGGTTTAACCGAGAATTTATATTGCCAAGTGCCGCTGATGGCACCTGGCAATCTTCGTTTCACCGCTGATAAGATTTGAATTGGTTGGTCAGTGGGTCATAGCTGTAGCCGAGCATATCTAACTTACCAACCACTTGTTCAACATCCATTTCGTACATGCTCACCAGCTCCTCAAAGCTGTCGCACTCTAAACGGAGTTTTTCGTTGACGATTCCTAACAATATGATGCTATCAAAACTGCCTGCGTTGCTTAGATCCATCTCCGTCTCCTTATTCCAAGCCAGCTCAACTAAGCTTAGTTGTAAACCTAAGGTAGACGAGTGAGCCAGATCCAAGTTTCGACTTACAACATAAACAAAGCTTGGTTGGAGACCAAAGCCAGCAACAGGGTTGCAAGCGCAAAGCCCAGCTGTAACTTGTTAACAGGCTTGGAGGTTAAAAGGTGCCAACTCCATACCACAACAGCTGAAATCATGAGCGCAAAACCGACCATAAGCGGCTCTGTCACTTCCGTTAGCGTTTGCGAATCAAGCCCATAGGCTTGGAGCAGAATCGCAACACTCATCAGCATTGCCGACAACACTCCGGCCACGGGTAATATCCGATGAAACGCGTCCAAGCGTGTGCGAGCTATAGTCAGCAATAGATGTGCGAACAGCGCCCCAAGCAAAAATATCGCCACAAACACATTCAAGCCTGCTGCCACTGACGCCTGTTCAAACACCATGATCGACACGTATGACAGCGCCAAACCATTGGCCAAATACATTACCCATAGCGGGCCTTGTAGTCGCGTTTTTTTGGTTTGAACCTGAGAGTAAAAGTAGCCAATAGCAAACACCACCATCATCGCCTCAATACGCAACGAAGCGACAGCCAGCCATAATATCGCGAGCGTCGGCAACATTTTATGAATGCGCCCACGCTGACCAGGGCAGATATCCCCTTTGACCAAGATGAGAGTAAGAATAAGCTGTGCGCCGAGTAACATCGGTGGAAGAATGGCGAGAAGTTGCTGAATCATAACCTGACTAAGTTGGTGTTGGATTTGCTGCGGATGATAGCAGATTCTTCTCTATTAGCCATCTGTGAAATAGTGCAGCAGGTCTTGATTGGTCACCACACCTAAGAATTCATCAGCATCATTGACCACCAGCCATGGAGGTTTGATGCCCGATTGAATCAACTCTTTGGTCTGCGATAACTTGGTATGGTAAGAGGCAGTAAATAGCTGGGTGCGCATCACTTGATTCAATGTTTTCTTTGCCATCAGCAGATCGCGAGTGGTTTCCAGTTTGGTACCTAACGTCGGTGAAATGTGATGATTGAGTTGCTCTCGACCCACTACGCCGACACACTTTTTTCCATCGACAATCGGGATCACTTCCAGCTGATATTGCTCTGAGTGGAACAGCTCATAGGCACGCATTAAGGTATCATTGGGCGCCAAGCTGGGGGTGTGCATTTTACAAAGGGTGAGCAAGCTGTCTCGGCGCGCGCAGTTTGAGCCAGACAAAAAACGCTCAAGGCGATCATAATACCCCCACGCTTGCTCAAGATCGTGCAAAGGCAGTGGTTTAGAGAAGAAGTAACCTTGAATGTAGTCAACGCCGACTGAGCACACCACCTCAAGTTCCCCATAGGTCTCCACCCCTTCGGCGACCACTTTCACCTCTAAGGTGTGAGCGAGTTGAGTGATCATCTTAACGATATAGTATTGGCGAGTGTTGGGTTTCAAATCTTTAATAAACTCTCGGTCTATTTTCAGCACATCAAAATTGCAATCACTCAGGTAAGCAAACGAGCTGTAACCGGTACCAAAATCGTCAATCGCAATGCTCACTCCTTGGCGGCGGATGTTGCGGATTAGGGATGAGCGGCGCGATTCACTGTCAAAATAGGCACTTTCCGTCAGCTCAATGGTGACCGTATTGGGAAACTGGGCATAGGTTTGGATCAGTGAATGCGCGCTTTGAAGTACTTCATCGACTTCTAGTTTAGTGTTGAGCGAACGATTGATGGTCACGCCTATTTGTGCGCCAAAACTCTGTTGGATGGTGTTAAGATCTTGCAGTGCTCGTTTACCTACACACCAATCTAAGTCAGACACAAGATCCAGGTCTTCGGCGATCATCACCATCTCTTGCGTGTTAAGCAAACGCCCATCGGGTCCTTTAAAACGGCTCAGTGCTTCAAAGCGCACCACATCCCAATTTCGCACATCGACAATCGGTTGGTAATAGACCTCTACCGATTGAGACTTGATCTGTTGTTCCGCCCACTCTTCCATCTCCTTGCGTCGCAACACCTCTTTGTGCAGGGCACCATGATAAAAGCTAATTTGCCCACGCTGCTCGACGCTTTGCTCTAGCATCGCCTGAACGGCATGGTTAACCAGAAAGTTCGGCTTGTGAGTATCGTGCCCAAGCACAGAGACCCCGACTCGGCCTTGTAAAATCGCTCGATGCACACCGCTGCCGCAAGCCTGATTCAATGCAGAGAAAAAGCGGCGAATGGTCTGATGAATCAGTCGTACTTTGGAGGGCCCTGCCAATACCTGACACTCCAAGCAGGCAACAAAATGATTGTTGCCCAAATAACCTACGTACTTGGCCACCGGATTGAGCGTGAGCTGCTCTGACAGTAACGCCTTGATCTCAAAATCATCAACCTGTTCGAAATCGGGGTGAAACGCCACCACCATGCAGATCACAGGCTCAGTTTGCTCCATCCAATCACTGGCCACAGCATGATTAAACTGTTTCTCTGTCGGCAGCTGGGTCAGTAGATCTACCCCACCCAACTCGACATCTGCAATGCGATAGAGGTGATCAGAAAGATCAAGGTAAACCGCGCAATAAAAGGTACCCTCGACCAAAGAGACTTTTTGCAAGGTCAGATCCTGAGCATAGGTCTTCCCTGCCGCGTTTTGAATCAAAACCACACCCGACCAATGACCTTCGTCCTCAACCTGTTGCCAAATGGAGCGGTAGAAATCATCACCGTGTTTGTTCGAATTCAACACATCCATAGACTGGCCAGCCAGTTGGCCGTTGTGGTAGTGGCTATGAGCAAGAAACGCATCATTGCAAGCGATGATTTCTCGCTGATGGTTGGCTAACACTACGCCGTGGTGGCCATTGTTGAACAATTGGGAAAAGAGCGCGCTTAGTGTTGAGGTCGTGGCATGTAAGAAGAGTAGCACCCGTAACGAGCCAACCACGCGATGACGCTCGACCCCTTTAAAACTCAACTCAACGTAGCAGCATTGGTCATCGCTCAGTTGTAGGCAACAACTGTAGCTGTGCTGACTACGGCTCTGACACGCCTCGGTCAAAAGGCCAAGCAACTGTTGTTGATCGTTATACGCCATGCAGGGTAACAACACATTACCCGTTAATGTAGGCAGATCAGAGTTAAGGATTTGCTGGCATAAAGACTCATCAATCGACAAATGATGAGAGTCGAGGTCCCACTGCCAGTCAATGGCTTGTGGATGACTTAAGTCTTCGTGCTCGGCAGAATGCCCGCGCGATTGAGAACCTGATTGCGGATACACATCTCATCCCTTAGTTGAGGTAGCTCTACTATTAAAGTTAGATCAAACTCAACTAAGTGATAGAAATATTATTAGCCAAATAAGCCATGACCATGCGCTCACCAACCAAACCTTTGAAATGTCCGTCTTCATCGACTAAGCACCAAGGAAAAGGCGTTTGACTCACCACCAGCTCAGCAACCTGCGCTTTTGGCGTCTGCCAAGCCAACTCGGTCTGAACATGAGACATAATACGATTGGCCGGCTTGTGCCAATAACTGCTTTCTTTACTCGATTCCCAATCAGTCCCCATTCCTGGTGTAAGGTGCAAGTTCATATGCGCTCTATCGATATAACCAACACACTCCTTACCATCCACCACGGGCAAATAATCCGATTTGCCTTGCGAAAAGTATTGAAAGACCAGTGATAGTGGCTCACCTGGGTCGATGTGATGACCCGGCTCGGCTAACTGCATCATACAATCTGAGGGTAACGGCGCTGAGGGATTCGCCAACGAGAAATGATCAGCGACATCGGTCAACTGCTCAATAGGCAGTGGTTTGGAAAAGTAGTAACCCTGAATATAGTCGGCGCCTAACTTGCTCAGAATCTCTAACTCCTGCTCGGTTTCCACCCCTTCCGCAATGACGTCTAAACCGAGTCGTTTAGCCAGTTGAATCAGCGCCATAACGATATTGTACTGACGCGACTGATAAGTGATGTTCTGAATAAACGCGCGATCGATTTTCAATATGTCGAAGTAGCGCTCTTTCAAATAGCGGAATGAAGAGCAGCCGGTGCCAAAATCGTCCACCGCAATCGTCACTCCAGCCTCTCGTAACGCCGCAAGCAGCTCAATGTTTTTCTCATCCGCCTCAAAATAGGCGCTCTCTGTAAACTCGAAGGTGATCTGCGCTGGATTGATCCGTTGAGTATCGAGTGTCATCGCTGCTTGTTGCAAAATGGTGGTTAAGCTTGTGGTGGTTTTGAGTGAACGATTCACAGACAGCTGTACATGCTCTCCAAAACGGCGTTGCAGCTCAGGCAAATATTGTAATGCTTTGAGTAACACCAGATCGTCAAGCTCGACCACTTTGTCTAGCTCTTCCACCACCGCGACCAACTCTTGGGTATTGGTTTTGAGCGACGCATGATGTGGGAAACGACACAGCGCCTCAAATTTATCGATACGCTGTTGTTTTAAATCAACGATCGGCTGAAACACAACATCGATACGCCCTTGGTTCAACGACGACAACACATGCTCTTCCAACTGTTTTCTTCTATCGACCTGTTGATGAATATCACGATCATAAAAGTTGATACGTCTTGCATGACCAGAGTGCAGTTCGAGTAGCGCTTGATAGGCGTGAGAAACCAGTTGATTGGGCGTCGCGGCGTCAATACTGAGAACAGAAACCCCGGTCACCCCCTCTTTCAGCGCTTTCGCCACCGATGATTGGGCATGCTTGAAACTGTGAAATAACTTGGTAATCGCACGTCCAATGTTGGTCACCACCTGACTGTCCTGTTGAAACACAAAATCGATACACACAGCAAAACAGTCGTGACCTAAATACCCGCTGGCCAGCACTTTGGTGTTGTCACGTAAGTAGCTGGCAAACTGACGTTTCTGCTCTTGGAGATTACCACCAACAAATTTAGGCTGCAGCGCTAATACCACTAAGCTTTTCCCCATTTCAGCTTGTCGGCAAAGCCCGTTCAACTGCTGTAAAAAAGTCTCTTTGTTGGGTAACTGGGTCAGTAAGTCTATGCCACCAGAAGCGATATCCTCTAATCGATCTAACTCGAGCGAGAGATCCGATGACAAGCCTAAATAGTAGGTTTCTCCGTTCCCCGGAGTGATACGGTGAATGGTTAAATCTTGGGGAAATACGCTGCCATCCGCGCGGCGCGACAATATGGTGCCACTCCAATGTCCTTGCTCGGCGACTTGATTCCACAACTGCTGGTAATACGCCTGACTGTGACGCTCTGCGTTAAAAATCTGCGTTTTTAGACCAACAATCTCGTTTCTTAAGTAGCCAGTCAGTGACTCAAAATGATGATTGCAAGCAAGGATACGTGTCTCGGAATCGGTGACCACTATACCGTGATGGGCATTCTCAAACACCGAATAGAAAATCTCTGCAATGTCGTTTTTATTTGAGATGTTGAGGCACGGAGAGATCGTCCCTTTAAGTTCATAACTGCTGACACGCTCGATATAGATATCGGAATAAATGAATAAACTGGTTTTAGCCAACAAACAGCAATGAGTGTATTTCGACTGGCCACTATCCAGTACAGACTGAAACGCTTTTTTTATGACCGTTCGTTGCGATTTAGGTAGCAGGTCAAAAAAAGTTTTAGCACTGAGTTGCTCCACTTGGGAATCCAGTAATAACGCCAGTACTTCGCTATCACAGCGCAGAGTTTGTGTTTTTAGGTTCAAATACCAATCATAAACTGGGTACTTGCGTTGGGGTTCAATGGGCAGCGTTTGCCCAATATCCGATTCAACTACATTCACAATCAGGCCCACTATTTCATATCACCAATATGCATAGTATAGAGGTTCACTACTACCGACATCGTTATTCACTTAACACTTTGAAACTATAATGATGAAGGTAAATAGCGCAGAATTGGCCTCAATCAACCACAGTGAGAATGAGGTAGATAGTCGTCTCTCAAGTCGCTATAATTCGCGCTCCTTGGCACAGAGAGCAAAATATGTACAGCGACATCACCCCTATTCACCAGCATAAAAAATACTGGGCAGAGTGCTATGGCACTGCGCCATTCTTACCGACCAGTCGTAAGGAGATGGACGCACTTGGGTGGGATAGCTGTGACATCATTATCGTCACCGGTGATGCCTATGTTGATCACCCAAGTTTCGGCATGGCTATTATTGGCCGACTTCTCGAAGCGCAAGGCTTTCGGGTAGGGATCATCGCTCAACCTGAGTGGGGCAATAAAGATGCCTTTATGGCACTCGGTGAGCCAAACCTCTTTTTTGGTATCACTGCCGGCAACATGGACTCGATGATCAACCGCTACACGGCCGACCGTAAGCTGCGTCATGATGATGCCTACACGCCCAATAACGAAGGCGGCAAGAGGCCGGATCGCGCCACGTTAGTCTATTCGCAGCGCTGCCGTGAGGCCTATAAAGGTGTTCCAATCGTCCTTGGTGGCATTGAGGCCAGTCTACGTCGCCTCGCTCACTACGATTATTGGTCTGACAAAGTTCGTCGCTCTGTGCTTTTTGATGCGAAAGCCGATATTTTGCTCTTTGGTAACGCCGAGCGCGCACTGGTTGAAGTGGCTCATCGTTTAGCCGATGGAGAGCCTATCGCATCAATGACAAATATCCGTGGCACCGCTGTAAACTTAGCCGCAGCGCCTGATGGCTATACGATTATCGACTCTTCACGGATTGAAAAGCCGCGCAAAGACGCCTTTGTTCCGCCGAACCCTTATCTGGTCGAAGAACAGTGTGAAACCAAAGCCAGCAGCGAAGAGCCTAAAGCACAGCCGATCACCATTCGTCCGTCTCGTCACGATGCGAAAACCACAGCGGTTCGCTTGCCTCCATTCGAAAAGCTCAACAACGACCGCATCCTTTACGCTCACGCGAGCCGCATCATGCACCTTGAAACGAACCCATATTCAGGGCGTGCATTGATTCAGCGCCATGGTGACCGCGAGCTATGGGTCAACCAAGCACCGATTCCATTAACCACTGAAGAGATGGACTACGTGTTTGACCTGCCTTACGCACGAGTTCCGCATCCTATGTATGGCAAAGCTAAGATCCCTGCCTATGACATGATCAAAACCTCGGTCAATATCATGCGCGGCTGTTTTGGTGGTTGCTCGTTCTGTTCGATTACCGAACACGAAGGTCGTATTATTCAAAACCGCTCTAAAGAATCGATTTTGAGCGAACTAGAACAGATCCGTGACAAAGTTCCTGGCTTTACCGGCACCATTTCAGACTTAGGTGGGCCAACCGCGAACATGTATCGTTTGGGTTGTAGCGATCCTAAAGCCGAAGCCAACTGTCGCCGTCCGTCGTGTGTTTTCCCTGGTATTTGTCACAAACTTAACACCGACCACAAGCACACTATCGACCTTTACCGCGAAGCTCGCAAAGTAGAGGGGATCAAGAAAGTAATGATCGCGTCTGGCGTACGATACGATTTAGCGATTGAGTCGCCTGAATACGTGAAAGAGCTGGTCACTCACCACGTTGGTGGCTACTTAAAAATTGCACCAGAACATACCGAGAAAGGCCCACTAAACCTGATGATGAAACCAGGCATGGGCACTTATGACCGCTTCAAAGAGATGTTTGAAAAGTACAGTGCTGAAGCGGGTAAAAAGCAATATTTGATTCCGTACTTCATCTCTGCCCATCCCGGCACTGAAGATGAAGACATGCTGAATTTAGCGTTGTGGCTGAAGAACAACAACTTCGAGTGTGACCAAGTACAAAACTTCTACCCATCGCCTATGTGTAATGCCACCTCTATGTATTACTCCGAAACTAACCCGTTGAAACGGGTTAAGTACAAACAGCGTGAGGTCGTGCCGGTTGCAAAAGGGGAACGTCAACGCCGTCTACATAAAGCGTTGTTGCGTTATCACGATCCAGCGAACTGGCCTATGATTCGCGAAGCCTTGGTCAGCATGGGCAAAAAACATTTGATTGGCGACAAGCCAAGTTGCCTTGTGCCAGCGGAGGATGTCGAGACGCAAACACCCGCTCAGCGTCGCAAGTCTGGTCGTCATGGTTCTCAACGCTTCGCAACCAAGCACACTAAGTCGCAACCTGGCTTTGAAAAGATGCATGGAGAAGGTCGTGGAAAAAATGGTGGCAAGCGCAGCGGCAGCAATCAAGCAAGTCGTAACGGTCAGTCCACCCGTAACCAGTCGGCAAGCAAAGGTCAGCCCCCTCGCGGTGGTAAGCCTAGCGGAAAAGGCAAGGCTGGCGCCAGACAACAAGGGCAACGTTAAGCCAAATCACAAGTGATAAAAAAAGCCTAGCGAGCACTGCTCACTAGGCTCTTTTTGGTTGTTTTACGATATTATACCAAACAGCATAAATATC
>JBCAXU010000004.1:0-84012 GCA_038533895.1 Pseudomonadota bacterium | reverse complement strand
TGCAATCTATGCCTTGCTCTCAACGATTTTTCCTGCGCAATTATCTGATCACCTATTTATCCCGTTTGGTATAATTTCATCTCGCTCGAACAGTCAAATCACCATTCAACAAAAAAGGCTTGGTATCCAAAACACCAAGCCTTTTCTTTATTCTAGAAACTAGAAACTCTCACCTATTCCCCTTGCTCGCGTGCAATCGCTCTGTAGCCAATGTCGTTGCGGTGGAACATACCATTCCAGCTTACCTGGTTAGCCAGTGCGTAAGCGCGCTGCTGAGCTTCTGAGACGCTATTTCCTAGTGCGGTGGCACACAGTACGCGACCGCCGTTGGTCACTACGTCTCCTGCAGCATTGTTGGCTGTGCCGGCGTGGAAGATTTTTTCACCGTCTTGCTCGCTCTCTGGCAGAGAAATTACGTCACCTTTGGCGTAATCACCTGGGTAACCGCCTGCTGCGAGTACCACGCCAATCGACGCACGAGGATCCCACTTAGACTCTGCTTGATCGAGTTTCTCATCGATAGCCATCAAACATAGCTCAACAAGGTCCGACTCCATACGCATCATGATCGGTTGTGTTTCTGGGTCGCCAAAGCGGCAGTTATATTCAATAACCTTTGGTGTACCGTCTTTATCGATCATCAGGCCTGCGTAGAGGAAGCCAGTGTAGGGTGCGCCTTCTGCATCCATTCCGCGAACGGTTGGGTAGATAACTTCTTCAAGGATGCGGTTATGGATTTCAGGTGTCACTACCGGGGCTGGCGAGTAGGCGCCCATGCCGCCAGTGTTAGGACCGGTGTCTTTGTCGCCAACACGTTTATGGTCTTGGCTGGTGGCCATCGGTAACACGCTTGCGCCATCAACCATCACGATGAAGCTGGCTTCTTCGCCATCAAGGAACTCTTCGATAACTACTCGGCTACCCGCTTCACCAAACGCGTTGCCCGCTAGCATGTCTTTGATGGCGTCTTCGGCTTCTTCTAGTGTCATTGCAACGATCACACCTTTACCCGCAGCAAGACCATCGGCTTTAACCACGATAGGTGCACCTTGCTCGCGTACGTAAGCGAGGGCAGGTTCAATCTCTGTGAAGTTAGCGTAAGCCGCGGTTGGGATGTTATGGCGCGCTAAGAAGTCTTTAGTGAAAGCTTTGGAGCCCTCAAGTTGAGCCGCTGCTTGAGTTGGACCAAAAATCGGCAATCCAGCTTCACGGAATGCATCCACCACACCAATAACCAGTGGCGCTTCAGGGCCAACGATAGTCAGCTCAATTTGTTTCTCTTTGGCGAACGCAACCAACTCAGCGATGCTTTCGACACCGATATCAACATTCTCAAGTTTTGGCTCAAGAGCGGTACCTGCGTTACCTGGTGCAACGAACACTGTTTCAACATTTGGGTTTTGTGCCGCTTTCCAACCTAAAGCGTGTTCACGACCGCCAGAGCCGATAATTAAAACTCGCATATCTAATTCCTTAAAACTAAATTTTGTCATTCCAGAAACGAGGAACGAGTTATCTGGAATCTAGTAACTACATTCGCGTAAATGGATTCTGAATCACGCTCGTGCCTCGCTGTTCAGAATGACGACAAGTCAGTGCTATTTCGCCTAGCTCCGAGAGAATCCTGTCCAGGAGCTAGGTGCTAGCAACTCGCCTCCTATCCCTAGGAACTCGTCTCTAGGAACTAGGACCTCATTTCTAATGACGGAAGTGACGCATCCCCGTAAAGATCATCGCCATACCATGCTCATCGGCTGCTGCGATAACTTCGTCATCACGCATAGAGCCGCCCGGTTGAATCACGCACTTAATGCCCGCTTCGGCTGCTGCATCGATACCATCACGGAATGGGAAGAAGGCATCCGATGCCATCACACAACCTTCAACTTGCAGGCCTTCGTCGGCGGCTTTGATGCCCGCGATCTTCGCAGAGTAAACGCGGCTCATTTGGCCCGCGCCGACACCGATAGTCATGTCGCCTTTTGAGTAAACAATCGCGTTTGATTTTACGTATTTCGCGACTTTCCAGCAGAATAGCGCATCTTTGAGCTCTTCTTCGGTCGGCTGGCGTTTAGAGACCACTTTAAGGTCATCCAGGCTTACCATGCCTTGGTCACGGTCTTGAACTAGAAGGCCACCGTTAACACGTTTAACATCAAAGCCAGTTGTCTTGGTAGTCCACTCGCCACACTCAAGTAGGCGAACGTTCTTCTTCGCTGCAACCACTTTAACTGCTTCAGCAGACACCGATGGTGCAATGATCACTTCAACAAACTGACGCTCAACGATCGCTGTTGCTGTTGCTGCGTCTAGCTCTTGGTTAAAGGCGATGATGCCACCAAACGCTGAGGTAGGGTCGGTTTGGTATGCGCGGTTGTACGCTTCTAGGATATTACTGCCTAGCGCTACACCACATGGGTTAGCGTGCTTAACGATGACACAAGCTGGCTGGTCGAACTCTTTCACGCACTCAAGCGCTGCGTCTGTATCCGCAATATTGTTGTAAGAAAGGGCTTTACCTTGGATTTGACGCGCAGTTGAAACAGACGCTTCTTCTGGATTTGCTTCTACGTAGAAAGCAGCATCTTGGTGGCTGTTCTCACCGTAGCGCATGTCTTGCTTCTTGATGAACTGCTGGTTGAAAGTGCGAGGGAATTTGCTCTCTTCATCACCGTCTTTGTTGTCACCGTATGATGGGACCATAGTGCCGAAGTAGTTGGCGATCATGCCATCGTAAGACGCCGTGTGCTCAAATGCTGCGATAGCTAGGTCAAAACGAGTGTCTAGAGTAAGAGATTTGTCGTTCGCGTCCATCTCAGCGATAACACGGTCGTAGTCGTGTGCATTGACCACGATAGTCACGTCTTTGTGGTTTTTCGCTGCAGAACGAACCATAGTCGGGCCGCCGATATCGATGTTTTCAACGGCGTCAGCGAGAGTACAGCCTTCTTTTGCCACGGTTTCCGCGAATGGGTAAAGGTTAACCACCACCATATCGATTGGATTGATGCCGTGCTTTTGCATGACCTCATCGTCTTGACCACGACGACCTAGCACACCACCGTGCACTTTAGGGTGTAGTGTCTTAACACGACCATCCATCATCTCAGGAAATCCAGTGTAGTCAGACACTTCGGTTACTGAGATGCCTTTTTCTGCCAGTAGGCGAGCGGTGCCGCCAGTGGATAGGATATCCACGCCACGCTCAGCAAGAGCCTGAGCAAATTCTACGATACCAGTCTTGTCTGATACGCTAATTAAAGCGCGGCGAATAGGACGAGCGTTAGTCATGCTTCCATTTCCTCAAAGTCACAGAGTTAATATAAAGATATTTGCCAAAAATGAACTTGTTCTTACGCTCTGTTATATTGCTAACGGGTAAGAGATTGGCCAGT
The DNA here is from genome assembly GCA_038533895.1 of Pseudomonadota bacterium. Classification (GTDB taxonomy): domain Bacteria; phylum Pseudomonadota; class Gammaproteobacteria; order Enterobacterales; family Vibrionaceae; genus Vibrio. The sequence continues at coordinate 80,617 of JBCAXU010000004.1, read as the reverse complement.
TTTGGTAAAGACCTTTGTCATCATCCACTGATGCAAAACGAGTCTCTGAGTTTGGTGGCGCACATTCTAACTAATTTATTACAAAAAAGCTCGCGCAATCGTTTGGCATCGCAAAAATAATTGCAAAAACAGCCATTGTTGATGGTAAACGTAATGAAAGCGTTAAATAGGAAGTGTTATGTTTCAGATCGGCGAACTGGCAAAACGCTGTCAAGTCACAGCGGATACGTTGCGTTTTTACGAAAAAAACCAGCTGATTAAACCTGCAGGGCGCAGCAGTTCAGGCTACCGTCTCTACAATGAAAGCAATCAGCAGCAGGTCAACTTTATCATCCGCGCTAAAGACCTTGGCTTGAGCCTAGAAGAGATCCGCGAGTTATTGGAAATTCGTTTAGAAGCGACGGAGCACAGCTGCGCTGAAGTCAAGGCGATCACCTCGGCTAAATTGGATTTGATTGATGAGAAGATCGGTGAGTTGACCCGTATTCGTGCGGCTCTAAAAAAGATCAATGATGCTTGCTGCGGCGACGTCGATGATGATGCTAGTCATTGCTCTATTTTAACCGCGCTGGCGAGCGAGGAACCCCAAGGAAGCTGTCAGCGCTAAGAGGCGCGACGAATGTTCACGTTTAGCTTAGTGTTGGTTTTGATTTGCGGCAGGTTGTCATAATAGAGGGTGACTTGATTTCGTCCGGTCTGCTTTGAATAGTACATGGCTTTGTCTGCTTGAACCATTAACTCGCGCACCGACGAGACTTGAGCGTTGAGCTCTGCAATACCAATACTCACGGTCGGAGTAATCACATGGTCGTCAACATGGCAAGGAGTTGAAGCCACGCTATCTCGAATGCGCTCAGCGATGTCGTAGGCTTGAATGGCGTTGGTTTGGGTTAGGATGACACCAAACTCTTCTCCCCCTAGACGGCCGATGTGGTCGTGGCTGCGCACCATGGTTTTACAAATTTGTGCTACGTGCGTAATCACCTCGTCACCAGAGAGGTGACCCACTTGATCGTTGATCTCTTTAAAGTGGTCTATATCGATCATTAAGCAACTGAGGTGGCGCTGCTGCGGGCGGTCAAATTCTCGCTCTAAGTGGGTCATAAACGCGCGTCGATTGAGAATGCCGGTTAACTCATCGGTTTCTGCCTGCTTTTTAAGCTCGGTCTGCTGTAAGTAACTTTGGGTTATTTCCCGCTCTTGCCATAACACATACTGAAGCCCGTTACTTAAAGTAACCGGCTTTAAATTGGCTTCAAACCATCGTTGTTCGTGCTCCTGCCATGCTTCTAGCGCTTCGATAGACAGTTGTAACTGCTCACTCGCACACAGCGAGTAACGAAGTTGGCCGCGAGTGCCACAGTTTAGAGCTTGAGTAAAATGATGGGTAAAGCGTTCAACGATTTGCTGGGGCAGGAGTTGATGGTAATGCTGACCCACGACTTGATGTTGCAGTGAGGTGCGAGCGGCAGAGGGCTCACCGAAAGTATCAATCACGATACCGTCAGCAGACATGATCAATAGACGATCAGGCAGCTCTCTAAGCATCAAGCTTAGCCATTCTTCCTTTTGCATATCAATCATGTAGAGCGCTCAAAAAAAGTAGTAATTTTTCATTATATCGGCCACTTTTTCATACGCAATCGGAATTGATCACAGATTGATGAATCCTTGTACTACTATCGATATCATTAATATTAAAAAGCCGGGCTCACAAAATGAGCCCGGCTTTAATCGATAAATAATGCAATGAATGATTAGTTCATGCCGTATTATCAAATTTATCGTTTTTGTATGTTTGTGTCCGTTCTGTTTTGGTAGTTTAAATCTTTTATATTCAAATGATTAGTATGAATCTTGTTTTTGTTTGTTTTTAGTTGTCTTCGATCTTATTATGATTCCGGGGTACATATTGGGGTACATGTGATTTGTTATGTGTACCCTTTAAGAGGACATCATGGGCAAACTATACGACAAACATTTAAAGTCAGTTGTAGGCAAGAATCATGCTAAGGCATTTGTATTGACCGACGGCCACGGCTTAGGCGCTCGCGTATCTGCGAAAGGAAAAGTTCGCTGGCAGTACCGTTACAAGATAGGTGGCCAGAACAAGCGAATGGATTTGGGGGATTATCCCGCCTTATCGCTAGTGAAAGCGCGAGATGCAGCAGACCAGTGCAGAGTGTGGTTAGCTGAAGGCTTTGACCCTAAACAAAAGCGCAGCATTGAACGTGAAGAAAAGCTGCACCCTGTGACGGTCTCAGAGGCTTTAGAATACTGGCTTGTGGAGTACGCGGAGGAGAATCGAGTCAATGTCGATAAACATCGCGCCCAGTTTGCGCGTCATCTCTACCCCTATATTGGAAAGCTTCCTATTGAACAAACAGAAACACGCCACTGGGTGGAGTGTTTTGATAGGATTCGTAAAGGAATTCCGGGCAAACAACGCCCAGCCGCTGTTGCTGCTGGTTATGTGTTACAGAATGCGAAGCAAGCTTTGAAATTTTGTAGAGTTCGTCGCTATGCCACCAGCCGAGCTTTAGACGATTTGGCTATTTCTGATGTAGGAAAAAAACAGAATAAAAAAGACAGGGTACTTTCAATTCAAGAGCTCGTAGATGTTTTGCAATTAATCGAGTGCTCCAAGCTCTTACCATATTATGTTCACCTTATTCGACTACTGACTATTTTTGGTGCCAGAACACAAGAGGTCAGATTATCAACTTGGTCTGAATGGAACTTTGAAGAGATGCTGTGGACTGTCCCTAAAGCTCATAGTAAAAATGGGAAAAAGATTTTTCGACCTATTCCAGAATCATTGAAAGAATGGCTATTGGCTTTAAAAGGTGATGCAAAGCCTAACGATTGTATTCTAGGTGAACTGAAAAACGCTGAAGCTGTTAGCGAATTTTGTCGACAATTATGGGAGCGTCTCGGGCATAATGAAAGTTGGACTATCCATGATCTACGTCGAACCTTCGCCACCCTTCTTAGTGATAAAGGTGTAGCCCCACATATTGTGGAACAATTACTAGGTCATAGTCTTGGGGGAGTGATGGCTATTTATAATCGAAGTCAGTATATGCCAGAAAAGAGAGCGGCTCTTGATATGTGGATTGAATATCTGGACGTACTGGCCATGAAAGATGAAAACATTGTACCCTTAAAGGCCTAACGTACTGCTTATAGGTCAATTGTTGCCTGTAGGCAAGTTTTTACCTCGCTATTTTCTGTTGTAGTATTTTCGCGCTAAACAGGAGATAGCGTAAATGGTAAGAGATAACATGAGATGGCTTGAGGGAGATACTCCGCCATCCTCACCACCTAAAGCTCTTAGTGCCAAAGAGCGGATTGCGAAACAGAGAGCGGAGCGCTTAGCGCAAAGCGAAAAGGATTGGCAGTATATTCAAGCTAACGAGCAACGCTACGCTCAGCAACGAGCCGAAACATTGGCCAATCGCAATCGAGTCACTCAAGGTCTAAAAACTCCCCAAAAACTCAACGATTCATTTGGTTTGCAGTGTTCCCTTGAAGAGGAAATGGCTAAAAACCGCCAGCATGTACTTATTACCGACCTAGATGATGCTCATAAGGTTCTAAATAATATGTGGGTGGAGCGCGGTAAAGATGCGGCGGTTTTGGCTGCTCATATCAATACAGCTAAGGGACATTTCAATAATGTTGAACCCCTTTTTGATGCTAAAACATTAGCAAAAGAGTTTGGTGATGTTGGCATAAAGGCAGATATAGTAAAAAGCAAAGGGAAAGAATTTATAGCGTTTTCTGGACGTAAAAATGGAAAGGCGCTCAAGCATGCCTTTATTCAGGGCACGAGAATAAAGATGAGCCCTAAAAAGTATCCGCTGGATGGTTTAAAGGCTCAGCAAATTGGCTTTAGCCCGAAAGCTAGAGCTGCGAACTTTAAAGGAGCAGGTGTAGTCACATTCGTGGTCTCTGCTAGTATTGCCAGCACGAACCTGTATTTTGACAACGACTATCACTTAGTCGATTGGTTCGGTAATGTTGGGTCCGACATGCTAAAAGCGTTGACTCAATTTGGAGCGGGAGAGTTAGCCCTAGTTGTCGGCGCAACACTCACTGGATATGTTGTCGTTGGTTTTCTTGCTATGGCCGCTACATACGTCGCTATCGATTATCTGTGGGGAGATTTTGAGGTGTCTAATAAAATCGTGCAGGAGCTAGAAGGTGCTATCGAATAGTATGCGAGCCGCAGGGTTACTGTTTTTAATGGCGAGTGTTTGGGGCTACTTTTATGTAACTCAAGGGGTTATCAGTGATTATCAAGATATCTTACATTATGAGCCCCAAGTTCAGATTTCACTTCTCGCGTTATGGATGCCTTTAGGATTTTTAGGGGCGCTGGTGGTCATTATAGTTACATTGCCCATAGCTATTTTTACAGGAAAACCAGCAAGAGCAGTAATTGGTGAAAGATGGACACCATTAATCACAAAATTATGTCTATACAGTGCCTTAGTTGGTGTGGCGTCCGCGATTGCTTTGGCTTACCACAGCATTGATTTACTGGGGCAGTATGGTTACGTGTACAGCTCTAAAATGACACAGATAACGCCAACTGGCATTCACCTTGTTTATGTTCGTAGTGTTGTACTTTAGCTTCTATGGTGGTGATTTCTAGCACCGATAAGTGATACTAGTGGCCGAATTAATCTGTACTATTTGACCATAACCGATCTTTAATATCAGCAACTAAAGTGTCGGGGTGGTTGTCGTTCTTCGCTTTTTCAGCTTGCGAAAGCACATACTTGCTTGGGCCAAGTAAAATTGATGTTATCAGCAGAGCTCCACCTAGAGCTCTGACTAAGAAGCCGCCTTTGCTTCCTTTTCCAATTGCCTCGAAACTATCCCATAGCCAAAATAGGGCAGAAATCGACGCGAGGCTGAAACCGTGCACAAACCCTAGAGTAAAGATCGTCCGACAGGTAACAATGAATGCGATGATAAGTATCACACACCAAAGGAATACCAGTATTCCTTTTTTGTCATTACTCTTTGATGATGTATATGAATCCTTCAGTGATTGTGCTACTTCTTCCCTGTTTTTCATTTGATTAAAACCCACCAATAAACGTATCAACAAACCCTTTAAACCTCTCGGCTAAGCGGCCGACAATCTTTTTGCGTTGCAGAATGGTGGGTTTCGTTTCTAAGGTCAGACATCTTGATCTGGCAACTTGCGAGAAATAGCAAAGCCACCAAAAAGTAACAATAAAATTAGTAGGTTACAGCAATTTGAGATAAACAACTCAAATCGCTAGTCAACGAAATAACAATGGCACTCATGGCACTCATTTGAGTTAAACTAAGCCTCCAATTACACGAGAGGGCTATAGCGGATGCCACAACTCTTTCTTCCTGTTATTCCCCAGGGTACGACCATCATAAATGGTCAAGTCAGCGTCGACAATCGTCATGATGAATGGTTTTATTTCCTCGGGGGCATCCCAATATATTCTCACCAAGCGGCTAATAAAAAACTATTTCGGCTTCATACCTCACAGTTAATCAATGCAGGCGCTTGTCGGCCCATCGATATTATTAAGACCTTTGCCGTCTCTAAAAGTAGCGTGATGCGATCATTAAGACAATTACGAGAAAGAGGGGCCGAATCATTTTTTGAAGCGCGAGCCTCCAGAAAAAATGGGCATGTATTTACCGCTGAAGTTTTACAGCAAGCTCAACAATATTTGGATCAAGGAATGCTTCCCAACGAAGTGGCCCGTGAATTAGCGATCAAGAGAGATACGTTCGGCAAAGCCATCAGTGATGGGCGTTTAAAAAAAAGCCTGCGGTAATAACACCCGCCATCAATGCGAGTACTAAGACATCCCGCGATATCATTGACGTCAGTGCCGCCGACCTATTGGGAACCGCTTGTACTCGCGTAGATGAACGAACCCAAGCCGCTTTTAACGCGCTAGAGAATGGCGCTTCTATCGAGTTTGAAACGTGCCTGGATGTCCCAAAAGGAGGGGTGTTGTGTGCGTTACCCGCGTTACTTAGCAATGGGTTGTTGAATGACGTTGAGCAGTATCTTGGCAAACTAAAAGGTTATTATCAGACCTTCCATGTTCTATTATTACTGGCGTTTATGGGATTATGTCGTATCAGAAACGCCGAACAATTACGAGAGCATGCCCCTGGGGAATTTGGCAAACTACTCGGTCTTGATCGCATTCCGGAGGTTCGCTGCCTAAGAACAAAAGTGAAAGGGCTAGCCACAGAGAAGTCAGTTGAAGACTGGGCTGCAAATTTAAGTCGTCAGTGGATGGAAAGTGAGCCAGAAGCGGCGGGCACTCTTTATATAGACGGTCATGTCCGCGTTTACCACGGGCACTTGACCAAACTCCCCAAGCGCCATGTTTCACGCGAAAGGCTCTGCTTACGCGGCATCACCGACTATTGGGTCAATGATGGAACGGGCCGCCCCTTCTTTGTGGTTGAAAAGACCGTTGACCCAGGGCTGCTAAACACCTTAGAAAAAGATATCGTGCCACGATTGCTCAAAGACATCCCCAACCAACCCAGCCAACAAGAATTACAACAGAACAAGTGGATCTGTCGCTTTATCCTGGTCTTCGATAGAGAAGGTTATAGCCCTGCCTTTTTCCGCAAGATGTGGAAAGACCATCGTATCGCCTGTATGACCTATCACAAATTTCCAGATGACAATTGGCCCCTGGAATGCTTTTCCAACCAAGAAGTCATTATGCCCAGTGGTGAAAAAGTTAACATGAAGTTAGCTGAGCGAGGAAGCTTGGTCGGGACCGGTAAGCAGGCAATGTGGATGCGAGAAGTGCGCAAGCTAACTGAATCTGGCCATCAAGCCAGTATTATTTGCACCGCCTACGAACTGGGGCTAGCCGCTATTTCAGGACGAATGTTTAGTCGGTGGTGTCAAGAAAACTTTTTCAGATATATGAAGCGACACTACGGACTAGATATGCTTCAAGAGTATGGAACAAAGCCGCTTTCTGATACCCAAAGAGTGGTCAATCCTGCAAGACGCCAACAAGAAGGACAACGAAGTTCAATACAATCCAAACTAAATTATCGGCTAGCGCGTTTCGCAGCGATGGGACTGAATCCCGCAACCAAAACAACTGAAACCGAAGATATCAAATACACGAAATGGGAAAGACAACGAGGAGAATTACTAGAAGAAATAGAACACTATGAAAATGAACTAAACATGATTAAGGGAGAATTAAGTCAAACACCCAAACATATCACTTGGAAGGATTTATCAGATGAAGATAAGTTTGAACAATTGTTACCAGGGAAAAAGCGGTTAATAGACACCGTAAACATGATTGCCTATCGCGCAGAAACAGCGATGGCAGCCATGCTTACCTCATCAACAATCGACTTTCCAATGGCGAGGCAATTACTACAAACGCTGTTTGTGACAGAAGCAGATATTTTACCAGACAAAGCAAACAAACAGCTTCGGGTACGAGTACACAGCGCGTCTCGTCCCGCAGTCAATCGAGCGATGAACAAACTTTTTGAGCAACTGAATCAAGCAGAACTGAACTATCCAGGGACAGACATGTGTTTGATTTATGAACAAGCTTCATATTCCAGAAATAGCGAAATGGTGGCAGTTGAAATTCGTTAAATCAAGATGTCTGAATATTATTTACCCATCGCTAAAAATACCACCTTAGAGATACCCCTAAATAGGTACAAGCTAATGATCTTTATCACAATTATTAACAGAAAAAATCAATCGCTATGTAACATTATTTTAGGTCAAGAAATCAATCCTTTTGCAGACTTATAATAATTCAAGAGCAATGACCAAACAAAAGGATTACAATTAATGAAACTTCACGCCCTCAGCCTCGCCGTACTTGCCAGTCTTTCAACCTCAGCCCTTAGTGCAGAAAGTGTTGACCCACTAAAAAAGGCCTTTATCGATGATTCTAAGGTAAATGTACAATTTCGCTTGCGCTATGAAGATGTGGATCTGGCCGATGTCGATCAGCAAAATCAAACAACACTGCGCACGCGTCTGACCTATCAAACTGGTGATATCTACAAGCTGTTTGCCCTGGCAGAAGTGGACGATGTGCGCTCTACTGACGACGAGCCTCTGATTGCCGACTATGAATATACACAAATCAATCAGGCCTTTATCGGTTACCGTGGCCCGGCTAACACCTTGGTCCAATATGGTCGGCAGCGCATCCTGCTCGACAATGAGCGTTTCGTGGGTGGTGTCGGCTTCCGCCAAAATGAACAGACCTATGATGCCTTCTCGGTGAAGAATACTGAGGTTGCAGGCCTAACTGCTTACTACGCCTATGTGAACAACGTAAATCGCATCTTCCCTGAAGGCTCAGGTAAAGATGAGCACAAGAATAAAACTCACCTAGTTAATGTGAACTATAAAGGATTAGAGTTTATCAAGCTAAGTGGCTACGCCTACCTGATCGACAACATCAATGTGGCAGCCTTCTCGACAAACACCTATGGTCTGCGTGCCACGGGCGATATCAAACTCGATAAACTCAAGTTTAACTATGAGGCTGAATACGCCCAGCAATCCGAAGGCGGCGATAACCCAGTCAGCTACTCAGCCCCTTACTATAAACTGGGTGCTGGCGTAAACTTCGATGCCTTCGGTGCGAAAGTTGGTTATGAGGTATTGGGTTCTGACGATGGCAAAGCTGGATTTATTACCCCCCTGGCGACCCTGCATGCCCAAAACGGTTGGACAGATAAGTTCCTTTTCGGCGGCAAAGGGAACTGGGAAAACGGAATCATAGATACCCACCTTATCGTCACGGCCAAAGTTGCAGGCTTGAAGCTGCTAGCTAGGTACAACAAGTTTGACTCTGATTTTGGTGATGTAGACATGGGTAAAGAGTGGGGCGTATCGGCCACCTATCCTTTCGCCAAACGCTATAACGTCAGCGTGAAATACGCAAGCTTCAGCGGCGCCGATAAAGGATATGGCTTCTCTAACGACACTGACAAACTCTGGTTAACCTTCCAGGCGAACTACTAAGCCTTAACCTGTCGCCCTAAGGGGTGGCAGGCCGCCAATACTCCCTTTTGCAGGAAAACTGAGGTTTTCCTGCTTTTTTAACCTAACAAGATAACAGCAGCTGTTGGATACCCACGCTGTGGCAATGCCAGGTAATTTCACGCTCCGTCTTAATGCTGAGCGCAAAACGATATTCCTGCTCAAATTGCCCGAGCCAGCTCTGCCACTGACCTACTGGAATACCCAGCCCCTTACCCCCCTGCAAAAACAGGCTTACCGACTGCGCTATACTGGCCGTTTGCGGCTCTCTCCCAACAAAGCTTAAGGTCTGAGATTGCATGCTAGCGAGTTCAAAATAAAAAGATTTTAGGGATAAGGCCAACCCCATCCCTTTCGCCTTGATATACGACTCCTTAAGCGCCCAGAGATCAAAAAAACGATCCCGCTGCTGATGCTCGGGCAAAGCCAACAAAGCCTGGGTTTCCTGGGGGGTAAAATAATGATTGAGAATGGCATGGATGTTGGTGTTTTGCCGCTTTCGCTCGATATCCACTCCCAACGCCAAGGCATCAGTTCCTTGAGTGATAGCCAGCAGCAAATAGTCGCCACTATGGCTGAGGTTAAATATCAGCCCCGAACGCTCGGCGCAATCACTGGCTAACACAGGCTTACCTTTCTTTAGATAATCGAAACGCCATGCATCAGGTTTAATTGCCAGACTGGCATCGGCTTGCTTGCGCGCATCAACCTCAGAGAGCAGCGCGCGCAGGTAACACCTCACCAGCAGCGCTTTCTCTCGAGCCTTAGGCTGCAGATAGCGATCCACTTTATTGCGCTCATCTTGGGGTAACCACTGGCGCAGCGCCTGCTTCGTGTCCTCGCCAATAGGCTGTGACAACTTACATAGGTATAGGTTAACGGGCAGCGAAGAAGCGAAAGAGGTGTTCAAAAACTGGGGTATCCATCAAAAATAGCGTCGACTCAAGGGTATCATTCGGACAAGTGGAACACCACTTTCACTAAAAACAGAACTTCCCCTAAAAACTCCATTTGAGCTGCAGATAACCCAAAGTAGACGCCGATTGACCAAAGAGGCTGGCGGGCGAACCATCGAAACGCTGACCTATCACACTTAACTGCCAATCATCGGCCTGGGAATACTGGTAGGTGACGCCGTAGAAATAGGAGCCGTCATCATAATAGCTTACTGCGCCATTAAGGCGGCTCAGCGGCGACAGATCCAAACCTGTCTCCAGGTAAAAGGTCCACGGCGTAAAACTCAAAGTGCGCGCAGTTAACGGCAGATTCAGATACAGCAAGGCATTATCTATGGCTAAGGGTTCAGAGATATAGAGCGCGGCGCCAAGCACGCGCCAGTTGGCCTCAGACGCAAAGCTGTAATCCAGCTCTAACGTCGCCACCGAACTCGAGAAGTGCGTGACGCTCCCCAAAGGCGCAACATCAGGGCCTGACTGAACCGATAACTCCTCTTGAGGCTCGAAATGACTATATTCGCCGCGAAACCCTGCCCCGGCAATATCGCCAGCAAACCCAAAGCCCAAGACGATATCCTCGGCGGCCTTGCCAGCAATAATCTGCCAATCCCACCCCGAGTAATGACCGAGATAGCGACCGGCGTAGTAATGGTTCTGCTCCCCTGACTGGCTATAAACCAGCTCGAGGAGACTGGCAACGCCCAAACGGCGATTGACCCTAAGGGCATCGACTCCGCGGCGCTCGGCATAATCGACATCGTAAATCGAATAGGCGTTAAAGATATCGTTTGGGTTCCAAAGGGTGCTCATGGCCCAATTGACTCTGAACCTGCCTGCACTTAGCTGCCAATCGGCATTGACTTGCCAGCTAAGATAGGCGCGATCTAACTGGCTATTACCAACCCAACCATCTCTGTCGAGCCAGTTGAGTGACAGATCCCAGTAGCCGGGATCCCAGCCCAAGAGCTCGCCATAACCGGGCAATCGGGCCGAGTCACCCGCCGTCAGACGATTACGCAGTCCCAGATTCATCCTAACACCTGCATCCCAACGATATTCCAGATTGAGCCGCTGATGTATCAGGTTATCCCACAGCGCGTCACCATTATCTGGGTCGATGACAGAGCCTAAGTAACTCACATAACCATCAAGTTGCCAGGCCTCCTCAGGGGCGACACCCGGGATAGGCGATGCCAGCGATGGCAAGGCCAGCCCTAAGGTCAAGAGCCCAAACAGCGCCGGGGCGCTGCGCGTCACTGACATCTGCCCTCCACCAACTGACCATCTTCAAAGACAATGACCCGTTTCGCCCTGGCAATCACCCTGGGATCATGGGTTGAGAAGATAAAGGTCGTGTCCTCCTGCTCGTTTAATCGCTGCATGATATCCAGTAATTCGGCGGTGCTCTTGGCATCTAAATTGGCGGTGGGCTCATCGGCCATTACAAATCTGGGACGAGACGCTAAGGCCCGCGCGACCGCCACCCGCTGCTGCTGCCCGCCAGAGAGTTTGGCCGGTATCTTATGCATCTGACTCTCAAGCCCTACCTGAGTGAGCAGCTCTGTGGCCCGCTTGCGACATTCGGCTTCGCTGCGCCCTTGCAGCTGCATGACAAATTCCACATTTTCCAGCGCCGTTAACACAGGCAACAGGCTATAGTCCTGAAAGATGAAGCCCACGTGATCGCGGCGAAAGGCGATTAATGCCTGCTCACCCAACTTAGCGATGTTCTCACCGTCAATCAACACAGCGCCGCTGCTGGGACTGTCGATGCCACCTATCATGTTCAGCAGTGTCGTTTTTCCCGAACCAGACGGCCCCATTATGGCAACAAACTCCCCCTGAGCTATGGTCAGATCCAGCGGCTTAACCGCGGTGACGGGAAAATCGCTCTCCGGGTTATAGACCTTGGTTAATCCTTTGGTTGCTATGGTCATTATCTCATTCGACTCCAAGAACTATTCATCATCAATATTCAACGTCAGTCGTCATAGTGTTAGTGCTTTTGCGACATGGCATCCACAGGTCGCTGCTTTATGATCTGCCGGGCCGGATAGAGGGCCGCTAGCAGACTGACGATCACCACCATCAGCAGAGTCGCCAGGTACTGGCCGGGCGATACCTGAGGATAAAGGGTCGTCGACACCCCAAAGGCGCCCAGGCCTTCGGCCATGTTGCCAAGGGCGATGCCGGTATGGGCCAGTATCCTTATCACCACTATGCTCAGCGCCAGCCCCAATAGCGCGCCACTAAGCCCCAGCAGTAAAGACTCCAATAAAATCAGCCGAAACAGCTTGCCCTTAACCATACCTATCGCCATCAAGACGCCAAACTCCCGGGTTCGTTCAAACACCGCCATCAACATGATATTGGTTATCCCTAACCCCAAGGCAGAGATGAAGAGCAACAAAATGATACCGTTGCTGGTGCCCATCTGAGCGATGATGGTCGCCAACATGGGCTGGATCTGCTGCCAGTCGCGCACTACATCCTCATGGGCCACCGCAGTTGCCAGCCGTTTCGCCACCGCCTTAGCGGCGCTGTTAGATAAGGTATTGGCATCATCAGACATCTTGATCTGGCAACTTGCGAGAAATAGCAAAGCCACCAAAAAGTAACAATAAAATTAGTAGGTTACAGCAATTTGAGATAAACAACTCAAATCGCTAGTCAACGAAATAACAATGGCACTCATGGCACTCATTTGAGTTAAACTAAGCCTCCAATTACACGAGAGGGCTATAGCGGATGCCACAACTCTTTCTTCCTGTTATTCCCCAGGGTACGACCATCATAAATGGTCAAGTCAGCGTCGACAATCGTCATGATGAATGGTTTTATTTCCTCGGGGGCATCCCAATATATTCTCACCAAGCGGCTAATAAAAAACTATTTCGGCTTCATACCTCACAGTTAATCAATGCAGGCGCTTGTCGGCCCATCGATATTATTAAGACCTTTGCCGTCTCTAAAAGTAGCGTGATGCGATCATTAAGACAATTACGAGAAAGAGGGGCCGAATCATTTTTTGAAGCGCGAGCCTCCAGAAAAAATGGGCATGTATTTACCGCTGAAGTTTTACAGCAAGCTCAACAATATTTGGATCAAGGAATGCTTCCCAACGAAGTGGCCCGTGAATTAGCGATCAAGAGAGATACGTTCGGCAAAGCCATCAGTGATGGGCGTTTAAAAAAAAGCCTGCGGTAATAACACCCGCCATCAATGCGAGTACTAAGACATCCCGCGATATCATTGACGTCAGTGCCGCCGACCTATTGGGAACCGCTTGTACTCGCGTAGATGAACGAACCCAAGCCGCTTTTAACGCGCTAGAGAATGGCGCTTCTATCGAGTTTGAAACGTGCCTGGATGTCCCAAAAGGAGGGGTGTTGTGTGCGTTACCCGCGTTACTTAGCAATGGGTTGTTGAATGACGTTGAGCAGTATCTTGGCAAACTAAAAGGTTATTATCAGACCTTCCATGTTCTATTATTACTGGCGTTTATGGGATTATGTCGTATCAGAAACGCCGAACAATTACGAGAGCATGCCCCTGGGGAATTTGGCAAACTACTCGGTCTTGATCGCATTCCGGAGGTTCGCTGCCTAAGAACAAAAGTGAAAGGGCTAGCCACAGAGAAGTCAGTTGAAGACTGGGCTGCAAATTTAAGTCGTCAGTGGATGGAAAGTGAGCCAGAAGCGGCGGGCACTCTTTATATAGACGGTCATGTCCGCGTTTACCACGGGCACTTGACCAAACTCCCCAAGCGCCATGTTTCACGCGAAAGGCTCTGCTTACGCGGCATCACCGACTATTGGGTCAATGATGGAACGGGCCGCCCCTTCTTTGTGGTTGAAAAGACCGTTGACCCAGGGCTGCTAAACACCTTAGAAAAAGATATCGTGCCACGATTGCTCAAAGACATCCCCAACCAACCCAGCCAACAAGAATTACAACAGAACAAGTGGATCTGTCGCTTTATCCTGGTCTTCGATAGAGAAGGTTATAGCCCTGCCTTTTTCCGCAAGATGTGGAAAGACCATCGTATCGCCTGTATGACCTATCACAAATTTCCAGATGACAATTGGCCCCTGGAATGCTTTTCCAACCAAGAAGTCATTATGCCCAGTGGTGAAAAAGTTAACATGAAGTTAGCTGAGCGAGGAAGCTTGGTCGGGACCGGTAAGCAGGCAATGTGGATGCGAGAAGTGCGCAAGCTAACTGAATCTGGCCATCAAGCCAGTATTATTTGCACCGCCTACGAACTGGGGCTAGCCGCTATTTCAGGACGAATGTTTAGTCGGTGGTGTCAAGAAAACTTTTTCAGATATATGAAGCGACACTACGGACTAGATATGCTTCAAGAGTATGGAACAAAGCCGCTTTCTGATACCCAAAGAGTGGTCAATCCTGCAAGACGCCAACAAGAAGGACAACGAAGTTCAATACAATCCAAACTAAATTATCGGCTAGCGCGTTTCGCAGCGATGGGACTGAATCCCGCAACCAAAACAACTGAAACCGAAGATATCAAATACACGAAATGGGAAAGACAACGAGGAGAATTACTAGAAGAAATAGAACACTATGAAAATGAACTAAACATGATTAAGGGAGAATTAAGTCAAACACCCAAACATATCACTTGGAAGGATTTATCAGATGAAGATAAGTTTGAACAATTGTTACCAGGGAAAAAGCGGTTAATAGACACCGTAAACATGATTGCCTATCGCGCAGAAACAGCGATGGCAGCCATGCTTACCTCATCAACAATCGACTTTCCAATGGCGAGGCAATTACTACAAACGCTGTTTGTGACAGAAGCAGATATTTTACCAGACAAAGCAAACAAACAGCTTCGGGTACGAGTACACAGCGCGTCTCGTCCCGCAGTCAATCGAGCGATGAACAAACTTTTTGAGCAACTGAATCAAGCAGAACTGAACTATCCAGGGACAGACATGTGTTTGATTTATGAACAAGCTTCATATTCCAGAAATAGCGAAATGGTGGCAGTTGAAATTCGTTAAATCAAGATGTCTGAAGGTGTCGGCAAAGTCTTCGCGGAGTGGCATTTCTTCGCTAAGTTCATAGCGGTTGACCAAAATTTGTAGCTTGTCGGTATTGAGTTTTTCTTCTTCTGCCAATTGCTCAAGGGCTTGCCGTTTCTCTCGTTCCCAAAAGTACTCAAATTCTTCGTCGACATCAGCATGCGCAGGTATGCCGTCGAGGTGCTCATTCATGAATTTCTCGATGAGTTCTTTCTTGCTCATTAAGGTTGGGTCTGAATTGATCAGGTTAGCGATAACTTGTCGTTTTTTCTCCTGACTCTCACCGCTTTCTTCTTGGTGCAACTCACGCAGCAAGTGCAGTATATAGGCGACATTGACTTCATCTCGGTGCAGCAGCTCTAGCTCAAAATCAACGTCTTCCAGAATCGATACTTTCTCTTTGCTGGTGGATTCACGTATCTGTCGGCTGAGATCGGCGTACTTACTGGTGAAGTCTTGGTACTCTTGCTCTTCCATGTCGGTGTTCGACATATTGAAGTCAGCATAGTTACTGAGCATATTCTTGAGTTGCATCAGTTTACGGAACTGAAGGACGAATAGCTTGTGTGCGTCTTCATCTGGCAGTTGATCAACGGCACCCACGTCCGGTGTTATTACTCTCAATGCTTCACAGGCTTTGTTGAAATCAGCGAGCAGTTGATCATAAGGAGGTAGCTCAATCAATTCTTTGGGTTGTTTGTTGGAAAACAGGGTGAACGCTTCATCGGCGGCTTTTTTCAAGTTCCTAAAGCAGATGACATTACCATGCGACTTCTTCTCATCCAGAATACGGTTAGTGCGTGAAAAAGCTTGTATTAGGCCGTGATGCTTGAGGTTCTTGTCGACATAAATGGTGTTCAATGTTTTCGCATCGAATCCGGTTAAGAACATATTCACCACCAGCAAGATATCGACTTCTTTGGCCTTCACTCGTTTAGATATGTTCTTGTAGTAGTCGTAAAACGAGTCACTGTCTTTGGTGCTGTAGCTTGAGCCAAACATCTTATTGTAATCGGCAATAAAGCCTTCGAGCTTTTCGCGGCTATGGAGTTTGACGTTTTCGCCTTGACTGAGATACTTCGCGGCCACTTCCTTGACCTGTTCATCGTCGCTAACACCTAGTTCAAACTCTTGTTCTTCGTTCGCTTCAAAGCTGAAAATGGTCGCGATTTTAAGGTTGTGCTTGCCCTCGCTCTTTTTCTTCGCAAACAACTCATAATATTGGATTAACTCAGGTACGCCCGAGACACAGAATATCGCGTTGTAGTCGCCACTGTGGGTTTTACGCTTATGGTGGGCAATGATGTAGTCGGTGATTTTTTCGAGTCGGGTAGGAGAAGTGAGTAGCTCCTTGGTATCGATATCTTCTACTTCAATATCGAGGTTGTTGTTTGAGCCATCTTTGTATTGATAGCGCCCAACGTATTCAATCGCAAATTTAAGCACATTCTGGTCACGGATTGCATCGACAATCACATAGGCGTGCAGGCGCTTGCCAAACAGGTCTTGAGTGGTCTTTTTGACCGAGTTCTTGGCGACGGCATTTTCGACAAAAATTGGTGTGCCCGTAAAGCCAAATAGCTGCGCATTGTTGAAGAATTTGACAATGTTTTGATGGGTATCGCCGAACTGACTGCGGTGGCACTCGTCAAAGATAAATACGATACGCTTATCTCTCAAGGCCTCCATCTCGCGCAGGTAGCGCTGTTTGGTCACAATATTATTGAGTTTTTGTAGAGTAGTGACCACCAGCTTGCTATTGCGTTTTTCGTTTATGTCTTTGCCCTTGATTGGCTTGTCTAACAGCTGATGGAATAGAATGCGGGTGTTGCTGGTGGTATCCACACAGCCTTTAGAGAAAGCATTAAACTCCTCGGCCGTTTGGTAGTCGAGATCCTTTCTATCGACGACAAATATCACTTTGTCTACCTCGGTTAAGGCCGTCATCAACTGAGCCGCTTTAAACGAGGTGAGAGTTTTGCCTGAGCCTGTGGTATGCCAAATATAGCCGTTGTCTGACGAAGTTTTTACCTGATTGATGATCGCTTCTACCGCATAAAACTGATAAGGGCGTAACACCATCAGACACTTCATTGTTTCGTTGAGCACGATATATTGGTTGAGCATTACAGTGAGGTGCTGAGGGGTTAAAAATGCCTCAGCGAATTCATGAAGTTTGCTGATGCGATTGTTATCGATATCGGTCCAGTCAAAGGTCTGTTTGGCAGAGAGTTCACTGTTATTGGCAAAGTACTGGGTATTGACGCCATTGGACACCACAAATAGCTGTATGTAGTTAAACAAGCGATGGTTGGCATGGTAAGAGTGCTTTTGATAACGCTTAATTTGATTGAAGGCCTCTTTGAGCTCAATGCCTCGGCGTTTTAGTTCTAACTGGACCAGTGGCAGGCCGTTGACCAGAATCGTCACGTCATAGCGATTCGTATAAGTGCCTTTGACGGTAATTTGCTGCGCAATCTGGAAGCGGTTGTTTTGTGGTTTATCAAACAGCAGAGTGAGATGCATTGCATCACCATTATCGAGGGTGATAGCGATCCGGTCGCGCAAGGTTTTGGCCTTAGTGAAAATATTGCCTTTTTCTAACTTACCGAGCACCTGTCGAAACTCTGACTCCGACAGTACACAATGATTGACGCGTTCCAACTGCGCTTTAAGGTTCGCCTCAAGGGCGTCGTTGTCTTTGAGTGCGACAACCTCGAACCCTTGCATACTGAGTTGCGTGATCAGATTATCTTCTAACTGCTGTTCTGATTGATAAGCCATCGTTGTTATTTGCCTTCCTGCGCTGCTTTAGTCCTGTTTAGTATTGTTTTGAGTGGTATAGCCTTGCTCTGGATGGTTAGGAACAGTCGGAAATGCTAGGTATAACTGTTGCTCTTTCACCATAGGGCTTAGGTAGTGGCGTCTTAGTGTTTCTGTGTTCATGCCAAGTAGTTCGGCGAGGTCGGTGAGCCTCAGGCAGTTCGGTGCCGCATGAGAGCAGAGTACTAGAATGATGTTTTTTACATCTGATTTTTGTTTCCTGCCTTGTTGCTGCAACACTGGTTGTGCAAGAGCTCTTAACTCTGCCCAGAGTTGCTGGTCTTCTGCTGTGAAGCTACTCGTCGACTCCGGCGCATCACTTTTGAGGTCCGGCACTAGGTCCGGCACTAGGTCCGGCGCATCATTTTTGAGGTCCGGCACTAGTGTTGTTGGCTCCGGTTCAAACAAAGACAGTTGCGCCGTACTCGGTGAGGCGACAAAACTGATGCTCTTGCCTGCATCGTTGTCTGGGGTAGGTACTTCAATCCCTTTTAGGTGATAAATTTTACCTTTGTGTTTGCCTGCCGACTCTAAATACCCTGCCGAGACCAATTGGCTCAGCGCCAGTGTGACTTCTCGGGTGTGCTCAGAGGTGAGAGAGCAGATACGCTCATGGTTAAACCACGATTCAGTCACAGCCGTTACCAATATGGTGCGTTTTAGCTCGCTCAACTGTTTGTAGTTTTCACCAAACAGTTCGACGAGCTGCTGGTGGAGCTCTGGTGACAATAAATTCACCATACGCAGTTCAAGCAACGTTTGACCGAGTTCGTGCTTTTCATAGAGGTGCGGCGGTTGCCAGTTTTGGCTACGGCAGTTGCTGTATATTTTAGGAATGCCGGAGCCTGCTTTTTCACTCAGACCGATGTTTAAGAACATTTGATGAATAGCGGGGTTGCGGCACTGGCTGTTACCACCAGCAATGGCTTCCTGTACTGGGATGCGCATTAAGCCAGGATTGCGAAACCCAATAAAGTCGGGATGCTTTTCAATTAAGATATTGTCTTCTGAATCAAAGTCAGCATGAGCGAGTGTGTTGACCAAAGCTTCTCGAATCGCTTCGTGTGCCGGAGAGGTGTCGAGGCGTTGGCCATCACTCAAGTGAAAGCTCACTTTTAAGTCTGCGGTGAGCTTACGATAGACCTTGCGGTAGAAATCAAAGGCATTGCCAGACCACGAACCATCGGTGTAGATACGGTCTATCCAGCGGTGCGAGCTGTCGTCCTTCTCTTGGTAGTCGAGAGAGTAAGCCGGAAAAGCATCTTGCAGCGCATCCCAACGGCCAAACATCACTAGCCCTGCCAATGTTAACCCTTCAATACCCGATGCGCGATCTCGTCGCCAAGCACGAATGGATCGGAGAAACTCTTGATCTGAGAGTTCTAAAAATGGGTGTTGAGGTTTCGCATCTTTAAACATTTGACGATAAACGCGCAGGCTTTCTGGCTCTATATCATCAAGGGTAAAGTGCTCTAAAATTCGTTGGTCGCGCTCGTTCTCTTGCTCGGCCATCATCTGTTTGACGCTATCGGCAGAGCATTTCTGGTCAGCTTCGTAACGGCGAACAAAACTACCAGTAAGAGGGTTGCCATTGATATAAACTGGGCGCTGTTTGCGCGGGGCTCTCGGTACATCGATACGAATAAGAGACTTACCTTCGATAACCTCAACGCGTACGTCTCGCTCGCTGAGCAAATTGCAGCTTACTTTGTTGGGATTGTTGGCTGTATCGACGATGTTCTTAACCAATGGGGCAGGGTTGGCGATGCCTTCAAGGGTAAACTGGCCGCGCTTTTCCTTGATGCCAAGCAGGATGACACCACCACGGGTGTTAGCAAACGCGCTGTAGGTCTCCCACATATCGGCAGGGACTGCGCCTTTGCCATCACGGCCACCCGCGAGTTTGCACTCCACTTCGGCGCTCTCTTGCAGGGCGTGAATATCTTCGAGACTATTTAGGGTTAACTCTGCCATGGTTCCTCACACAAACATCTGTTGCAGTAAGCCTTTTTTAAATTGCTTGGTTTGCTCGATTTGCTCTGCGACCGCATCGATTTTTTGGTCGATGGATTGTAGAAACTGAGCAATTTTATGCTGTTCTTCTTTAGATGTGGGAACCGTTAACTTCATTGTTTTCAAATGCGAAGCGTACAGGTGGATCACAGAACTGCCTTGTGATAAAGCTGCAATCGTTGTTTTTTTAGCGGAATTTAAAAAGTAAGATAAAAATACTCCATTAATTTTTGACTTTACGATTGTCAAATCTCCACTATAGGCGACATTTGGGATCGTGACACAAGATGCCGTAGCAATATCTATTTGGGTTTCTCCTGAACAAGGTAAGATTACATCATTGATTTCACTTAATATTAAAGCGCTGGTCTCTACATTTGTATAGGAACTAATACTGTTGATTACTTCACCATATATGGTGTAGAGCTCTCCATAACGAATGCATGGTGTTTTGCCATTTTCAACAATGTCAGATTTTGATATCCCTTTTCCTTTTGAGAATTGAGCAATATCTGAAAATAGAAACTCCTTCCACTCCGGAAACTCCTCCCCATCCTTATCCTTAAATCGGATCTGCTGGCTAAAAATCTGCTGCATCACGCCTTTTTTGTACTCTTTAAGCAGGCGGTGCTTTTCCGTCAATTGACTGATTTTGGTGTCGACTGAGGTGAGGAAGTCAGCGATTTTTTGTTGTTCTTGTATTGAGGGTATAGCTGTTTGTATTTTGTGTAGGTCGTTTCGATTAACTCCGGGAACACCTGTTTTATCACTAAATCTTTTAAAGTCGATTGTCTGAAGTAAGAAGTAACAGTAGTGAATGTTGTTATTGAATAGGTTGTCGACGTATAACGCTGTATTAAGAGGCCAATGAGGCTCATTGACTAAATAGATTTCCCCAATACTGCCGTATCGTCCAGTAACTAAACCGGGACCATTAACTTTGTATTCTGAATGGCGACCGCTGTAACCACTTGATGAAATGACAGGGAACTCTCCATCAACTCTTTGACTGGTGGGTAAGTCATATCCCCTTTTAAAAAGTGTTACTTCTCCAAGTGACAGTGGTTGCCACTCATTTGTAAAATCATTGAATCGAATCCTTGGTTTAAGCACGGTTTTTCACCTCAAACGGCGCATGAATCCCCAACTCAGCACAGAAATCGGCAATGGTTTTATCGGTCTCTAGCATGGCTTTATCGTTATCCAATAGCAGTTTAGCAACGGCAGATAAATCAATCGGTGCTTCTTCTTCAAAGGTATCGACATAACGTGGGATATTGAGGTTGTAGTCGTTTTCGGCTAAGTCAGCTTGGGTGGCCACAAAGGCAAATCTATCGATGCTTTCACGTTTGGCGACGGCATCGAGAATGCGCTGTAAGTCTTCTTCACGCATATAGTTGTTATTGGTGCCTTTTTCAAAATGCTGACTGGCATCAATAAACAACACGTTGTCATCGGCTTGGCGATGTTTTTTAAACACCAATACACAGGTCGGAATAGAAGTACCAAAGAAGATATTGGCAGGTAGGCCGATCACCATATCAAGATAGTTTTTCTCTTTGAGTAGGTGCTGGCGAATATGCCCTTCGGCCGCACCACGGAATAACACCCCGTGCGGCAGTACGACCGCCATGGTGCCCGTGTCATTGAGCTGGTGGATCATGTGTTGCACAAAGGCAAAATCCGCTTTGGATTTAGGGGCGAGCTTACCGTAGTCGGCAAAACGGTCATTGCTTAGGTGCAGCGGGCTGGCTGACCATTGTGCCGAGAACGGCGGGTTGGCGACCACCGCATCAAAGCGCTCGTCAAAGTGCATCGGCGTTTCTAGCGTATCGTCGTTTTGAATATCGAAACGTTTGTAATGCACGCCATGCATAATCATATTCATGCGAGCTAAGTTATAGGTGCTTGGGTTGCGCTCTTGGCCGTAGTATTTGATGTCTTGGTTCTGCGCTTCTTTCGCCACGCGCAGCAGCAATGAGCCGGAGCCACAAGTTGGGTCATAGACAGATTTAACCGCAGGGTTATCGAGTGTCACCAACTTCGCTAACAGTTTAGACACCATTTGCGGGGTGTAGAATTCACCCGCCTTTTTACCCGCACCACTAGCAAACATGCCAATCAAGTACTCATAAGCATCGCCCAGAATGTCGATTTCGCTGTCGTGTAGGTGAAAGTCAATGTTGTCTAGGTGGATTAGCACTTGCGCAATCAGCTTGTTGCGTGCGTCCGGTGTTTTGCCTAGCTTGTTTGATTGTAGGTCTAGTTCATCAAACAGGCCGTTGAAATCTTCGGCGCTGTCGGCACCCATGGTGCTTTGTTCGATATCGTTAAGCACGTCGCGTACATCATCGAGAATAAACTCGCCATTTTCGCCAGCCTGCGCAATCACATGGAACAACTCAGAAGGCGCAAAAAAATAACCGAGCTTATCAATGGCCTCTTCACGAATCGCTTCTAAGATCTCTTTCCCTTCATCACTCTTTTCATCAATATCGGTGAACTTAATGCCATCTTCTGAGAGCAGGGCGTCAGCATATTGATTGAGGTTATCGGAGAGGTACTTGTAAAAAATGAGCCCCAAGATGTAGTCGCGGAAGTCGTCGGCGGCCATGTTGCCACGTAGCGTGTTCGCGATGTTCCAAAGCTGTTTTTTCAATGCTTGCTGATGTTGTTCGACCATGATTACTGCTAATTTACAAAGAGTTTATGCGCCTGATTGTACCAGAAACTGCGCAATAACTAGCAGAGATCGTTTACCCTTTGGCGGAGTGGATGCGCAATTTGAGATGAGTGCACTGTAAACTGGGGTGCGAGAAAACATATTGAACTACCGAATGTTTTAATCTGTAACTGTTTAGCTAGAGAGGATCGCTGCGCAGTTTTATGACCGATAAAGTTCTCTAGTCTGCGCAGTAACAAGGATCGTACTGCGCAATGTTATTTGGGAGACAAGTGAGAGAAACCAAATTTTCTCGTCTTTGCTGGTACAAGCTCTTTTGTTCTCATTTTCGCAGCATAACTCATGCGCATTCGGGCTGCTCGCAAGTCAAGGTGGTGGCCGTAGTGCTCGTGATTTCGGGATATATGGTAAGCGTTTCTTTTGGGGAACCAGACTTGATTATTCTGATCTATCTTTAGCCAGCTCTGCCTCGCCAGTTCGTTGATGTGGTAACTACTTTTGCATTTAGAGCCATTGAGCATGATAGCAATATGATAGTGTTGGTTCGTTCTTTCTTCGCTCTCTTCTCTAGCCCAAGCATAGGCAACTTTTGAATCAGCAGGGTTGTTGGTACTGGAGTACTGTTTTTTCACCGCAGCGATGAAAGATTTGAAGAAGCGAGAGAGGGGTTGATTATCGGTAGTGTATTCCGATTGGTGCAATTGAATCAGGACAACCACGACCTTTGAATAGTGAGTTAATATCGCGTCTAGTTGCGCATAAGTAGCATCCAATGCATCGGTGAAAACGCCTTCGGGATATAAAAAGATCGGTTGCTGCTCGCCACGGTACTCGAATAGCCCAAGGTTTTTTTTGTTTGGGTATGTGGTTAATCTTGAATCCATTGATGGTGGTTAATCATTAGTGCTACTAACCCTATAAAAAACCGAGCAGTTTAATATAGCGATTTCGTCCCTGTTCCTTTATTGGCAACGGTTTTAGCTACTGGTTTAATGAGAAAGTTAATAGCTTTTGATCGCAGTTGTGTGCAAAAGCGGTCAGCTTGTAGTAAAAAATAAGGCACCTCTCGATGCCTTGACCAGAATGAGTATCCTTAGCTTTGTGTAAGCCATTCAACGACGGCTGCCCTAGTCCATCCCCTGACATAGCCTTTCGGCGTTCGGAGTGGTTTTGGAAGTTCGTTCCTTTGAATCATTCTATACACGGTACTTAAGCTTACACCCAGTATGTCAGCTAGAGATGACTTGCTAATAATCTCTAAGTCCTGTAGTGCGTATACTCTGCAGATGTCGTTATTGCTTAGCGTGGAAGGGCTTTTACTCATCACCTTCCCCTTGTTGCTCGATCCAAGCAAGTATCTGCGAGAGCTTCCATCCGACAGAACGATTACCTAACTTAATACGTTTAGGAAACTTTCCTTCCTGTTCTAGAACCCACGCATGTGAGCGTGAGATGGAAGTTAGATGCTGTCTTTCTGCTTCACGAATGATTCTATCGATTTTGTTTGTATTTTGTTGCATTTAGCGCCCCTGTTGTTCTGGCGCCTTATTTGAGCGGGGAACTCAAGTGTTTGATTTACAAGGATGCCTTGTGTCAATTTCGGCCATAGATGTCTCCATTTGTTTTGATATGAATTCTATCTTACGGCGTTGGTTTTTGTATTTCAACAAATAACTTGTTATTTTTCATTGGCTTATGAAGTTTGTTGTTACCTAACTGGCTGATGTTAAACCTGTTGGTAAAAACTAATTTCATAGATCTTAGGTGTCCTTAAGGAAAGGCTTGGGGGTACACTTTGGGGTACATATAATAAAAAAGCCGCAGCTAAAAATGAGCTTACGGCTTTTTAATCAATATGTTACGGATGATGGTTTAGTTCATGCCGTATTTTTTCAGTTTCTTGCGAAGAGTACCGCGGTTGATACCCATCATAGTCGCAGCGCGAGTTTGGTTACCGCGCGTGTATTGCATGATGGTGTCTAGTAGTGGCTGTTCTACTTCAGCTAGAACTAATTCGTATAGTTCTGTGACTTCTTGGCCGTTTAGTTGAGCCAAGTAGTTTTTAAGAGACGCTTTAACAGAGTCACGTAAAGGCTTTTGAGTAATCTGGTCTTGTGACGTTACTGTAGTTACTGTTAATGCTTCTGAAGTCAGATTTTGTTCGAACATATTCGGTCTAGCTCTTCTCTTAATTATGATGCAACGTTAAGCCAAGATATGTGCAGCGTGTGCTGCAATATTTAGGCTAAATCAAAATACTCTTCTAGCGCCTCAAGTTGCAGCGGGGCTGCATCGAGAGCGTTGAAGGTACGGCGAAACTCACTCGCTTGTTCATGTTCCTTTAGGTACCAACCTACGTGCTTGCGCGCGATTCTTGGGCCTAAATACTCACCATAAAAAGCATGGAGAGCACGAACATGACCGAGCAGAATGTCTTTGACTTCCGCAAGCGGAAGCTCAGGCATTGTGGTGCCGTTTTCCAAAAAGTGTTGGATTTCCTGAAAAATCCACGGACGTCCTTGGGCAGGGCGTCCAATCATCAAAGCGTCGGCACCGGTGTACTCCAGTACCTGCTTAGCTTTCTCTGGGCTATCGATATCACCATTGGCGATAACCGGTATTGATACAGCTTGCTTAACCGCTTTAATGCTGTCGTATTCCGCCTCACCTTTGTACATGCATGCCTTAGTGCGCCCATGGAGCGCTAAAGCGTGTATGCCGCAGTCTTCGGCTAATTTCGCAATTTGAACACAGTTTTTATTGTCTGTGTCCCAGCCCGTACGAGTTTTCAATGTCACAGGGACATCCACTGCGTCGACTACCGCTCTCAGAATCTGTTCAATGATGTCTGGATACTGTAGCAGCGCAGAGCCCGCGAGCTTTTTGTTTACTTTTTTTGCTGGGCAACCCATGTTGATATCGATGATTTGCGCACCGTTTTCAACACTGAACTGAGCAGCATCGGCCATAAGTTGTGGATCAGCTCCGGCGATTTGTACAGAGCGAATGCCCGATTCACCTTCGTGTACCATGCGTTGCTTGGATTTAGACGTTTTCCATAGTTTTGGGTTGGACGACATCATTTCACTGACGGCCATTCCCGCACCATAGCGGAGACACAACTCTCTAAACGGTCTATCGGTTACCCCAGCCATAGGAGCAACGATGAGATTATTCTTGAGTTGGTAATTTCCGATTTTCAAAACGTCTTCACAGCTTAGAACCAGTAAGGGCGCGCATTTTACGCATTTTTTAGCGCCGTGAAAAGACTAATATTTGAGCATTTACAAATTGTTTTTCCAAAATGCCTAAAAATCAGTCAATTAGCTTGCAAAGTCTTGTCTAGCCTTGCTTGCGCCCCGAGATACGGCACCATTCACTCTGTTCTTTAATCGGATCAATGTGAAGATCATCACGGTAATAATTGGCAACATCTTCCGCTTGCGTGTCAAGAACGCCTGACATTGCGAGCTGACCATTTGGCTTGACCAATGACTTAATAATTGGCGATAGCTCACGTAGCGGACCGGCGAGAATATTGGCTACGACGACATCTGCGATCAGCCCTTGTGGTTGGTCCTGAGGTAGGAACACTTCCAGTTTGTCAGCCACACCGTTGCGCTCAGCGTTGTCTTTGGACGCAAGCAGCGCTTGAGGATCGATATCGATCCCAATCACTTTTTCAGCCCCAAGCTTGATCGCAGCGATCGCGAGAATGCCAGAGCCGCAGCCAAAGTCGATGACTGTTTTTCCAGATAGGTCGAGCTGTTCAAGCCACTCTAGGCAGAGCGCTGTGGTTGGGTGGGTTCCAGTACCAAAAGCTAGTCCGGGATCGAGCATTACATTGACCGCGTCGGGCTCAGGGACTTCACGCCAACTTGGGCAAATCCATAGCCTCTCGCCGAACTTCATTGGGTGGAAGTTATCCATCCACTCGCGCTCCCAATCTTTATCTTCAAGCTGCTCGATTTTGTAAGCAAAGCCTTCAGCGAATAGCCCACTTAGTTTGGTTTGCTCGATGATGAAATCCGTGTCCGCTTCCGCGTCGTATAGTGCGAGGATGTCGGTGTCACCCCAAAGGCGGGTTTCTCCCGGAAGTGGCTCAAACACGGGGGTATCGTGAGCATCTAGGAAGGTGACCGACAAAGCGCCAGTCTCTTCCATCAGCATATCACCGATCTGCTCAGCGTTTTCATTGGTGGCATTGAGTTTGATTTGAATCCAAGGCATGGCTATCTGCTCTCAAAAATAAAATTTGCGCAGAGTTTAGCAGATCTCTGCTGAGATTATAGGCGTAAACAAAAAATGCTCACCGGAGTGAGCATTTGGGGAGAGTTTAGTTCCTAGTTCCTAGTTCCTAGAGTGTTCGTCATTCTGAACAGCGAGGCACGAGCGTGATTCAGAATCTAGTTAGCGCGCATTCAGCCTCAGATTCCGTATAGCTCGTTCCTCACTTACGGAATGACGTCGGAAGAGCGAGCCTTTATGCTCCCAGAGACTTTTCTAGGAACTAGGGTCTCGCCTCTAGAAACTTATTGAAGCCCTAGCTTCTTCTCTAGATAATGAATGTTGGCACCACCGTGTTGGAAGTTTTCATCATTCATAATGCTTTCTTGTAGCGGTACGTTGGTCTTGATGCCTTCAACAATCATCTCAGCCAGTGCGTTCTTCATACGCGCAATCGCGACGTCACGGTTCTCACCAAACGTGATCAGCTTGCCGATCATTGAATCGTAGTGAGGAGGCACTGTGTAACCGCTGTAGATGTGTGATTCCCAACGAACGCCCATACCACCTGGAGCGTGGAAGCGTTCAATTTTACCTGGCGACGGTAGGAAGCGCTCTGGGTCTTCCGCGTTGATACGACACTCAATCGCATGGCCGCGGATCTTGATATCATCTTGAGTGAACGACAAAGGCTGGCCAGCGGCGACGCGAAGCTGTTCTTTGATAAGGTCTACACCGGTGACCATCTCAGTCACAGGGTGCTCTACCTGAATACGAGTGTTCATTTCGATGAAGTAGAACTCGCCGTTTTCGTATAGGAATTCAAACGTACCTGCGCCGCGGTAACCGATTTCTAGACATGCGCGGGTACAACGTTCACCGATGTATTTACGCATTTCTTCTGTAATACCTGGTGCTGGTGCTTCCTCAACGACCTTCTGGTGACGACGCTGCATCGAGCAGTCACGTTCACCTAGGTGGATAGCGCCGCCTTGACCGTCAGCAATAACCTGAACTTCAACGTGACGTGGGTTTTCTAGGAATTTCTCCATGTAAACCATGTCGTTGTTGAACGCTGCTTTGGCTTCTGCGCGAGTCATGGCAATGGCTTCTACCAGTTCAGCTTCTGAGCGAACAACACGCATACCGCGACCGCCGCCGCCGCCAGACGCTTTGATGATCACTGGGTAACCGATGCGCTTAGCGTGGGCTTTGTTTTTCGCATCATCGTTATCTAGCGGGCCATCTGAACCCGGTACACAAGGGACGCCGGCTTTTTTCATTGCGGTGATCGCAGATACCTTGTCGCCCATCATGCGGATGGTATCCGCTTTCGGGCCTACAAAGATGAAGCCACTGCGCTCTACTTGCTCAGCAAAGTCAGCGTTTTCAGAAAGGAAGCCGTAGCCTGGGTGGATCGCGACTGCGCCCGTAACTTCTGCAGCAGAGATGATGCGCGGGATGTTTAGGTAGCTATCAATACCACGAGCAGGACCGATACAGATGGCTTCGTCTGCCAACAATACGTGTTTTAGGTCACGGTCAGCGGTTGAGTGAACCGCAACGGTTTTGATACCGAGTTCTTTACATGCGCGAAGAATTCGAAGCGCAATCTCGCCTCGGTTCGCGATGACTAATTTATCTAGCATAAGAGAGAGCCTCTATTATTCGATAACAACAAGTGGTTGGTCGAATTCAACTGGCTGGCCGTCTTCAACTAGGATAGCGGTCACAACGCCAGATTTGTCTGCTTCGATTTGGTTCATCATCTTCATTGCTTCAACAATACATAGGGTATCGCCAGCATTTACAGATTGACCCACTTCAACAAAGGCTTTTGAATCTGGGCTCGGAGAGCGGTAGAAAGTACCAACCATTGGAGAAAGAACCTGATGACCAGTCGGAGCTGCTGCAGGCGCTGCCGCTTCAGGAGCTGCTGCTGGTGCTGGCGCTGCTACAGGGGCAGGTGCCGCTGCGTAATGCACTGGTGCTGGAGCTGCTGTACCGTTACGACTGATGCGTACCGACTCTTCACCTTCAGAGATCTCTAGCTCGGCAATGCCAGACTCTTCTACTAACTCGATAAGCTTCTTGATTTTACGGATATCCATCTTTTCTTTCTCTTTTATCTTGTGAATAAGACAGCTCAACTTGAGCTGCAGAGTGTTGAGTTACTTGGCCTGCAGCGATTTTATTGCGGCAGACAAAGCGAATTCGTAACCTTGTGCACCGAGACCGCAAATCACCCCCTGCGCCTTATCTGACAGGTAAGAGTGGTGACGAAAGGGTTCTCGTGCATGCACATTGGATAAATGCACTTCGATAAATGGGATGGCAACACCAAGCAAAGCATCTCTGAGCGCGACACTGGTGTGAGTGAACGCGGCTGGGTTGATGATGATAAAGTCCACTTGGTTGTAAGCGGCGTGAATCGCTTCGATCAACTCATACTCACGGTTAGATTGGAGGTGGTCTAGCTCGACCCCTGCGTCGTGAGCTTGCTTGGTTAAAGTGTCGATAATCTGTGGTAGGGTTGAAGAACCGTAATGAGCGGGTTCACGTAGACCTAACAGGTTTAGATTTGGACCATTTAAGACAAGAATGCGTGATTTTGCTATCATTATGCTGCCATCTTCCTACTTCATGATATGAACTAGAATATTCCCATATAATCTCAGATTCAGCATGCAAATTTTTAAGAAATAGCAGTGAATCTTTGAAATAGACCAAGATTATAGCTAATTCAGCGCAAATCGCAGCAATTTACTGGTCTAATCACCTGGAGAAGAGATAGGAAGTGGGACGGGGATCTAGGCTCGATGGCGGCTTGAACGCGAACAAATACGGCAATGGATGAAATAAACACACCGTGCATACGATATACACGGTGTGTTTTTGTGTGGTTCCTAGTTCCTAGTTCCTAGTTCCTAGTTCCTAGTTCCTAGGTTCTAGTGCTGATTGTGTCCGTCATTCTGAACAGTGAGGTACGATCGTGATTCAGAATCTTGTCGCTTGCTAGTTCCCAGAGTTGGTTTTCTGGAAATTAGACGCTCGCCTCGAGGGATTGAAAAACCCGATTCCGTATAGCTCGTTCCTCACTTACGGAATGACGACCTAATATAAGTTGTTCCTAGCTCCTTAGAGTTGGGTTCCTAGGAGCTAGGCACTCGCTTCTCGCAACTTAAGCCAGTTCAGCTTTCTCGGCAATCAACTTATCCACCACGCTTGGATCCGCTAGCGTCGAGGTATCACCTAAGTTGCTGGTGTCACCGGTAGCTATCTTACGCAGGATGCGGCGCATGATCTTACCTGAACGAGTCTTAGGTAGTGAGTCAGTCCAATGCAGCACATCTGGCGTGGCGATAGGGCCAATCTCTTTACGCACCCAGTCTTTCACCTCTTTGTGCAGTTCGGCACTTGGGAACTCGCCATCGTTGAGTGTGATATACGCATAAATCGCTTGGCCTTTGATATCGTGCGGGATACCGACAATCGCCGCTTCGGCAATTTTATCGTGAGCCACGAGCGCAGATTCAATTTCTGCGGTACCCATACGGTGTCCAGAAACGTTGAGGACGTCATCAACACGACCAGTGATCCAGTAATAGCCGTCTTCGTCGCGACGAGCACCGTCACTGGTGAAGTACATACCTTTAAAGGTAGAGAAGTAGGTTTGCTCAAAGCGGTCATGGTCACCATAGACGGTACGCATCTGACCTGGCCATGAATCGAGAATCACTAGGTTGCCGTCTGTGGCACCTTCAATGATGTTACCCATGTTATCAACGAGAGCAGGCTGTACGCCGAAGAATGGGCGTGTTGCCGAACCTGGCTTGAGGTCGGTTGCGCCTGGAAGTGGGGCGATCAGAATGCCACCGGTTTCGGTTTGCCACCAAGTATCAACAATCGGCGAGTTCTCGTTGCCGATGGTTTTGTAATACCACTCCCACGCTTCTGGGTTAATCGGTTCGCCCACTGAGCCCATAATACGTAAGCTGCTACGAGAAGTGCCTTCAACCGCCTCATTACCTTTTGCCATCAGTGCACGAATCGCTGTTGGCGCAGTGTAAAGGATGTTCACTTGGTGTTTGTCGACCACTTGGCTCATGCGATTGGTGCTTGGGTAGTTTGGCACACCTTCGAATAGGATGGTTTTGGCACCATTGGCGAGTGGGCCGTAGATTAAGTAAGTGTGGCCAGTAATCCAACCCACATCCGCCGTACACCAGAAGGTTTCACCTGGCTGATAGTCGAACACGTATTTGAATGTCATCGCCGCATAGACAAGGTAACCACCAGTGGTGTGCAGTACGCCTTTTGGCTTACCAGTTGAACCAGAAGTGTAAAGAATGAACAGTGGGTCTTCTGCTTTCATTTCTTCTGGCGGGCAGTCAGAAGAGACATTGGCTGTGGCTTCGTGCCACCAAACGTCACGATGATCGTGCCAGTCTATATCACCACCAGTACGTTTCATCACGATGACTTTTTCGATGGTTTTCACTTCTGGGTTAGTTAGTGCTTCGTCAACGTTTTTCTTCAGTGGAACCGCGCGGCCACCACGAACGCCTTCGTCAGCGGTAATGACGACTTTCGCATCTGAATCGATAATACGACCAGAGAGCGCTTCAGGAGAGAAACCACCGAATACTACCGTGTGAACTGCACCGATACGGGTACAAGCGAGCATGGCTACAGCTGCTTCGGTCACCATTGGCATGTACAGACAAACCACATCGCCTTTACGTACCCCTTGCTCTTTCAGTGCGTTAGAAAATTCACACACTTCTTTGTGTAGCTGTTTGAAGGTGAGTGTTTTGTCATCGTTAGGATCGTCACCTTCCCAGATAATCGCCACATCATCACCGCGCTCAGCCAGATGGCGGTCAATACAGTTGGCTGAAACATTGAGTGTGCCATCTTCAAACCAGCGAATATCCACGTGTCCGGTATCAAAAGAGGTGTTTTTGACTTTAGTAAACGGCTTGATCCAATCAACAATCTTGCCGTGCTCGCTCCAGAATCCAACTGGATCGGTCACCGATTGCTCATACATGGCTTGGTAAGTATCTTGATCCGCGTGTGTGGTTTTCTTGATGTTCTCTTTTACCGGATAGATATGGGCTTCACTCATTGCTTATCTCCTTGTGCTTAATTCTTAGCGAATTGAGCAAGTGTCCGTTTAAAACGATGTGACCGCATGGTCATAACGTCGCAAAATCCTTATACCTATAACTTTCCTGCACAGGCGTGAATTCGACAATTAGACTTTAGGATGAGAACGAATAATCTGCTTGAAAATGAATCATACCAAACGGGATAAATAGGTGTTCAGATAATTGCGCAGGAAAAATCGTTGAGAGCAAGGCATAGATTGCAGCTAGCTAGTTGACCTACCTACAAAATCTATAACGACGCTATCAGCGATTTTAACCAGCAAGAATGGCCAGATATTTATGCTGTTTGGTATCGTCTATGTTTGAAATTGAGAGTCAGATCTAAGCAAGCTTCATCGCGTGTAGGGAAGATTAAGGCTAGGGAGATCACCTTTTGTCAGCCGAACGAACACTAAGGCGGCAGCGATAGCGTCTTGCAAGGCGTCGTGTTTGTCTTGCAGGGGCAGGTCAAGATGGCGACAAATCGCATCCAAACTGAGGTCGAAATAGGCGTTGGGTAGATGCTGTTCTAACTTGTCGTGATAGATCTGACTGACTTCGATAAGCGGGTTAGGGAGCGGGAAGCCAAGCTGTTTACGACAGGCAAGATCGAGGATCTTTTTGTCGTAGCGGATATGGTAACCGACCAGCGGACGATTACCGATAAACTCGAGCAGTTGAACCAAGGCTTGCTTTTCGTCAATACCATCGGCCAAGTCTTGATGGCGAATTTTGTGGATTTTAATTGAGCCAGAGTCTAGCGATTGCGGTGCACGCAGACGCACTTCAAATGGGGTGCTAGTTAAGATGCGATTATCAATAATTTTGGTCGCGGCGATGGTCACCAGCTCGGCGCGGTTTGGATCTAAGCTGGTGGTTTCGCAGTCAAGCGACACGTATTCACCTTTCTCAACCGAGGCAAACAGCGATTGATAGGGCGAACCTTTTAATTTGTAGTACCAATAGCGGCGCGAAATCCAGTTCATTGTCTGTCCTTAATCGCGTATTTGGTAATGATAGCCCAAGAACTGCTTGAACTTTTTCACCACATGTAACCCGTGGCGCAGTAAGTCTCGCTCGGTGCGATCGATTTGTTTGATGTCTATACGATTATGGCTGTGTTGATGGGTCAATTGTTGGTTGAGCCGCAGTTTAAACAGCAGCTTGAGCGCCTCACTCAGGTTGTCGGCGGTATCGGGTTCGAGAATTTTTTTCTGTCTTAGTGCTTCAATCCGCTCAAAGGTGTTTTTTTCATCGATGCCATATTCTAACGCCAGAGTGCGAATGCCATGTACGATTGGGAAGATACCGCCGCTCTTGACGTCTAGGCCGTCTTTCTCTCGCTTCACATTGCCAAATAGAGTGAGAGGAAGAGAAAACAGTAAAGCGGGTCGAGCGAAGTCTTGCAGCGCCAGCATGTTGTTTAACATGGTGCTTTTCAGATGCTCAGTGACAGGTTCAAGCAGGGCTTTATTGCCCGCCACCGCATGAGCATCGGTGAAAATCGCTAAATCCATCACCTGCTCGGCTGAGGTCGCTTTCGACCATTGAGTAATGGTTTTTTTCCACTCACTTTGGCTCTTAACCCATTTGGGGTTATTGACCATCACATTGCCCGGACAGAGCGGGTAACCCAGTTGTTGTAGGGTGTGGGTGAGTTTATCCATTACCGCTGAGCATTGATGCCATTCAAAGCCGTCTTTGACGATCAGCGCGTTATCTTGGTCGGTCTTGAGTATTTGTTCCCCGCGCCCTTCTGAGCCTAAAACGACCAAGCAACAATGATCGTGAAGGGCTGGAGGAACAATCAGTTCAAACGCTTTCTCGATGATCTGCTCGTTGACCGCTGAGATAAGCTCCATAATAAAGCGAGTGCGGATCCCGTTGTTGAGTAGGCTCTCGACCAGTTGCCGTTGACGATTGGAGGCGAGGGCAAGCTCTTCAATACTGCTTGAACGGGCGATGCTAAGGGTCAACACGTGTGAGTGGGTGGAGAAAGCACTTAAGATTTGGGTCATGTCGAGCATGCCGACCGCTTCTTTGCCGTCTGAGATCATGACCCGTTTCATCCGGTTTCGAGTCATCTTAATCATCGCATTAAACAGAAACTCGCCGTCTTCGACATGCACCACAGGAAATGTGGCGATTTTACCTACCGGGGTATCGAGCGGATGGCCGTCAAGCATCACAGCATGGAGCATGTTGGTGCGGGTAATGATGCCGTAGGGTAGTGCATGTAGATCGTCGATAAGGCGGATGTCATTATCGCTGAGCCTGACCAAAGCGGAGTCGATGCCGTTCTCTTTTAAGGTCTGTGTGACCTCATTAAGCGGCTGTTCAGGAGACAAAATCATCGGCGGATGATAGATGGCTTTATCGACCTTGGTAAGAATGAACTCTGCTAAATTTTGCTGCTGCTGCGCGGCTTCTATCAACTGTTGGCGCTTGGCCAAGTTGTTGTCAAAGTAGGCGGCGAACTGGCCGTTTTGATTGTATAGCTCAAGGAACACCGCTTTAGGCAGTAAATAGGAGAGCGTGTCTTCAAGTGCGATGTAACGATGTTTGACGGTATCGTCGAACAGTGAGCGCACATCAAACAGGTCATCGTTGGCGTAGTGGGCGAAAATCTCTTTGTTGTCATCAGAACGCTCTTCCACCGCACCTTTGATTAAAATGTGCAGATGCTGGCTTTCACTGCCAGGTTTGAGCAGGGTTTCATTGGTACGAAAGTAGGCAACGTCGAGCGCACCGCGCAGCTTGTCTTGCTGCTGTGGATCAAGGCGGTCGAAAGGCGGGGAGTGCATGTTGAATTTTTCTGGCATGGCGAACCTACAATGCGAACTCAGTATTGGTTCATTTTTGCCTGATATTGCCGAACGTGCCAGGCGACTTTGGTCGAACGCAGCGGTTGAAGTGAGAATAAGGAAACACTCTGGTGCCAATTGTTCCCTTTTAAATTAACAATAAGCAAACGATAATACCCTCGCACTAATTCTATCTAGAGGTCACCATGCTCACCCCTTCTCCTTACGGCTGGATTTCCCAGTATTTTGTCGGTTTCTTTTTTGCCTATGGTGTCTATTTGCCATTTTGGGCGTTGTGGTTTGAGGAGCAAGGTGTCTCGCCGACCGATATTGGTTTGCTGGTGGGGATTGGTTTTGCCACACGCTGCCTTGCCAATATGGTGCTCACACCACGTATTCATAAAGTCGAACACCTGATGCCGGCACTACGTTGGCTCAGTTTAGCCTCGATTGTGTTTATTGGTTTTCACTTTTTTACCGGGGGCAGTTTTTGGCTTATGGCGTTGGCGACGGTACTGTTCAACCTCTGTTGTGGGCCCGCGGTGCCGCTGTCTGATGCAATGGCTAACTACTACTCTCGATTAAAAATGCTCGATTATGGGCGCACCCGATTGTGGGGGTCGATTGCCTTTATTGCCGGCTCTACTGTGGTGGGTTTCTTGGTGGCCCAGTTTGGCAGTGACATGATCCTGTACACCGCGCTTGCGGGGGTGATTGCTGCATGGGGGTTCTCCTTGCGTAGCACTCAACCTATGCCAGTGACAACCAGTGAAGAGAATACCGAGCGACCGAAACTAACCGAGTTGTTGACCGAGGGGCCGGTTATCAAGTTTCTGCTGTTAATGGCGTTGATTCAGGGCAGCCATGCGGCCTACTACAGTTTTAGCTCTATCTACTGGAAAGAGGCAGGCTACTCGGAAGATATTATCGGCTACCTGTGGAGCTTGGGCGTGGTGGCTGAAGTGGCGGTGTTTGCACTAAGTAAGCGCTTGTTCTCTGGCTGGACGCTACGCGCACTGTTTCTGCTTGCTTCGGTTGGGGTGATTGTTCGCTGGGGGATGACAGCGTCAACGACCTTGTTATTCGCTTTGGTTCTGATTCAACTGTTGCACGGTGTGACCTTTGCCATCGCGCACATTGCGGCGATTCAGTACATCCAGCATTCCGAGCAACGTAAGATGGTGGCGCTGCAAGCACTGTATAATGCCATTCCTCTCGGGGCCTTTATTGCCTTGATGACGACGCTAAGTGGCTGGGGTTATGAGCATTGGGGCGCCAATGTATTTTGGGCGATGGCGGCGATGGGAGTATTGGCGTTATTGATTCGTGTCGAACCGCAATCTCAGCACATCGACGATGGGATGAAAGCCGAGCCCAATGCACAGAATTAAACCTATCTGATTGAGTTAGCTCATTATCCTTAGTTAAATAAAAGCTCTCCAATGTGGAGAGCTTTTTTGTGCCGTCAAAAGATAAGGATATCTGATGCAAGGTTGGCTCGTGATCACTGTATCGCTTCTGTACCTCGGTTTACTGTTTGTCATCGCTTGGTATGGCGACAAGCGCCACTCGTGGCTCGCGAAGTGGCGACCATGGGTGTACAGTTTGTCGATTGCGGTGTATTGCACCTCATGGACGTTTTACGGTACGGTCGGGCAGGCAAGTAGCAACCCTTGGTCGTTTCTCCCCATCTACATAGCCCCGATCTTGGTATTTACCCTTGGTTGGCGCATCTTGGCTCGATTGATCCTTACCGCCAAACGAGAACATATCACCTCAATTGCCGACTTTATTGCCGCGCGTTATGGCAAATCTCAAGGGCTAGCCGTGGTGGTCACGCTTATCGCGGTGGCGGGCATCTTGCCATATATCGCTTTGCAACTGCGCGGCATCACTATGGGATTGGAGATCATTGCTCCGGATTTATCCGGTCAGTTTGAAGGCTCGGGCTTTGACGTGTCATGGTTTGTGGTGTTGGCGCTGGCGATGTTTACTATGCTGTTTGGTACGCGGCATATCGACAATACCGAGCACCACCGCGGGATGATGATGGCCATCGCTTTTGAATCCATCATTAAGCTGGTGGCTTTTTTGGCCGTAGGCCTATTTATTCTATTTTTGGCGCTCAAACGCGCCGATGTTGAGCTGATAGAGGTCGCGCGACAAACCTATCAAGCGCCAAATTTTCCCACCCTTTTGATTCATACCATTCTAACCATGCTGGCGATTGTCTGTCTGCCGCGCCAGTTCCATACCATGGTGGTAGAGAATGAGCGCGCTCAAGACCTGCATACCGCGCGTTGGTTATTTCCTGTCTATCTAATTTTGATGGGGCTGTTTGTGTTGCCGATCGCTTGGGTAGGTCAGGCGCTGCTCACTGATGCCAGCCCGGATACTTACGTGATCAGCTTGCCGATGGCGGTTGGGGCGCAAGATGTCGCGTTGCTGGCCTTTTTAGGCGGCACCTCGGCGGCAAGCGGCATGGTGATAGTGTCGACGATTGCTCTAGCGATCATGGTTTCCAACGATTTGGTGATGCCGCTGTTGCTGCGTCGAATGCGTCTTTCTCAGCGCACCCATCGCCATTTTTCTGGACTGCTATTAGTGATCCGCCGCGGTTTAATTTTGTTGTTACTACTTGGTGCGTGGGGGTTTTATCAAGCGTTAGGAAGTATTCACTCACTTTCTGCAATCGGTTTTCTCTCTTTTGCTGCTATCACCCAGTTTGCTCCCGCGTTAATCGGGGGCATGTACTGGCGCCAAGGTAACCGCAAAGGTGTGTATGTCGGGCTTGCGGTGGGCTTTACCTTGTGGTTGGTCACTCTCATGAGTCAAACCGACATGCTGGCGGGCAGTGCTGAGAATAACTTCTTACTGTGGATGATTACTCCGCCAGACTGGTTGCAAGCGTTAGACGTGAGCAACTCGGACTGGGGGATCGTCCTCAGTGTAACGCTTAATACCCTTTGCTACGTGTTGGTCTCGAGTGTGACTCGAGCCAGTCTCAGTGAGCGCTTACAGTCTGCTTCGTTTGTTGGTACGCCGTTGCCAGAGAGCGAAAACATGAGCTTGTATCAAAGTCGAGTGACGGTGGGCGAGTTGGAAATGTTGGCCTCACGCTTTGTTGGTCGGCAGCGGGTACGCAGCGCATTTCGTCAGTATTGGCAACAGCAGCGCGAGACTTTGATGCCTAATCAGCAAGCGCCATCGACGTTAATTCGTCATACCGAGCGCGTGCTGGCTGGGGTATTTGGTGCCTCTTCTGCGAAGTTAGTCCTTACTTCTGCTTTACAAGGCAGGAATATGCAGCTTGAAGAGGTCGCGACGATTGTCGATGAAGCTTCAGAGCTGTACGACTTTAGCCGCGGTCTATTACAGGGTGCGATTGAACATATCGGACAGGGCATTGCGGTGGTGGATAAGCAACTGCGATTAGTGGCTTGGAATCAGCGTTATCTGGAATTGTTTACCTTTCCTGCCGGCTTGATCCAAGTAGGTAGGCCGATTGCCGATGTGATTCGTCACAATGCCGAGTGCGGCTTGTGTGGCCCCGGCGATCCTGAAGAGCACGTGCGTCGCCGGGTTTATCATTTGGAGCAAGGCACGCGGCACACCTCATCGCGGGTCCGGCCAGACGGACGCGTAATTGAAGTGCAAGGTAATCCAATGCCCGGTGGCGGTTTTGTCATGAGCTTTACTGATATTACCGTGTTCCGCGATGCTGAGCAGGCGCTAAAAGATGCCAATGAAACCTTGGAAGAACGGGTAAAGGAGCGTACTCAAGAGCTGGAGCAGTTAAACAAAAAGTTAGTGGCAGCCACGCAGCGTTCTGAGCAGGAATCTCAGTCTAAATCGCGCTTTTTAGCCGCAGTGAGTCATGACTTGATGCAGCCTCTCAATGCGGCGCGCTTATTTGCGTCGTCGTTATCTGAAGTTGCGCGCGAGCCGGAGACCAAACAGTTGTCTCAGCATATCGAGAGTGCATTAGGTGCGGCAGAAGATCTGATCGGGGATTTGCTCGATATCTCGCGTCTTGAGTCGGGGAAACTGGATGTGCACGTGCATGGATTTGCTATTAATGACGTGTTGGCCAACCTCAATGCCGAGTTTAGTGCCTTGGCTAAGCAGCAAGGGATTGAGTTTTCGATGATACCAAGTCAGTTGATCGTGGAGTCGGACCCTAAGTTGCTGCGCCGTGTGGTGCAAAACTTCCTCACCAATGCGTTTCGTTACAACCCTAAAGGCAAAGTGGTATTGGGTGTGCGACGAGTTGGAGGGCAAGCGCGAATTGATGTGTGGGATAACGGCGTGGGTATCGACGAAGATAAACAGCAGGAGATCTTTGAGGAGTTTAACCGCGGAAGCCAAGTGCGTTCAGACCAAGGTTTAGGGTTAGGACTGGCGATTTCAAAAGGGATTGCTCACGTGTTGGGACACCAAATTACCATGCGCTCATGGCCAGGCAAAGGCAGTGTGTTTTCGATTACATTGGCACGCAGTGAAAAGGCGGTACAACCTATCAAAGCGGTGTCCTCTGCCAGTGTTTCTGATCTTAGCCATCTCAAGGTGCTGTGTGTCGATAATGAGCAAGATATTTTGGTCGGTATGGAGAACTTACTCAGCCGCTGGGGCTGTCAGGTGCGTACCGCAGTCGATCTCGTCTCAACCTTGCAGCAGATCGATGAACACTGGGTGCCCGATGTAATTTTGTCTGATTATCGCTTGGATCATGGACGTACTGGACTTGAAGTATTGCAGCAGTGTCGATTGCGAATGGGAGACTGTTTTATCGGGGTGATCATCAGTGCCGACCGGACCGATGATATGCTTGATGGGATTAAGTCTAATGGGTTTAGTTTTATTGCTAAACCTGTGAAGCCACTTAAACTGCGAGCGGTGTTGAATAGGGTTTAGATTTAAGTTCCTAGTTCCTAGTTCCTAGTTCCTAGTTCCTAGAGTTGAATTTCTAGGAGCTAGGTACTGGCCTCTAGCAACTGATAACCCAGATTCCGTATAGCTCGTTCCTCACTTACGGAATGACAATTTTCATTTTCATCGCCATTCTCAACAACGAGATAGGTTTTTGACTTAGTCATTCTGAACAGCGAGGCACGAGCGTGATTCAGAATCTTATTGGTTTGCTAGTTCCTAGAGTTGAATTTCTAGGAACTAGGGACTCGCTGCTAGGAACTATTAACCAATCGCGTCGAGTTCGGTCAACACTTCTTGTGCCCACTCAATCCAAGCTTGGCGCAGTAGTAGGTTTCTGCGTAGCGTTAAACGCTCTAGGCGCTGCTGCTTGTCGAGGGTTGCTGTACTTGGGTAGTACGCGTTTTCAATCTCTTGATAGTGATTAACCAGCTTATGTGACTCTTCGACCAGTTCAGCCAGTTGAGCACGGTAAGGCTCTGAAGGTTGCACTGCACAAGCCATCAACTTGGCTGAAAATTCATCACGAACGGTTGGGTGTGCGGTTGGTTGATCAAACCACTCACCCAAAGCGACGCGACCCGCATCGGTAATGGAATATACCTTACGGTCAGGCTTGCCTTCTTGAGGTTCAAGTACGCAAGTGACGAGGTTGTTTTGAGCCATTTTATTGAGCTCGCGGTAGACTTGCTGGTGGCTTGCTTTCCAGAAGTAACCAATGGTGGCAGAAAATTCTTTAGTGATATCGTACCCGGTTGCATCACGGGTGCTTAAAACAGTTAAAATAACGTGTGGTAATGACATGTCTTCAATCCAAATGGTCAATAAACTACAAAATTAACCACTCATTACTGTCGTGCTTCTTCAGGCACTGATCATCAGTAGTACAAGTGGCACCAACAAAGTTGGTCATGTCACCTTATAAAGCCGTGTTTATCACCTAGGATCGATAATAGGATTATCGAAGGATTGCAGCGTGTAGATATTATGTAATGCCACAATGGTCGAGTAGTATATCTAAATAATAAGCATAAAGTAGAATAGATGGACAAAATAGACCAAAAAACTGATAAAACTCTAAATTGTGTTTGTTTTTTAGAGAGTAATTTTAATGGTTGGTTTTAAATGTCTGATTTAAAGTGATTATAACTAGTTTGAGTGCGGTTGATGTCAAAAGAAAAGGTTGATGCCTGGGCATCAACCTTTTGTGTCGAGTGGATAGGTACGGTATTAACCTGTGTTACGCATACCTGCTGCGATACCGGCGATGGTGAGCATCAGAGCTTCTTCCAACTCAGGAGATGCGGCGTCAGTTTGACGGGTGCGATAGAGCAGTTCAGCTTGCAACATATTCAAAGGTTCAACATAGATGTTACGTAAACGAATCGACTCTTGGCCCCAAGGATCGCTCTGCATCAAGTTCTCGTTATTCTCGACGTTGAGCACCGCTTTGATGTCCTTTTGCAACTGTTCACGCAGACGATCGCCGAGAGGCTGCAGTTTAGGCTCAACCAGACGCTCATCGTAGTAGCGAGAGATTTCCATATTACACTTGGTGTAGACCATTTCTAGCATACCCAGGCGAGTAGAGAAAAATGGCCATTCACGACACATCTCTTCCAGTAGCGCTTGATGGCCTTTATCAATTGAGTATTGAATCGCTTCACCAGCACCGAGCCAAGCAGGCAGAACCAAGCGGTTTTGGCTCCACGAGAAGATCCATGGAATCGCGCGCAAGCTCTCGACACCGCCATTGGGGTTACGTTTAGCTGGGCGAGATCCGAGTGGCAGTTTACCCAATTCAAGCTCTGGCGTGGCTTGGCGGAAGTAAGGCACGAAATCAGGCTCGCCTCGCACAACATTGCGGTACGACTCACAGCTCACTTCAGACAGCACGTTCATCAGATCGCGCCATTCTTGCTTTGGTTCCGGTGGCGGCAGAAGGTTGGCTTCCAAAATGGCGCTGGCATAAAGGTTAAAGCTATTGACCGCAACTTCAGGTAAGCCAAGCTTAAAGCGAATCATCTCGCCCTGTTCGGTCACACGTAAGCCGCCTTTTAAGCTTTTTGGTGGCTGAGAGAGCAATGCAGCATGTGCAGGCGCACCACCGCGGCCAATAGTACCGCCGCGACCGTGGAAGAGCGTCAGCTCGACGCCTTCTTCTTCAGCGACTTTAACTAAAGACTCCATCGCATGGTATTGCGCCCAGCCCGCCGACATCACACCTGCGTCTTTGGCAGAATCCGAGTAGCCGATCATGACCATTTGATGGTTTTGAATAAAGCCACGGTAGAGGTCAATGCCCATGAGCTGTTTCACCACCGCTTCGGCGTTGTTGAGATCGTCTAACGTCTCAAACAGTGGACACACATCCATACGGTAAGGACAGCCTGACTCTTGCAGTAGCAAATGTACCGCCAGGACATCGGAGGCAGTACGCGCCATTGAAATCACGTAAGCGCCAAACGCTTCACGTGGTTGAGCGGCAATAATCTTACAGGTATCCAGTACTTCTTGTACTGGCTCTGATGGTTGCCAGTCGCGTGGAAGTAGCGGTCGTTTCGACGCTAGCTCGTTGGTTAGGAAAGCGATCTTATCTTGCTCGCTCCACTGGTCGTAATCACCAATACCTAAGTAGCGGGTTAGCTCAGACAGCACATCCGAATGGCGAGTGCTCTCTTGACGGATATCAAGTCGAACCAAGTGGATGCCGAACGCTTTAATACGACGCAGGGTATCAAGTAGTGAACCGTCAGCGATGATGCCCATTCCGCATTCGTGCAGCGATTGGTAGCACGCGTAAAGCGGCTCCCATAGTTGCTCGACACGTTGCAGTGGCGCTTTCACTGCCAGTTTCTGACCAAGGATTTTCGCGTCGAGGATCTCTTTCGTTTCCTCGAGTAGCGTACGCAGCTCTTTCAACACCGCACGATAAGGTTCGTGTTGGTCTTCTCCCGCAAGAGCTCGAACTACATCGTTACATTGCGTCATTGATAGCTCATTGACCAGCTCGTTGATGTCACCAAGATAGAGATCCGCGGCTTTCCAGCGAGACAGCAGCAAGACTTCACGAGTAATGGTGTGCGTGACGAACGGGTTACCGTCGC
Source organism: Pseudomonadota bacterium (assembly GCA_038533895.1). Taxonomy (GTDB): domain Bacteria; phylum Pseudomonadota; class Gammaproteobacteria; order Enterobacterales; family Vibrionaceae; genus Vibrio. The sequence goes on along the minus strand of JBCAXU010000004.1, from coordinate 37,792 downwards.
GGTCGCCACCCATCCAAGATGAGAAGTGCACTGGGCGCGCATCAATAGGCAACCCTTCGCCAAGGTAACCCTCTAGGCGTTCATCCAGCTCACGTAAGAAATCGGGTACCGCTTCCCATAGTGAGTTCTCAACCACAGCAAAGCCCCATTTTGCTTCATCAAGCGGGGTTGGGCGCTGCTGGCGGATGGTATCTGAGTGCCAGCTCTGAGCAATGAGTTGCTCCAGACGGCGCTCTGTCTTTTGTCGCTCTTTGACGGAAAGATCGCCCAACTCAAGCTTAGATAGACACTTATTGATCTTAACTAGCTTGTGAATCATGGTGCGACGAGTGATTTCTGTCGGGTGAGCAGTCAACACCAGTTCGATATTTAGATCACGAACTGCCTGAGCGGTATCAAGCTTACTGATGTTGTTTTGGCCAAGTTTGGCAAACAGCGTATTGATGGCGTCAGGCTCACACACATGCGCGTCACAGTGACGTGAAATGGTGTGGTACTGCTCCGCCATGTTGGTCAAATTGAGAAACTGGTTAAAGGCATGAGCCACCGGAGTGAGCTGATCATTAGGCAGGCTCTTGATCTCGTCAATCAAGCTTTCGCGGTCTTGTTGATTGCCAGCGAGCGCCGATTTGGAGAGTTTACGAATGGTTTCTACTTTCTCTAGAAGTACCTCACCATGTGCGTCCTTAATGGTGTTGCCGAGCAAATGCCCGAGCATGCTGACATTGCTTCTGAGTGCAGAGTATTTCTCGTTCATTATCATCCTGCCTTGTAAAAAAATTACATCCAATGTTCCTTGTTAGGTAGACAATCTAGCGAAAAATGTCGCAGCGAGTCAAATACTGTAGGCTAAGTTTGCAAATATTGTGCAAGTGAATGTAACGCATTGCATGTGTTGATATTGACTAAATATGTTGAAACTTTCTTACAGAATGGACTGTGTTCCCACAGAGTACTTAGCTCCGAGATCGGGCTTCGCCCTGCGAGAACTTAGAGCGGACTTCGTCCTCAGAGACATAGGCGCAGATTGTGAGCGGATAGAACCTTGAGTGTTAAAGATATTGACAGGATCTGCCTCTGCAAAGAGACAATAATCTCGCCTCTCGCCTCTCGCCTCTCGCCTCTCGCCTCTCGCCTCTCGCCTCTCGCCTCTCGCCTCTCGCCTCTAGCCTCTAGCCTCTAGCCTCTAGCCTCTCGCCTCTAAAAACAATATTTATGCATCGCTTTTGCCAGAACATCGATAGTCGGGTCAATGTACTCGAACGCCAGATACTCGTCAGGTTGATGAGCCTGATCAATCGATCCGGGCCCGAGGACCAGAGTTGGACACAACTGCTGCAGAAACGGAGCTTCGGTGCAGTAGTTGACGGTTTGCGACTCGACGCCACAGATTTCCTCTACGCCGCCAATAAAAGGATGGTCGTGCTGACACTCATAACCTGGAATTGGCTCATGCAGTGGCGTGATCGATAAGCGTCCTGGCCATTTGGCTTCTACTTCTTTAAGCGCACCGCGCAGCATGTTATCTAGGCCATCTAAGCTGATACCCGGCAGGGGACGTACGTCATAGTGCAGCTCACAGCAACCACAAATACGGTTGGCACTGTCACCACCGTGAATGTGGCCTAGGTTAAGGGTCGGACTCGGAATAGCAAACCCAGGGTGATGATACTCTTTGATCAGTTTGTCACGCAGTTGCATCAGAGCGAACAGCACCTCGTGCATGATTTCTATCGCATTCACTCCGAGCGCAGGATCAGACGAGTGGCCTGATTTTCCGGTCACTCGGACGGCATTGGCTACGTGGCCTTTGTGCCCGCGAATCGGTACCAGACTGGTGGGCTCACCAATAATGCAGTAATCCGGTTTGAAAGGAGCGTTGTCGGTGAAATGACGTGCGCCGAGCATCGTGGTCTCTTCATCGCAGGTGGCCAATATATATAGTGGCTTGGTCTGCTGACTCCAATCGACTTTTTTTACCGCTTCAATAATAAAAGCAAAGAAACCTTTCATATCGGCGGTACCTAAACCATAAAACCGATTGTTGGCCTCGGTCAGCGCATGGGGCTCATAGGTCCAACGCCCTTGATCGAAGGGGACGGTGTCGCTGTGACCGGCGAGCAACAGTCCGCCTTCGCCAGCTCCCTTTTTAGCGATCAAGTTAAATTTTCCCGATTCTACTTCGGTTAGATTCACTTCAAAGCCGATGTCCTTAAGCCAAGTCGCCAGCTTTTCAATCACTTGAGCGTTGCCTTCATCCCAACTAGGGTCAGTCGAGCTAATAGAAGAGGTCGAGATTAGGCCGCGGTAGACCTCTAGAAAGCTTGGTAATTGCATAATTAGTTTACATTCCCTGTTGACAGATTTCAGTTAAGAAGGTAAAACACATATTAAATCACTTTTATTGAATAAAAAACCAATAAAGGGCGAATAATTTAAATTAATAGTCACTCTACAAGTGACGATTTTGAGTCAAAAATGGATGTCTGAGATGCTTAAAACCACAATCATCGGCGCAAGCGGATACACAGGAGCAGAACTCGCTCTGATGGTGCACAAACACTCAAAGCTTACGCTAACAGGTTTGTATGTGTCCGCCAACAGTGTTGATGCAGGGAAAGATATCTCGCAACTGCATGGCAAGTTGGCCGGGCAGCTTTCTCATACCGTTGAAGCGCTAACAGATCCGACTAATGTTGCCAAGCAGTGTGATGTGGTGTTTTTGGCAACCGCACATGAAGTCAGCCACGATTTAGCGCCAATCTTCCTTGAGCATGGCTGCCAGGTGTTCGACTTGTCGGGCGCGTTCCGTGTCCAGCAGGAGGGCTTCTACAGTGAGTTTTACGGCTTTGAACACCAACATGCAGCTTGGTTAGACCAAGCAGAGTATGGATTAGCAGAATGGAACAGTGAAGGGATCAAACAGAGTGCCTTGATTGCGGTTCCAGGCTGTTACCCAACGGCTTCGCAATTGGCAATCAAACCTTTGCTTGCACAACAGTTGATTGATAACCAGCAGTGGCCGGTGATCAACGCCACCAGTGGTGTGTCTGGCGCTGGGCGCAAAGCTTCGATGACCAACAGCTTTTGTGAAGTGAGCCTGCAGCCTTATGGCGTGTTTACCCACCGCCACCAACCTGAAATCGCTAGCCATTTAGGGACCCAGGTTATTTTTACTCCTCACCTGGGCAACTTTAAGCGCGGCATATTGGCCACGATTACCATGAAGCTGGCACCGGGTGTCACCATAGAACAAGTGGAAGCGGCGTTTAATCAAGCTTATCAAGATAAACCGGCAGTGCGTCTATGCGCCGATGCTTTGCCAAAGCTACAACATGTTGAAAATACGCCTTTCTGCGATATCGGTTGGAAGGTTCAAGGTGAGCATATCATCGTGGTATCTGCGATTGATAACTTACTTAAAGGTGCATCAAGTCAAGCGATGCAATGTTTAAACATCCACTACGGATTCCCAGAGCTATCTGCTCTTGTGTAGTTAAAGAGCAGCAAGGAACAAGTGATGACAGATAACAATCTTACTCCATTAGTGATCAAATTAGGCGGTGCTGCACTGTCGTGTACTGAGACGTTAAGCCAGGTATTTGGCGCGATTGCCCAATACCAAAAGCAAGCTCAGCGACGAATTGTGATCGTCCACGGGGGAGGTTATCTGGTGGACGATCTCATGGCTCAACTGCAACTTAAAACGGTCAAGAAAAACGGTTTGAGAGTGACGCCGTATGAGCAAATCCCAGTGATAGCGGGAGCCTTAGCCGGAACAGCCAATAAGATGCTGCAAGGGCAAGCGATTAAAGATGGTCTGAATGCAGTGGGCTTAAGCCTTGCCGATGGTGGCTTATGTCACGTGCAAGAGCTCGACCCTGAGCTAGGTGCAGTAGGCAAAGCGACGCCGGGTAATTCGACGGTGTTGCAAGCAATACTCAGCACGGGTGCGCTGCCGATCATCAGTTCTATTGGGCTAACAGAGCAAGGGCAGATGATGAACGTCAATGCGGATCAGGCTGCGGTTGCGGTCGCTGGTGCCCTCGACGCTGAACTGGTTCTGCTATCCGATGTCAGTGGTGTGCTAGATGGTAAAGGCCACTTAATCAAAAGCTTGGATGAGAAACAAGCGCAGAGCCTCATCAATGGTCATGTGATCACCGATGGGATGATTGTCAAAGTCAACGCTGCATTAGAGGCGGCCAATGACTTAGGGCGTCCGATTGAAGTGGCGACATGGCGATACCCTGAGAAGCTCGCTGAGCTGTTTGCCGGGCAAAGCATCGGAACTCAGTTTTTGCCTAAAGCATAAAGTTGAAACAAATATCACGTTAGCGCCTAGGCGCTAGCGATACAGATTAAACATAGGAAGTACCCGTAGCACTGACCGCCAAGCGCAGCGCCGGGATTTGGAGAAAAGAAAATGAGCAAAGTTCAAGTAAATAAAGTAGTTGTCGCATACTCTGGCGGTCTGGATACCTCAGTGATCATTCCATGGCTAAAAGAAAACTATGACTGTGAAGTCGTGGCCTTCGTTGCTGATGTGGGTCAAGGTGAAGAAGAGCTGGCGGGTATTGAAGAGAAAGCCAAAGCGTCAGGTGCCTCTGAGTGTTACATCGCCGACTTGAAAGAAGAAATGGTGGCCGATTACATCTACCCGACACTAAAAACAGGCGCTTACTACGAAGGTAAGTACTTACTGGGTACTTCAATGGCACGTCCTATTATTGCCAAAGCTCAAGTGGAAGTTGCACGTAAAGTGGGTGCAGATGCCTTATGTCATGGTTGTACCGGTAAAGGTAATGACCAGGTGCGTTTTGAAGGTGCCTTTGCCGCGCTTGCCCCGGATTTGCATGTGATTGCGCCTTGGCGTGAGTGGGATTTGGTAAGCCGTGAAGAGTGTCTAGATTACCTTGCGGAGCGTAATATTCCTTGTACTGCTTCTCTGACCAAAATTTATTCACGTGACGCTAACGCATGGCACATCTCTACCGAAGGCGGCGTTTTGGAAGAAACTTGGAATGCGCCAAACGAAGATTGCTGGGCTTGGACGGTTGACCCTGAGCAAGCGCCGAATGAAGCAGAATACGTAACACTGAAAGTAGAAAAAGGCGAAGTCGTTGCGGTAGACGGAGAAGCCATGACTCCGTATAACGCTCTGGTTTACCTAAACGACAAAGGTGCGAAGCACGGTATTGGTCGTATCGATATTGTTGAGAACCGTTTAGTTGGGATGAAGTCTCGTGGTTGTTACGAAACCCCTGGAGGCACCATCATGATGGAAGCTTTGCGCGCGGTTGAACAACTGGTGCTGGATAAAACCGCGTTTGAGTTTCGTGAAGAGTTGGGCGTAAAAGCATCGCACCTAGTCTACGATGGCCGTTGGTTCACTCCACTGTGTAAGTCAATTATGGCAGCGGCTGAAGAACTGGCGAAAGACGTCAATGGCGAAGTCGTGGTCAAACTCTACAAAGGCATGGCAACGGTAACGCAAAAACGTTCGGAAAACAGCTTGTACTGTGAGCAGTTCGCGACCTTTGGTGAAGACGAAGTGTACGATCAGAGCCATGCAGAGGGCTTTATCCGCCTTTACTCGCTTTCAAGCCGTATCCGTGCGCTGAATAGCCTGAAGAAATAGTCAAACGGCTGATAAACTATAAAAGCCCGCTTGCTGTGCAAGTGGGCTTTTTCTATTGGGGCTAGATAGCCGACGATTTAAATATTTACCATGAATAAATATGTAAAAATAATGAATTAATACTTTATTTTTGTGTTGTTTTGCCGTAACTTTGAACCATCATACAATACTGGATTTAATCCAGAGTCAATCAGAGCAATATCACACTTCGCATTACGAGCGAATATTGGTAATCAGGAGAAACGCGATGGCATTATGGGGCGGAAGATTTACCCAAGCAGCAGATACAAGATTCAAAGAATTTAACGATTCGTTGCGCTTCGATTACCGATTGGCTGAGCAAGATATCGTGGGCTCTATCGCATGGTCAAAGGCGCTACTTTCTGTCGATGTGTTAAACGAAGAGGAGCAGCAAAAGCTAGAGCTTGCACTGAATGAGCTTAAATTAGAGGTGATGGAAGACCCACACCAGATCTTGCGTTCAGACGCGGAAGATATCCACTCTTGGGTTGAGCAGCAGTTGATCAGTAAAGTCGGCGATTTGGGCAAAAAGCTGCACACAGGCCGTTCGCGTAATGATCAGGTTGCAACTGACCTTAAGCTTTGGTGTCGTCAACAGGGCCAACAGCTGCTAATGGCGCTGGATCGTCTGCAAGCTCAGATGGTGGCGGTGGCCAAGCAGCATCAGACCACAGTGCTACCTGGTTACACCCATTTGCAACGCGCCCAGCCAGTGACATTTGCCCATTGGTGTTTAGCTTATGTCGAAATGTTCGAGCGTGACTACTCACGTTTAGATGATGCGATCAGACGCCTCGATACTTGCCCTCTAGGCTCTGGGGCATTGGCCGGAACTGCTTATCCGATTGACCGTGAAAAAGTCGCGCATAACTTAGGGTTTCGCCGTGCAACCCGCAACTCGCTCGATTCTGTGTCTGATCGCGATCATGTGATGGAGCTGATGTCTGTGGCCTCAATCTCGATGTTGCACCTGTCGCGTCTTGCCGAAGATATGATTTTCTACAACTCAGGAGAGTCTAACTTTATTGAGTTAGCTGATACGGTCACGTCAGGATCTTCATTGATGCCACAGAAGAAAAACCCGGATGCTTTGGAGCTCATCCGCGGTAAAACGGGTCGTGTCTATGGTTCATTGGCCGCAATGATGATGACAGTCAAAGCCCTGCCACTTGCCTACAACAAAGATATGCAAGAAGACAAAGAAGGGCTGTTTGACGCGCTGGATACGTGGAACGACTGTATGGAAATGGCGGCGCTGTGCTTTGATGGCATCAAGGTTAATCAGGAGCGCACGTTAGAAGCGGCGAAGCAAGGTTATGCGAACGCCACTGAACTTGCCGATTACTTGGTGGCGAAAGGCATTCCATTCCGTGAAGCACACCATATTGTCGGCGTTGCTGTAGTCGGAGCCATTGCCAAAGGGTGTGCACTCGAAGAGCTCTCTATCGCAGAACTTAAACAGTTCTCTGAGGTGATTGAAGAGGATGTCTATGACATTCTGACTATTGAGTCATGTCTTGAAAAACGCAGTGCATTGGGTGGAGTTTCGCCTAAACAAGTTGCCCACGCAGTTGAGCAAGCGGAAGGGCGTTTGATCAAGCGTGATACCTCGGCCGTGAAAGTGCGCCCTGCACGTTTAACGGATATTGAAGCGCTTGAGGGCATGGTGACCTACTGGGCCAACATGGGAGAAAACTTGCCTCGTTCTCGCAGTGAACTTGTCCGAGATATTGGTTCATTTGCGGTAGCGGAGCATCATGGAGAAGTCACAGGTTGCGCTTCACTCTATGTTTATGACTCCGGTTTAGCAGAAATCCGCTCTCTGGGGGTTGAGGCTGGCTGGCAAGGGCAAGGACAAGGGACGGCAATCGTGCAGTACTTGGTTGAGAAAGCCCGTCAGATGGCGATCAAAAAGGTGTTTGTCTTAACCCGTACCCCTGAGTTCTTTATGAAGCAGGCGTTTCTACCTACTTCGAAATCGCTGCTGCCAGAAAAGGTACTCAAAGACTGTGAGCAATGCCCACGTCAACACGCCTGTGATGAAGTCGCGTTGGAAGTGAATTTAGTGGAGCAAGCGATCGCACGGGTCAACGTAGCGTAAATAACTGAATAAACTAGCGAAGATGAAAAGATCAAAAAAGATCGATTTTATTGGGAACTAATAAGAAGAAGCTCGGTCTATTAAAGTACCACTGCTTTTTCTTAGAAGAATCTAAGAAGGCCCCAAACCAGATATTGGTATTGGGGCTTTTTTTATGGTCGAAACTCAACCACTTATCTCATTCGTCCGACTTTCCGTTGCGACGTTTCCACGGCAAAATGACAAAGCGCATCCATAAGTGCAGAAACAATAGGGCGTTGAACGCGAAACCGGCAAAGATCAAAGCGATCGACTCGATGCTCTGTGGGTTGTCACGATAGAGCCACCACCAAATAATCCAGCACAGCACAGAAAGCACCGTCAGTTGATCCATGCAGCGTTGACAGCGGCCTATCTTTTTCCAAAACCAGTGGGAACGGCAGTCTTGACAGCTCATACGATGATTTTTAATGGGATTAATATGACTGATAATAGAAAAGCGCTCGCCGATTGGCGAGCGCTTTGTTTTGCTTGGTCAAAAATGGCTTAGCCTAGAAATGCTTCTAACTCTTCGCTACCACCGATATGTTTACCGCCAATAAACACTTGCGGAACCGTAGAGCGACCTGAGATGGCACGTAAGCTAACGGTTGTCGCATCTTTACCTAGTACAACCTCTTCATACTGAAGGCCGTGATCAATCAGGTTTTGCTTCGCCTTGTTACAGAACGGACAACCTGGTTTAGTAAACACAGTGATCGATTCTTGTGTTTTGTAATCTGGTGCAATGTAATTCAGCATAGTATCGGCATCAGACACTTTGAACGGGTCGCCTGGCTCATTGGGCTCAATGAACATTTTTTCTACGATGCCGTTCTTCACTAGCATGCTGTAGCGCCATGAACGTTTGCCAAAACCTAAGTCGTTTTTGTCAACCAGCATCCCCATGCCATCCGTGAATTCACCGTTGCCGTCTGGAATGAAAGTGATGTTTTCTGCTTCTTGATCTTGCTTCCAAGCGTTCATTACGAAGGTATCGTTGACCGAGACACACAGGATCTCGTCCACACCGTGCTCTTTGAATACTGGGAATAGCTCGTTGTAGCGAGGTAAGTGGCTTGATGAACAGGTCGGGGTAAACGCGCCGGGTAAGCTAAACACAATCACTGTTTTGTCCTTGAACAACTCATCAGTGCTGACGTTAACCCACGCGTCACCTTGACGAGTTGGAAAAGTTACGTTTGGAATGTTCTGACCTTCTTTTGATACAAACATAGATATTTCCTTTTAGTTTAAATATTTGCTTTCGAGTCTTACCAGTTTAATCACTGTGCTTCGTTTCGATAAGTGCATTATTCAAGAAATTATTTGATAGTTACAATCGTTTGATGCTATGGTTTTGATAGATTATTTCTATTGTTTGTAGGAGAGAGGCGAGATGAATATCCGCGATTTTGAGTATTTGGTTGCTTTGGCTGAGCATAAGCATTTTCGCAAAGCAGCAGAAGCTTGTTTCGTCAGCCAACCCACGCTAAGTGGCCAGATTCGAAAACTAGAGGATGAGATTGGCACTGCCCTGCTCGAACGTAGCAGTCGACGTGTGTTGTTCACCGACGCTGGATTGCAACTGGTGGATCAGGCGAAACGGGTTCTCTCTGAAGTCAAAACCTTTAAAGATATGGCCAGTGGTCAGGCGGGTGAGATGGTGGGCCCGTTGCATATCGGCTTTATTCCTACCGTCGGCCCGTACTTGCTGCCAAAAATTGTTCCTATGCTCAAGCAGCGCTTTCCGGAGTTAGAGCTTTACTTACACGAAGCGCAAACCCAACAGTTAGTGCGCCAACTCGAAGAAGGTAAGCTCGATTGTTTGGTGCTGGCTTCAGTGGCTGAAACTGCGCCATTTAAAGAAATCGAAGTGTTCAACGAGCCTTTGAGCATTGCTGTGCCTTGCGACCATGAGTGGGCCTCGCGCGATCAGGTCGATATGCTCGATCTTAACGGCCGTACTGTTTTGGCCTTAGGTGATGGTCACTGCCTGCGCGATCAGGCGCTCGGTTTCTGTTTTGCTGCAGGTGCCAAAGATGACGAGCGGTTTAAAGCCACAAGCCTTGAAACGCTGCGCAATATGGTAGCCGCCGGGGCAGGGATTACGTTGTTGCCACATCTTTCGCTGCCGAAAGAGCAGCAAAAAGATGGTGTGTGTTATGTAAAAGCAGTCAATCCGGTGCCATCTCGCAGCATAGTGTTGGCGTATCGACCAGGCTCACCATTGCGTTCTCGTTTTGAGCAACTTGCGTCAGCAATCAAAGAACAGTTATTGACTGAAATAGCAGGTTAAATAAAAAGAGGTTGATATCGCTATCAACCTCTTTTTTTGATTGTGACTTAGAACAGCTCTTCGCCGCCATCGGACGAGGTGTAAATGCTATTGGTTATTTCGTTTTGCACATACTCCGTCGGTTCTGTGCCTTCCAAGAAGTATTCAAACATTGAGCTTGAATCGAACTTGTTGGTCAATAAACCAGAGTCACGGTCAATTCGCACCCGCACAATCTGCTCAGGTATTGCCTTATCCTTTTCTGGGACACCTTCGAGCGCAATACGCATAAAATCAACCCAAGCTGGCTGTGCGGTTTTGGCCCCCGCTTCAGCGCCCGAAATTTGATTGTTGTCGAGGTTACTGTTTGGCTTAGTGCGGCCAAGCTTGCGGTTGTGGTCATCAAACCCAACCCAAGCCACGGCCACCATTCCCGGCCCATAGCCGTTATACCAAGCATCTTTTGAATCATTGGTCGTACCGGTTTTACCGCCGATATCACGACGTTTCAGTTTCTGGGCACGCCAGCCTGTACCATTCCAACCTGTGCCTTCGCGCCAATTACCGCCACCCCAGACGTTGCTGTACATCATCTCTCGCATTAGGAATGCAGTCTGTTCTGAGATCACCTGTGGTGCGTAGTTAGGTTGCTCGCTATCGAGGGCAATATCTTGTTCGGCAAACTCACCTTGCACAGTGTCGCTGGGTTGGCAGTCTTGCTGGCAAATGGTTTTTGGTGTCGCTGCGAATTCTAGGTCGCCAAACGGCCCTTCGACTCTGTCGATATAGAAAGGCTCGACATAGTAACCGCCATTGGCAAACACTGAATAACCTTGTGCCATCTTGATTGGTGTTAAGCTACCTGCACCAAGGGCAATGGTTTCAGAGCGGGGTAGTTGGTCTATATCGAAACCGAAACGCGTTAAGTATTCGCGGGTCTCGTCTAAACCGACTTCACGCAGCACACGTACCGCCATCACGTTTTTCGATTGCGCCAAACCGATGCGCAGTCGCGTAGGGCCAACATAAGTAGGGGGTGAGTTTTTAGGACGCCATGCCGTACCTTGACTTTTATCCCACTGGTTGATGGGGGCATCGTTGATTAAGGTAGCAAGGGTCAGGCCTTTATCAATCGCCGCCGAGTAGATAAATGGCTTGATACTTGAGCCGACTTGACGCACCGATTGGGTCGCGCGGTTAAACTTATTGTGAATAAAGTTAAAGCCGCCCACCAGAGACAGTACAGCGCCGTTTTCTGGGTTCATCGCGACAAACGCGGTGTTGGCATTGGGCACCTGGCTTAATTGCCAACGGAATTGGTTCTGTGCGTCGTCACTGATTTCAACTTGGCGAACCCAAATCTGTTCGCCTTGTGCAAGCACTTGTTGTGCCTTGCTTGGCTCTGGGCCTTGGCGATCATCGGTTAAGAATTTACGTGCCCATTTAATGCCATCCCAGTCGAGCTGCTGCTCGCCTTGGTTCTTAACCCACACTGTGGCTTGTTTGTCAGCAACTTGAGTCACCACGGCAGGTATCAGTTGGCCGTATGTTGGGACATTGTCGAGGGTCTTTTCTATCTCGGCGCGATCAAAAGGCGTTTGTCCCTCTTTCCACAACACTTTTTCCGCACCTCGGTAACCATGGCGTTCGTCGTACGCCAACAAGTTATTAATGGCCGAATCATTGGCTGCTGCCTGAAGCTTCGAATCCACCGTGGTATAGATGTTCATACCTGAGGTGTAAGCGTCTTCGCCATAGCGTTCCACCATCCACGCACGGGCGAGCTCTGCGACATAAGGGGCACTTAACTCAATTTCCGCGCCATGGTAACGAGCGACAATTGCTTCGTTACGCGCTTGGTCATACTCTTGTTGGGTGATGTATTTCTCATCCAACATACGCAGCAGAACCACATTGCGGCGGTTGGTCGCACGCTCTAGAGAGTAAATGGGGTTCATGGTAGAGGGGGCTTTCGGCATACCCGCCAAGGTGGCCAGTTCACTTAAGCTGAGGTTTTGCAGATCTTTGCCGAAGTAGGTTTGCGCAGCGGCACCAAAGCCGTATGAGCGGTAGCCAAGGAAGATCTTGTTGACATACAGCTCCATGATCTCTTCTTTGCTCAGTAGTTGCTCAATATGAATGGCAATGAAGATCTCTTTGATTTTACGCATGATCTTCTTCTCATTAGAGAGGAAGAAATTACGCGCCAGCTGCTGAGTAATGGTACTGGCCCCTTGTTTGGCCGAGCCCGACAGTGCAACCACAACTGCGGCACGAGTAATACCGATAGGGTCAATGCCCGGGTGATCGTAGAAACGACTGTCTTCCGTTGCGATCAACGCCTCAATTAGGTGTTGTGGAATCTCATCATAAGCCACCGGAATTCGGCGTTTTTCGCCAAACTGAGAAATCAGCTTTCCGTCTCGACTATACACCTGCATCGGTGTCTGCAGTTGGACATCTTTTAGCGTCGCTACATCAGGTAGCTCTGGTTTGACATAAAAATAGAAGCCAAAGATGGTGCCGACTCCAAGAATTATGCAAATCAATGTGAATAAGAACAGTCGCTTTATGAACTTCACCGGATATTCCCTGGTTATTGGGGTTAACTATATGCAAACCCTTGTACTTTAGACCGAATTTTCCAAGCCGTCGGGTTTTACTGCGTAGTTGCGCAAGTTAAACAATGAGCATAGTACGGAGCCAGCTACATGGGTAATGCATTGGTTACAGGCCTAGATATCGGTCGCCACAGTATCAAAGCGGTAGTGATAAAGCCATCCAAGGATGCGTTTGCGCTTGTGAGTTATCGTACCTTAGCCATTGAGGCGGGTATTTTCTCCGATAACCACGGGTTAAATTATCAGAAAATTGTAAAGAAACTCAAAGAACTAAGGAAGTCTTTACCGCTTTTTAATCGCAAAGTCGCGTTTGCAATATCAGATAATGCGGTAATAACTAAAGTATTACAGATAGATAGCCGTTTTACTGGTTATGAACGAGATTTGGCGCTCCAGCAGACCTTTTTAAGTGAATCTGCGTTAGATGTGGAGCCACTCTGTTTTGATTATGTGCCCCTTGATGCGCAAAGCGTAGGTGGAAAACGGACATATCGCGTCTTTGCTACCAAACAAGCGCCACTATCGCAGTTACAGGCCACAATCAAACAAGCCGGCCTAAATCCCATTGGGGCGGATGTCTGTGGTTATGCTCTTAACCACTGCCTGCAGCGAGTTCAACCTACTGATAGTGATAAACCGCGGTTGTTAATCGACCTTAACTGGGATAGCTGCTCGCTGGTGTTTGCCGACCAGCAGCAAACCCTTTATGCCAATAGTTGGCCGCAGGATATCAGACAGTTGGGGTTAGCCCCGCTGTGTCTTAATCTACAAACCTTACTCCAACGTTTGATGGTGCAACATAGCCAACAGATTGAGGTCATGTGGTTATGCGGCGAACTGGCCAACTGCCGTCGTAGCATCGACGAATTGCAGCAATCACTGCAACTAAAGATAGAGACATTGAATCCGCTCTCTCTGTTAACTGAACATCACTCGACCGAAGTCAGCAATAGTTACGCCTTAGCAAGCAGTGTAGCGGTACGTGCGTGCCTGTATCGTCAATCAATGGCAGGAAGGTGGGCGTGTCTGAACTAGTTAATTTACTGCCTTGGCGGCAGCAGCGGCGAACTTATCTGCGACGTCGCTTTCTTGTATTGGCTATGGTCAGTGTTTTGTTGCCGTTGGGATGGCAGGTACAGGTTGAGCATGAGTGGTCTGAGAGGCGACAAGCAATTGAGTGGCGCACTCAAGACTTGCTCGCACAACTTAATCAATTAGACAGTCAGTTGAAGCAGGCGGAGCATCATCAGCAACAGCAGCAAACTAACATGGCGAAGTTTAAACAACAGCAACAGTTTATTGCCCAGCGCGGCCTTGCAGCTCAAGTGTTGTGGCGCATCACTCAAGTGCTTCCTGAACATATCTATTTAGAAACATTGGCGTTGCGTGGTAATCAGATCACTTTGAGCGGCCACAGCACACAACAAGCACCACTTAGCCTGTTACTTGAGCGTTTTAATCAAACTCATGCTTTTCACAATGTGGTGTTACATTCGGTGACAGAACTGCAGTCACGACAACGGTTTTCGTTGTCCGTGCAATACGTTAGTGCGGCGCAACATCATGAGCTTTGACCTTGATACCTTTGCGCAGTGGCCACTTCACAAGCAATTGGCAGCAATCGTGGTGGTGACACTATGTATCAATGGTGGGTTTGCTTTGCTTAGGCTTGCCCCTTCACACCAGCACTTAGCTGCTGCCGATCTGCTGCAACGTAAACACGCCCATGAGCTAAAACAGAAACAAAAGCAGTTGAAGTCGTTTCAGGCTGCGGATTTGGCGACTAAGCCGTTGCCATTAATCGACATTCGTCCATCGGCTTCTCTGGTTGTGGCTGAACTGACTCACTTGGCACGTCAACATCAGTTAGTTGTACGTCAGTTGGAGTGGGTTGTTGGTGAACATGGGAGTCGAATTGATCTCAACTTAGTGGGACGTTTTCAATCGATAGGCGACTTCTGCCAACAGGTAAGCGAGCTGACCAGCTTGGTGCGCATCGACAATAGCCAGTGGCAACAGTTAAATGACCAACACATTAGTTTTCGAGCCCAGGTGCTTGGTGACTGGCTCGAGGAAAGTAATGATGAACAATAGCGCTCTGGTTTACTCGCTTGTAGCACTCAGCACACTGCTACCCAGCGTGGCTTTCAGCACAGAACCTTATTCATTTGAGCAGCTAAGAGACCCGTTCACTCTGCAGCAACCGGTGAATAGCGCTGATGCTCTGCCAATAGCAACGCAATCGGAGCGAGACGTGCAGGTCATGGAAGCCCCCCAAGCTCCTGATGCCTTGTTGAGTGTTGAACTCACGACAGCGTTGATTGCTATGCAATATGCCGATGCCAGCGAGATGGCACAAGTGTTACAGGGAGAGCAGGGCTTTAGTTTGCTATCTGAGTACGGCATGGTGAGTGTGGATAAGCGCACCAATGTGATTCTAATTCGAGATTTAGCGGAGAATATTGCGGGGGTGCGAGAGATGGTGGCGATGCTTGATGTGCCGGTTAAGCAGGTGCAAATAGAAGCGCGTATTGTCACCATTAATCAGGGCAACCTAGAGGCACTAGGTGTGCGCTGGGGCATAAGCCATTCAGGGCGTCATGGTCAGGTTGGCGGTACGGTTGAAGACCTTAACCTCGATTCAGCCAGCATTGATCAGCAGTTAAACGTAAACTTGGCCGCCCAAGCGGTTAACCCAGCATCAATAGCCTTTCAAATTGCCACGCTCGGATCCAATACCTTGCTCGACCTCGAACTGTCGGCGTTGCAGCGAGAGTCAAAAGCAGAGGTGATTTCAAGCCCGAGCTTGATGACCACACACAAACAAGCGGCCTTTATTGAGCAAGGGACCGAGATTCCCTATCTTGAGTCCTCCTCAAGCGGGGAAACCAGTGTTGCCTTCAAAAAAGCAGTGCTGAGTCTTAAGGTGACACCGCAAATCACGCCCAATAACCAAGTCATTCTCGATCTCAATGTTACCCAAGACCGGCCTGGAGAAGTGGTGAATACCGGCACCGGAGAAGCGGTGGCGATCGATACACAACGAATCGGCACTCAAGTGTTGGTCGAAAGTGGACAAACCATAGTGCTCGGAGGGATTTTTCAACACAGTGTGCTTGAAAGCGTCGATAAAGTCCCTTTACTCGGAGATATACCGCTGCTTGGTGGCTTATTTCGCCGAACTTACCAAAAAATCGGCAAGCGAGAGCTGGTGGTTTTTGTTACGCCGAAAGTCATCATTGAGTAAGAAATGATGAGTGAATGAAAATAAATTTGCATTACTGCCACCTTATCTAGATAATTTCGGGTCTTATCACGAATTATCTGTGAGGAATAGGTGCCACAAGCATCTCCATTGCTGGTTTTATACCGGCTTTTCTTGTGGCGATGTCATTGAATTAACGTTGTAAATTACTGCTAAACATGGCTGAGAAACGCAATATTTTCCTTGTTGGCCCTATGGGTGCCGGCAAAAGCACAATTGGTAGACATTTAGCTCAACAGCTTCATATGGAGTTTGTTGACTCGGATACCGTAATTGAAGAGCGCACTGGCGCAGATATCGCTTGGGTATTTGACGTCGAGGGTGAAGAAGGCTTCCGTGATCGCGAGGAAAAAGTGATTAACGACCTGACCGAAGAGCAAGGCATCGTGCTTGCTACAGGTGGTGGTTCAATCATGAGCAAAGAAAACCGCAATCGTCTTTCTGCACGCGGCATTGTTGTGTACCTAGAGACAACAATTGAAAAACAACTTGCTCGAACCAATCGCGACAAGAAGCGTCCATTGCTACAAACTGATAATCCACGTGAA
The DNA here is from genome assembly GCA_038533895.1 of Pseudomonadota bacterium. Classification (GTDB taxonomy): domain Bacteria; phylum Pseudomonadota; class Gammaproteobacteria; order Enterobacterales; family Vibrionaceae; genus Vibrio. The sequence goes on along the minus strand of JBCAXU010000004.1, from coordinate 21,299 downwards.
GTGTTAGAAGCCTTGGCTGAACAACGCAACCCACTTTACGAAGAAATTGCGGATTATACAGTACGTACAGACGATCAAAGTGCAAAAGTGGTAGCCAACCAGATCGTAAAAATGCTAGAAGAACGTTAAGACTTTTAGCAATTGGAGAATACCCATGGAACGGATTACGGTCAGCTTAGATGAGCGTAGCTATCCAATCTCAATTGGCGCCGGATTATTTAATGATCCGGCCCACCTTTCTTTCTTAAGCGCAAAACAAAAAGTGGTGGTGATTTCCAATGTCACGGTAGCGCCATTGTATGCGGACAAAATCCTCGCGGTTCTTGAGCAAATTGGTTGCCAAGCCTCACTGTTGCAACTGCCAGACGGCGAACAATACAAAACTTTAGACACCTTTAATACGGTCATGAGTTATCTGCTCGAAGGTAATTACGCGCGCGATGTGGTGGTGATTGCTTTGGGTGGGGGCGTGATAGGTGACCTAGTGGGCTTTTCTGCCGCTTGTTACCAGCGCGGTGTCGACTTTATCCAAATTCCGACCACACTGCTGTCGCAAGTCGATTCCTCCGTCGGGGGGAAAACCGCGGTTAACCATCCACTAGGTAAAAACATGATTGGTGCCTTTTATCAGCCCAAAGCGGTGGTCATCGATACCGATTGTTTAAAAACGCTACCGACTCGCGAATTTGCGGCTGGCATTGCAGAAGTGATCAAGTACGGCATTATTTATGATGCCGAGTTCTTTGATTGGTTAGAGCAAAATCTTGATAAGCTGTATCAATTGGATGAACAAGCGCTGACCTATGCCATTGCCCGTTGTTGCCAAATTAAGGCCGAAGTGGTCGCACAAGATGAAAAAGAGTCGGGAATTCGTGCATTGCTGAACCTAGGTCATACATTTGGCCATGCGATTGAAGCGGAGTTAGGTTATGGTAATTGGCTGCACGGTGAAGCGGTGGCTTCTGGTACGGTAATGGCAGCAAAAACTGCGCAGCTTCAGGGGCTTATCACTGAGCAGCAAGTTGAAAGAATTATCTCTATACTGAAAAGAGCGCAGTTGCCAGTACACACTCCATCGTCGATGTCGTTTGCTGATTTCATCAAGCATATGATGCGCGACAAAAAAGTGTTGGCTGGTGAGCTGCGACTGGTATTGCCGACAAGTATTGGGTCGGCAGAGGTCGTCAAAGGCGTGCCTGAGTCGGTGATTGAGCAAGCCATCGATTTTGGACGCGACCTTTAATACTAAGCGGGATAAATATGTGATCAGATATTTATGCTGTTTGGTATAAACTTTAGCAATAGCTATCGGCGCACGAGAATAGTTCGTGGGCCGTTTTTGTCACTAGGGTAACGCAATGAGTTTGGCGCATGATCCACGCGTATTAGAATTAGATTCACAAGTCGAACTGCTCGAACGTTTGCGGTTGCTGACCAATTTTGGCTCGAATCTGGTTACCGTTGGTGGTGCAAATGGCGCAGGGAAAACCTGGCTTGCACAGCACTACCTTGAAGCGTGGGCACAAGATAAAAATCAATCTTTGCTGTTGTGTTATCCCAACCAAGACGACGAGCAGCGCCGCTCCACCATCCTCAGTCAGTTGCTCTCTGAATCCTTATTTAATCCCGCTGATTCTTTAGCTGACTCTTTCTCTCGTTTGATGGAAGGGGAAAGTTGCGATGTATTGATCGTGGTCGACGATGCCCATTTGTTGACTGAGTCATTTATTTCCGAATTGTGGATGTTGGTGCTGGAAGCTCAGTTGCAGCCACGTTGGACGGTGAATGTGTTGCTGTTTGCCCAATCGAATAGCCTTGATGCGCTGTTGACTCGGTTGAGCTATGGGCAAGAACATAAACCAATAGATCTTGAAATTGAATCACTTAGTCAAGATGAAGCGGATCGTTTTTTTGAACATTTGGTGATTCGTTTTGTCGAAGATGACATGGAAAAGCGGGTACGTAATGCGTATCGAACAGTGGCTCGTCGTCCGGGCGAAATTATGGCGTTAGGGGATCAGAAAGTGGAAAAAAGGATTATTATCCGCTCAATTGTGGGCTCACCGATTAATATCGCACTGCTGGTGCTGGTTTTATTGTTGGCGATCGGTGGCGGATACTGGTGGATGATGTCGCAACCTTCGCCTGATGAAAAAGCCGAGCAGATTAACCAAGCGCTAGAGCAGACTGTCATTCCGACGCTACCGGACGTCACCCCCGTTGAGGAGCAACAGGCGAACATCATCGAGCCTACTCCAGTCGAAGATCCTACATTGAGCAGTGCGGTCGATGATTCGATGGCGCTACCACCTGATGTGACTGAGCAAGTTGAGAGCGTAGGTAATGCCGACGACGATCAACAACGAGTGGTGATCACTTCGGATGTTGTCGATGCATTGCTTGAAGGCAAAGCGGAGCAGACTGATACCAGCGCTATTGATCAAGTGGTCGAGCAATCGATGCAAGAGGAAAGCCCGGGGTTGGAAGCTGAGCCGCAAGCGCAAACGCAAGCTGAAGCGTCAGAGCCTGAGCAACCTGTGGTCATTCAGTTCTCCTTCACTAAAGATGAGCTGAAAAGCTTCTCGCCACGCAGTTACACCTTACAGTTAGCAGCAGTACAATCCCTAGAAGAGGTGCAAGCTTTTATCGATCAATACCAGCTCGCTAACCAAGTTTTCATCTATCCAACCGTGCGTAACCAGGTAGATTGGTACATCATCACCTATCAAAATTACCCGACTATTCAAGTGGCCCGCGATGCAGTACAAGGCTTATCAACTGAACTGCAACAGTTGGATCCTTGGGCGAAATCACTAAGCCAGGTTCAGCGAGAGATCGACCGAGTCGAGTAACCTTGCAAAATTCAAGTCGCGGAAAATAGTCTGAGTTTCATCGTAAAATATGTTACATTCCGCAGCCTTAATTCGTGGTTGATTAACAGAGCAATAAATGAAGAAGCAGCGTGCCTTCCTGAAATGGGCAGGTGGAAAATACGGACTTGTCGAAGATATTCAGCGTCACTTGCCAGAGGCTCGTAAGCTGGTGGAACCGTTCGTAGGCGCTGGTTCAGTATTCTTGAACACCGATTATGAGCAATACTTGCTGGCGGACATCAATCCAGATTTAATCAATCTCTACAATCTGCTTAAGCAAAATCCGCAACAGTACATTTCAGAAGCGAAGCGTTGGTTTTGTGCGGATAACAACCGCAAAGAAGCCTACTTGGATATTCGTGCCCAGTTTAACGCCACTGATGACGTAATGTATCGCTCGTTGGCCTTTCTGTATATGAACCGTTTTGGTTTTAATGGTTTGTGTCGTTACAACAAAAAGGGCGGCTTTAATGTCCCTTTTGGTTCGTACAAAAAACCGTATTTTCCCGAAGCCGAGCTGGAGTTTTTTGCCGAAAAGGCCAAGAAAGCAACCTTCGTCTGCGAGGGCTACCACGACACGTTCAAACGCGCGCGTAAAGGGTGTGTGGTGTATTGTGATCCACCCTATGCTCCGCTGTCGACTACCGCTAATTTTACTTCCTACGCCGGCAATGGCTTTAGTCTTGACGATCAAGCTGCCCTAGCCGATGTCGCGGAAAAGGCCGCGATACAACGCGGCATTCCCGTGCTTATCTCAAATCACGACACCACGCTCACTCGTCGTCTTTATCATGGCGCTGAACTGAATGTGGTCAAAGTGAAGCGAACCATCAGTCGCAATGGCGCTGGACGCAACAAAGTTGACGAACTGTTAGCGCTGTTTAAGCCTTCTGACGACAAATAATCACATTTCCTCACGCTTGGCTATATTCTTCCCGCCAGCTTAGGTAGAATTGCGCGCAAAATACTCTTTGTTGAGTCTCTCTTTAGCCAATTATTACTAGAGGTCAGGTATGAAAGATTTCCTTATCGCTCCATCTATTCTGTCTGCGGATATGGCTCGCCTCGGCGAGGATGTGGAGAAAGTACTCGCTGCGGGAGCGGACGTGGTTCACTTCGACGTGATGGACAATCACTACGTGCCTAACCTGACTTTTGGAGCGCCAATCTGCCAAGCCCTTCGCGACTATGGTATTACCGCGCCGATTGATGTGCATCTCATGGTTAAGCCAGTCGATCGTATCATTCCTGACTTTGCTAAAGCGGGTGCATCTATGATTACCTTTCACGTTGAAGCGTCTGAGCACGTTGACCGCACCCTTCAGTTGATCAAAGAGCACGGCTGTAAAGCGGGTGTCGTGCTAAACCCTGCCACGCCTCTGTCGCACCTTGAGTTCATCATGGATAAAGTTGACATGATTCTACTGATGTCTGTTAACCCAGGCTTCGGTGGTCAGTCTTTCATTCCTAAAACGCTTGATAAGCTACGCGCCGTGCGCAAGATGATCGATGAATCTGGCCGCGACATTCGCCTCGAAATTGATGGTGGCGTAAAAGTGGACAACATTAAAGAGATCGCGGAAGCCGGCGCAGACATGTTTGTCGCAGGCTCTGCTATCTTCAATCAGCCTGACTACAAAGTGGTCATTGACCAAATGCGAGCTGAGCTAGCAAAGGTAAACTAATTCAATGAGTAACATTAAATTAATCGCATTCGATTTGGATGGCACGCTACTCGATAGCGTGCCTGACCTCGCTATTGCTGCGGATCAAGCCGCACAAGCACTGGGGTATCCCGCCGTTTCAGAGCAGCAGGTGCGTGATTACGTTGGCAATGGCGCCGACGTGTTAATCGGCCGCTCTCTGAGCCGCAGCTTAACTGTCGACCCAAGTTTGTCACCTGAACTACTGACTAAGGCGCGCGAGCTGTTCGATGACTACTATGAGCAAAGTGGCCACAAGCTGAGTCACCTGTATCCAGCAGTCAAAGAGACCTTAGCCGAGCTACATCAAGCCGGTTTTACCCTCGCTTTAGTGACCAACAAACCGTCGAAATTCGTACCGGATGTGCTTGCTAAGCATGGTATCGACCAGTACTTTTCGGATGTGATTGGTGGCGACACTTTTGCAGAGAAAAAGCCTAACCCGATGGCACTTAACTGGTTGCTCGATAAGCACAACTGTCAGCCAAGCGACATGCTTATGGTGGGTGACTCAAGCAATGACATCAAAGCCGCGAAAAATGCCGGTTGCCGTTCGTTTGGTTTAACCTATGGTTACAACCACGGCGAGCCGATCGCTGATTCACAACCAGACTTTGTCGCCGACAGCATTGCTGAACTGATCGATGCTGTCGCGGTTTGTGCATAGCGGCGACAAAAGATCTTCCAAAATACTCGTTAATGAGTACACTGAGAAAACCGCGTACACCGAGCTTCGCGGTTTTTTACTATTAATCTTAAGAAGTCAAAGGAATCATTCTAATGAGCAAACCCATCGTATTGAGTGGTGTTCAACCTTCAGGTGAACTAAGTATCGGTAACTACTTGGGTGCTCTACGTCAATGGCAGCAGATGCAAGACGATTATGATTGCCAGTACTGTGTGGTTGATCTGCACGCGATTACGGTTCGTCAAGACCCGCAAGCACTGCGTGAAGCTACCCTCGATGCCTTGGCAATTTGTCTCGCAGTTGGTGTTGATCCGCAAAAGAGCACGCTTTTTGTTCAGTCACACGTACCCGAGCATGCTCAACTTGGTTGGCTTCTTAACTGCTATACCCAAATGGGTGAACTGAGCCGAATGACTCAGTTTAAAGATAAGTCTGCACGCTATTCGAAAGACGCGTCGAGCCAATTTGGTGATGTGAACGTAGGGTTGTTTGACTACCCAGTGCTAATGGCGGCCGATATCCTACTCTACGGGGCGCACCAAGTGCCTGTCGGCAGCGACCAGAAGCAACACCTAGAGCTGGCGCGCGATGTGGCTAATCGCTTTAACAATATTTACTCTCCAGAGCAGCCTATCTTCCAAGTGCCAGAGCCTTACATTCCGACGGTCAATGCGCGAGTGATGAGCCTGCAAGATGCGACGAAAAAGATGTCTAAGTCAGATGATAACCGTAAGAACGTAATCACTCTGCTCGAGGAGCCTAAGTCGATCATCAAGAAGATCAACAAAGCGCAAACCGATACTGAGACACCGCCACGTATTGCCCACGATTGGGACAACAAAGCGGGCATCTCAAACTTAATGGGTTTGTACTCAGCAGCAACGGGAATGAGCTTCGCCGAGATCGAAGCCAAATATCAAGGCGTTGAGATGTACGGCCCATTCAAGAAAGATGTTGGTGAGGCAGTCGTCGCTATGCTTGAGCCGATCCAATCGGAATACCATCGTATTCGTGAAGATCGTGCATATATGGATCAGGTGATGAAGCAGGGCGCAGAAAAAGCGTCTGCTCGTGCTGCTGAGACATTGAAGAAAGCGTATGAAGCGGTAGGTTTCGTTGCTCGTCCGTAGAGTTTAGATCCTAGTTAATAGTATTCGAGTTCCTAGAGGTTTTCACTTCTAGGAACTTTCTTTTTCTAGGAACTAGGTACTCACCTCTAGGCTCTTATCTCTAGGAACTAGGCACTCACTCTAGGAACTGATTCCTACTGCGCCCCTTCAAAGCCCATTTGACGCCAAGCTTCAAAGGCAATAATTGCAACCGCATTGGATAAGTTGAGGCTGCGCGCATCTGGCATCATCGGAATACGAATTCGTTGTTCCATTGGCATACTTTCAATCACCTCTGCTGGCAGACCTCGAGTTTCAGGCCCAAACAACAGAACATCGCCTTTTTGGAACTTGGCATCGACATGGTGCCCGGTGGTTTTGGTGGTACAAGCGAAAATACGGAACGTTTCGCGCTCTGCGGCTAAATAATCAAGAAAGGCTTGATAGTCTTTATGACGAGTCACCCGCGCTAAGTCGTGATAATCAAGGCCAGCGCGACGGACTTTCTTCTCTTCTAAATCGAACCCAAGCGGCTCAATTAAATGCAAGTTAGCCCCACAATTTGCACACAAGCGGATAATATTACCGGTGTTGGGTGCGATTTCGGGCTCATACAGCGCAATATCAAACATGATGTGCTTCTTTTTGTGCTAGGAATTAAGGTTGCAAAGTATAAGGCGGTACACGGGCACCGCCAAGTATTCTATATTGCTTTAACATCAAACAGCATAATTGTCTGAACACTTATTTATCCCGTTTGGTATCACTCTCGCTGTGGGCATTAAGCGGTAACTTGATTTCGACTCTCAGGCCGCCAAGTGGACTCCGACTCGCGGTGATGTGACCGCAGTGTTGGCGAATCGCATTCTCGGTGATAGTCAAGCCAAGACCTGCGCCGCCACTATGTCGGTCGCGCGCGGTTGAAACGCGATAAAAGGGTCTAAAAATCGCTTCGAGTTCGTGGTCTGGGACGCCTTCACCGTTGTCGTCGACACAGATAACAACGTGTTGCTCAGTGTCAATGAACTCGACTTCCACTCGATCTTGGCTGTAGCAGATAGCATTTCGTACGACATTATCCAGTGCACTCATCAGCAGTTTGGGGTTACCAGAAATCGTGCGCTCTGGAATCGGTGTGTAAGTCAGGTTTTTATTGACTTGTTCGGCTTCAAATTGCGCGTCAGATAAAATCGCTTCCCACAAACTGCTCATCGGCTGCTGCTCTCGAGTTTGGTGACTATCCACCTGCATACGCGACAATTCGAGCAGTTCACCAATCATCTGTTCTAAACGTTGCGCTTCGGTGTCGATTCGGGTTAACTCTGGGCTTTCTCCCTGTTTGCGCGTGGCCAGAGCGCTAGCCATTCTCAGCCTGGTCAGTGGTGAGCGCAGTTCATGAGAGATATCAGACAGCAGTCGCTGCTGGCCGCCAATCATTTGATTAACCGCCTCCACCATCTGGTTGAAACTGGCACCGGCTTGACGAAATTCGCTGGTGCCTTTTTCCAGCTCGGGATCGACCACAAACTCACCTTTCGCCACTCGTTTAGCGGCTCGCTCGAGTTTGCGTGCTGGTTGACTGAGTGCCCAAGCCAGCCAAAGCAATAGCGGAGTGCTGACCAGCATCACTGCAAACAGCAATTGAAACGGTTTATCAAACATCCTGATCAAAAATGGTGGAGGCTGGTTCCATTTGACCCCAACGTAAAACAGCAGATCTTGCTCGGCCAATTTAATAGGTAGCGGGCCGGCTAGCATATAGTGTCCATAGAGCTTCTGTTTCGGTGGACCCAGTAAGTCGATGCTAGTAATAAAGTTCTGTAGCGCACGGTAACGGAAATCTTTTCGCTCGTTGATGGTGATAATGTTGCCATCCAAATCGGTGATAAAAAAGCTGGGTCGGTCATCACGGTTGTGGCGCTCATCTCGACCCGTTCGTCTTGGACTCTCTAGTTGAATCAGTATTCGCGTTAGATTGCTTTCATTGGCATAGCGCGACTCAACATTGCTTTTCACTTCTTCTAGACGTTGAAAGTGGTCGCTGGGAATATCTCGCGCTTTTCGTGGGTCTAGGTGGGGGAGTGATAAAACGGCAAACAATACCAACAGCATGGTGAGCCAAAAGATAGCAAAAATACGCCCGTAAAGACTGGTGATTTTAGGTAAGCGCATTAATCTTCCTCGACCAATAGATAGCCGCGCCCACGCAGCGTTTTAATGCGGGGCTTACCATCGTCTCGTTCTGGTAGCTTCTTGCGTAAATTGGACACATGCATATCAATCGCACGGTCAAATGCAGACAGTCTTTTGCCAAGTACATCGAGACTGAGGACTTCTTTAGTTAGTGTCTGACCTGGGTTCTGAACAAAATGACTGAGCAGCGCAAACTCAGTGGTGGTTAGATCGATCAGTTGCTCTTGGCAGTACGCTTCCTGTTTTCCAGGGTAGATTTGAATATCTTGATAAGTAATAGTATCAACGTGTTTGTTGGTGCTTGTGGCAGACGAGGTTTGCGTGCGTCGTAATATAGCGCGGATCCGTGCTAACAATTCTCGGTCACTGAAAGGCTTTGGGAGGTAGTCGTCGGCGCCCAGTTCCAGACCGATCACTCGATCTATCTCTTCCCCTTTCGCAGTCAGCATTAATACTGGCGTTTGCCAAGTCTCACGCAGACGCTTGAGCGCCTCCATCCCATTGAGCTTAGGCATCATCACATCGAGTAAAATCAGATCAATCGTCTCACTGAGCATGGCCAAACCTTGTTCACCATCGTTGGCCTCCGATACTTCAAACCCTTCAAAAGTGAGGACCTCACTGAGCAATGCGGTTAACTCGGTATCGTCATCAATCAATAATATATGGGCCATAACGGACTCTCTCGCTTATCAGATAGTGAACAGTTTACTGCGAAATGAGCGGTGGATTTAGCTTTGATATCGCTCTTTACGATTCTTTACGCTCAACATACGTTGCTTTACGCAACAGGTCGTATTCTACACTCAAGCGCTGTGAAGACAGCTCATCCACAAGATAAATTGAAGGGTACGATTATGAAATTAGCAAAAAAAGTAGTATTGGCAGCCGCTGTTCTTCCTTTGGCTTTAGGAACCGCAAGTGCGTACGCATTCGGTGGTAAAGATCACAAACGTGGCGGTCCAGGTGAATGTGGCGGCGGTTTCGACCGTGGCATGATGCGCCAACTCGACTTGACCGATGCGCAGCAAGAGCAGTTGAAGCAGATGCGCAGCGAAGGCAAACAGGCGATGAAGGAAGCGTTCAAGCAGAATTTCGAAACTCGACAAGCACAAAGAGAAGCACATCAAGCGCAGATGCAACAACTGATGCTGGCCGATAATTTCGATCAAGCCGCGGCGAATGAGTTAGCGAAACAGATGGTAGAGAAACAGACCGAACGCAAAGTGAAAATGCTGGAGAAACAGCATCAAATGCTCAGTATTCTAACACCAGAACAGAAAGCGAAGTTTACTGAAATGCAGCAAGAGCGAATGGGCAAATGTGCAGAGAAAATGCAAAAACGTTTCAATGACAATGACGCGTAATTTATTGTTTTGATTTGTAAAGTGGCGACCTTAGGGTCGCCATTTTTATTCAACGGCTGACGGGTTATACTTAGGCCACGTTTGTCTATTTTTCGAAGCTCTATGAAACAAGAATATGCGCGATTAGTCACATTGGCGGCGTGGACCGCGACGATTGTCGCCACACTATTATTAATTGTGAAAGTGGGGGCTTGGTGGACAACGGGCTCGGTAAGCTTACTGGCTTCTTTGATTGACTCGATGCTAGATATTGCCGCCTCCTTGGTTAATTTGGTCGTCGTTCGTTACGCCCTGCAGCCGGCTGACAGAGAGCATACATTCGGTCATGGTAAAGCCGAGTCACTTGCCGCCTTGGCGCAGGCGATGTTTATTTCTGGCTCGGCGGTGTTTTTAATCCTCAACGGTATCGAACGCTTCTTTAAACCCCATGAATTGCAGTCGCCTGAGTATGGCGTGTACGTCAGTCTATTTGCCCTGGTGGTGACCTTTGCTTTGGTCACATTTCAAAAGCACGTAGTGAAAAAAACCGGCAGTCAGGCTATAGCGGCAGACTCGCTACACTATCAATCTGATCTGTTGATGAACGGCGCAATTATGGTGGCGCTTGGTTTGAGTTGGTTTGGAATTACTCAAGCAGATGCGATTTTTGCGGTTGGTATCGGTATTTTTATTCTGTTCAGCGCATTCAAAATGGTCAAAGAGGCGACACAAACCCTCCTTGATCGCAAACTGCCAGACAGTGAGCTGCGAGATATTCGCGAAACCTGCTTGCAAGTTGAGGGCGTGTTAGGCGTGCACCAACTTCGCACCCGCATGTCTGGCCCGACTCGGTTTATTCAGTTACACCTAGAGTTGGAAGATAAAATCCCGTTGCTTGAAGCGCATCGAATCTCTGATGAAGTAGAAGACAAACTACTTGAACTGTTTCCCGGTTCAGATGTACTGATTCATCAAGACCCATACTCAGTGGTTCTAGGAGCCGAAAAAAAGCAAAAGTCGCAAGATTGGTAACTTTAGCAAAGCGACAAACCACGACTTATTGACTATCTTTTCAGCGTCGGTACTTTTAAACGGGTTCCTGATATGTATCAATTAAGTAAATGGGCAAAGCTGTAATACTCTTACATAAGTAGAAAAGTTACATATTTTGGTGCAAATTTATCTAGTATTCCTAAGTGGGAAAGGTAACATATTGCGCAGTTAAAGGAATTTTGTTGGCTGCTTGTATGAAAGCTGCTGACGTAAAAATTGAAATAAGATTCCCAAATATCGAGGGTGAGCATGATTAAGAAGATCGGTGTCTTGACAAGTGGCGGTGACGCACCAGGTATGAACGCGGCCGTTCGCGGTGTAGTGCGTACAGCACTGTCTGAAGGGTTAGAGGTGTTCGGTGTATTCGATGGTTATTTAGGCCTATACGAAGACCGTATCAAACAACTGGATCGTTCAAGCGTTTCTGATGTGATCAACAAGGGTGGTACTTTCCTAGGCTCGGCGCGTTTCCCTGAGTTTAAAGAAGTGGAAGTTCGTCAAAAAGCGATCGAAAACCTACAAAAGCACGGCATTGAAGCGCTTGTTGTTATTGGTGGTGACGGCTCTTACATGGGTGCGAAGAAGCTGACTGAAATGGGTTACCCATGTATTGGTCTGCCAGGCACGATCGACAACGATATCGCAGGCACTGATTACACTATCGGCTATCTGACTGCACTCAACACGGTCATTGACGCTATTGACCGTCTGCGTGATACCTCTTCCTCTCACCAGCGCATCTCGATCGTTGAGATCATGGGTCGACACTGTGGTGACTTGACTTTGATGTCAGCGATTGCCGGTGGTTGTGAGTACATCATTACTCCGGAAACTGGCCTTGATAAAGAGAAGCTGATTGGTAACATCCAAGACGGCATCGCTAAAGGTAAGAAGCACGCGATTATCGCACTGACTGAGCTGATGATGGATGCCAACGAACTGGCAAAAGAGATTGAAGCGGCTACGGGTCGAGAGACTCGTGCGACAGTGTTAGGCCACATTCAGCGTGGTGGTCGTCCAACTGCGTTTGACCGCGTTTTAGCATCACGCATGGGCAACTATGCAGTTCACTTGCTAATGGAAGGTCACGGCGGTCGTTGTGTTGGTATCCAGAAAGAACAGTTGGTACACCACGACATCATTGATGCGATCGAAAACATGAAGCGCCCAGTACGCGAAGACCTATACAAGGTTGCAGAAGAGCTATTCTAAGCGCTTTCGCTTTAGAGTGATTAAAAAAGCCAGTTGGGAGACCAACTGGCTTTTTGTTTATGGGTCAGGTTAGTTGACCAGCATGGTCGAAAGTACGTAACCAACGGTCGTTGCCGTGACCACACCAATGAAACCAGGCAGTAAGAAACTGTGGTTAAGTACATACTTGCCAATCTGAGTGGTACCAGAGCGGTCAAAGGTTATCGCTGCTAAATCACTTGGGTAGAATGGGAAGAAGAAGTAGGCGTAACACGCAGGCAGTACACCAATCAGTACTGGCGCAGGAATCCCCATTGCAAAGCCAAGCGGTAGCATGATGGTGAGCACCGCAGCTTGGCTCTTCAAGAAGATCGAGACCACAAACATCGCAATCGCAAACGTCCAAGGATGGGCGGCGACAATATCACTGACCAAGCCAATGAGATAAGGCTTGTGGAAACTGATGATGGTGTCACTCATCCATGCGATACCAAAGATGATGATGACGGCGGTCATACCCGCGATAAAGACATTGCTGTGAACGATCTTCTTCGGCTCAACTTTTGTGGTGAGTAGAATCAGAGCGCCAACAGACAACATTAAGAACTGAATCGCCACCGACATTTTCACTCCTGCTGGTAGCAATCCGAGATCTTTACCAAACATGGCAACAAAGATGACGGTAGCGATACCCGCTAAGAAAATCGCCAATCCTTTTTTTGCCACGCCTTCGTGTGCTGGGCTTTCATCTTCTTCACTGGAGGCATCAATCAGTTGTGCCTTGAACTCAGGGTCTTGGCAGCGCTCAATAAATGCAGGATCTTGGTCGAGCTCTTTACCTCGTTTCAGGCTCCATAAGCAGCCAACCAATACGCCGATTAACGTTGCCGGTATAGTAACGAGGAGAACGTTGACCAAACTGATGTCTAAGTGGTTATCGGCTGCAGTCGCCATGACCACGGCGGCGGCGGCCGCTATAGGACTCGCCGTTATCCCCATCTGAGAAGCAACGGTTGCCATCGCCATTGGACGCTCTGGGCGGATGCCTTTCTTGTAGGCGACATCGTAGATAACGGGCAGAAGTGGGTAAACCGAGTGACCCGTGCCAACCAATACGGTAAGGGAATAAGTACAGAGTGGTCCTAGAAAGACGATTTGACTCGGATGCTTACGCAGTAAACGCTCGGCAAATTTCACGAGAAGTTTAAGGCCCCCTGTCGCTTCCAACGTAGCGGAAGCGGCAACCACGGCCAAAATAATCAGCATGACGCTAATGGGTGGTGAACCTGGTGCGACACCAAACACAAACGCGAGAACCGAAACACCTAGGCCCCCGAGTAGACCAAAAGCAATGCCTCCATGGCGGATACCGATGAATATCACCGTAAGAAGCAGGAGCATATGTACGTAAAACATAATCAAACTCTACAAGGTAACAGAAGTAGGTTTCATGCTATCCAAAAGTAGTAGGTGGAAATGTGAAGTTCTATGCTTATCTGGCACAGAAGTTGAGTTATCGACGCTTTCTTTGTCGAGAATCAAAATTTACGCCAAGGTATTGATACAGCGTACCTTTTAGTCGACCCTTGGTTGATGGCGCGATATCTTTCGGCTCTGGAATTTCTGATGCACACCACGACGCAGAGCCTTGATGTGATTCTCTGCACGGTCGACGCCGAGCAATACCGTTAGAGCCAACAGGGTAATCACCACCGACTGCTGCAAATAGCCCAGAGCAATCATCATTCCCAATGCGGCTAGCACCCATATGATCGCGGCAGAGGTGACGCCGTGGATCTTGCCTTCCAGTGTCATCATCACCCCTGCGCCAAGAAAACCAACACCAGTAATGATCTGACCGAGTACTCGCGCTTGATCGAGAGTATTCGGTGAGAGCGAGACCGCCATCGACATAAAAAAGTAGGTGCCGGAAATGATCAAAATTGAGGTGCGGATTCCGACTGGTTTACCCCGAGTTTGCCGCTCTACACCGATCAAAATACCGTTGATGGCGCAGCAGAGAAGCGCTGGCCAACTAAAAGGACCCAAGTCTAAAAATTGGGCAAAATGTGCTTGCATAGTGACCTCCAAAAGCGCGGAGTATGCACACAAAGCCTGTTGAGCGAAAACAAATTATTTTTGCCTTAATGGTCACTATTGGTAATCAAGATTTGACGAGACAACGCGGATAGTTATGCGGTTTGGTATTCTCTATTCCAAATGCAGATCGAGCGGTGTTTTACTGGCGCGACCACCGACTTCTCGGGTCAGTTTGGGCACCAAGTAGCCTGATGTTTGCTCAAGCACGCCGGTCATAATGGTTTTCGCTTGCTGATCGGAAATAAAAAAATGGGCCGCGCCTTGCACTTTATCCAGCACATGCATGTAGTAGGGCATGACTCCCGCAGCGAATAACGCCAAGCTCAGTGCCAGTTGCGCATCCACACTGTCATTGACTCCTTTCAGCATCACCCCTTGATTGAGCAGTGTCACGCCATGGCGTTTGAGTTGCTCTAACCCATCTCGCAGTGGTTGGTTAATTTCATTGGCGTGATTGATATGAGTCACCATAATGACTTGCAACCGTGTCTGGGCCAGAATCGCGCATAACAATGGCGTGACACGTGCGGGAATCACCACAGGTAGACGCGAATGAATACGCAGCCGCTGTACGTGGTCAATGCTGGCTATCTGGTCGATGAGCCATTCAAGCTCTTGGTCTTTCGCCATCAGAGGATCGCCACCGGAAAGAATGACTTCATCAATTTCATTGTGTTGGCGAACATAATCAAGTGCTTGCTGCCAAACCGCTTTTGATCCTTTATTCTCTTGATAAGGAAAGTGACGACGAAAGCAGTAGCGACAGTTAATTGCACAGCCACCTTTAACGATCATCAGAGCGCGATTACGGTACTTGTGCAGCAATCCCGGTATCGCATTGTTTTGTTCTTCGAGCGGATCGTTTGAGTAGCCGGGGTGTACCTCAAACTCTTCATTGAGCGGTAGCACTTGACGTAAAAGTGGGTCAAAAGGATTGCCTTTTTCCATACGCTCAACAAAACTTTGTGGTACGCGCTGAGCAAACAGCTTGCGTGCTTGGAATCCATCTCGCCATGGCGCAGGATCGATATCGAGCTGTTTAAGCAATGCTTCAGGATCAGAGATCCCATTCGCTAGCTGTTGAAGCCAGTTTTGCTCAACAGAATCAACTTTTCGGGTTATGATATGCGGCATTCAATATAGCTCTAATATTTTAAGAGGACAAAATGGCTACTGTTAGCACCAATGAATTTAAAGGCGGTTTGAAACTAATGTTGGATAACGAGCCTTGTGTAATTCTAGAAAATGAATACGTAAAACCAGGCAAAGGCCAAGCGTTCAACCGCGTTAAAATTCGTAAACTTCTTTCTGGTAAAGTGCTAGAGAAGACCTTTAAGTCTGGCGAAACTTGTGAAGTCGCAGACGTTATGGATATCGACCTAGATTATCTCTATAACGACGGCGAATTCTACCACTTTATGAACAATGAAACATTCGAACAAATCGCTGCAGACGTAAAAGCAGTGGGTGACAATGCGAAATGGTTGGTAGAAAACAACACTTGTATGCTGACACTATGGAATGGCAACCCAATCGTGGTAACGCCACCAAACTTTGTTGAGCTAGAAGTTACCGATACCGATCCAGGCCTAAAAGGTGATACTCAAGGTACGGGCGGCAAGCCTGCAACCCTTTCTACCGGTGCGGTCGTTCGTGTTCCTCTGTTCATCTCTATCGGGGAAGTGATCAAGGTAGACACACGTACTGGCGAATACGTGGGCCGTGTAAAATAAGCCTCGCTTAGGTCAAGTTTTAGAAAAAGGTCACTGCGGTGGCCTTTTTTGTTTTTCAGCTCAGGGCTTGATGTGCCACAATTTAACTTCTTCCATAGGCCCCTAAACTGGTAGTTATGAAACAGTCTTTTAGAATATGGCTTGATGCCGCGCGCCCGAAAACCTTGCCTTTGGCTTTGGTCTCGATTTTAACGGGTAGTGTACTGGCGTACTCAACACATCGCTTCTCATTGCTGGTGTCGGTACTGGCATTTTTAACCGCGACGTTACTGCAGATCCTCTCTAATTTAGCCAATGATTATGGTGATGCAGTGAAAGGAACAGATAACCACAAACGCTTGGGGCCGCTGCGTGCGATTCAATCCGGAGCGGTGTCGCCGCAAGAGATGAAAAAAGCGATGGCCATCAATGTGGTGTTAACGGTGCTGTCTGGCTTAACTTTGGTCTTATACGCGTTGGAGAGCGTGCAAAGCATGTTGGCTTTTATCGGGTTGGGCATGTTAGCGATTGTCGCCGCCATTGCCTATACCGTTGGCAATAAGCCCTATGGCTATGTTGGCTTAGGTGATGTCTCGGTATTTCTGTTCTTTGGTCTGCTGGGCGTTGCCGGGACCTATTTCTTGCATACTGGTATGGTCGATGTCAGTTTGATACTCCCTGCGATTGGCTGTGGTCTATTGGCGGTTGCGGTGCTGAATATCAACAATATGCGCGATATCGAGAATGATCAGCAGTGCGGCAAAAAAACCGTCGCGGTTCGTTTGGGGCAAAAACGTGCTAAGCAGTACCACTTTGCCCTATTATTTGGCGCTGTGTTTGCCTTTAGCGCTTATTTGATTGAGCAGCCGAGCCCGCTTTGGGTCAGCCTGCCTTTTCTACTGAGTCTATTAGTGACTTACAAGCATGGCAGAGCGGTTTGGTTGGCAGAGAAACCGGCACAGATCGCGCCGATGATGCCAGTCGTGGTCAAATGCTCAATGGTGACTAACTTATTGTTTGTCGGAGTGGTTATAGCTCAAACTCTGGTGAGTTAAATGATGCATGTCATTGCAATGACTTAATCACCCGATATACTCGATTAAGATAACGAACGGTACGGGAAACACGACTATGGAATACAATACCTCTGCCCTATGCGACATCTACTTAGAACAAGTGGATGTGGTTGAGCCCATGTTCAGTAACTTTGGGGGATGTGCATCGTTCGCTGGTCAAGTCACCACGGTGAAGTGTTTTGAAGATAATGGTTTGATCCGTGAAATTCTTGAGCAAGATGGCCTGGGTCGTGTGTTGCTTATCGATGGCGGTGGCTCACTGCGCCGGGCGCTGATTGATGCCGAGCTGGCTTCACTCGCCGAAGAGAACGAGTGGGAAGGTATTGTCGTGTATGGGTGTGTCCGTGAAGTCGATGAACTAGAAGACATGAGTATCGGTATTCAGGCGTTGGCCTCGATACCAGTGGGGGCGACCAGCCAAGGCGTCGGCGAAGTTGACGTGCCGGTTAATTTCGGTGGGGTGACTTTCCTGCCTGAAGACTATCTCTATGCCGATAACACCGGTGTTATTCTTTCACAAGAGCCACTGGACGTAGCATTAGAAATCGAAGAAGAAGACGAACTGATTGTCGCCGATGAGTGACATCAATACAGTTATCTGACCTAATTGGTATCGAGAAGCAGCGGCAGCAATGTCGCTGTTTTTTTATTGTGCAGCTGCTAGATAGGTACGCCGGAGCTTAAGAGCGTACAGGTAGCTACAGATACCACCACATATGTTGCCCAGCGCGATTCCGACAAACAGCCCCTCAATCTCGTACCACTGAGCACCTAGCCAGGCGCAGGGCAGGGTAAAGAGAAATAGACGCATAAAGCTCCACTGAAAAGCCTTGATGGGTTGATGTAAAGCATTCAGCCCTGAAACCAGCATCATCATGATCCCTTGAAAGCCGTAACTAAAAGGCACCACCAATAGGTAGTGCCAAAGCAAGTCTTTCACCGCTTGTTCTTGTGAAAATAGCGCTGCCAAAGGGATGCTTAGAGGGACCATCATCACGAAGATGCCTAGCTGAAACACCAGCGAAAAGCGCATGCTAAGAAAGAGTCCGGCAAAGCTACGTGCTGGGCTTTTTGCCCCCATGTTCTGGGCAATAAAAGGAGTCAGCGCTGAAGTCAGCGCCATTAATACTAGAATTAAAACCGACTCCACCCGCTGTGCTGCGCCATAGGCAGCAACGGCGGCGGTGCCGTGGGCAGAAAGCATCATCATTAAAATGGCGCCCGATAATGGCGTAAGCGCGTTAGAAAGTGCGGCTGGGGTGCCTATCTTTAAAATCTGTTTCCAGTCTGCAATTAGGTGTGCCGGATTTGGCAACGCCAGCAGTTTCTCGCGTTTGGCCAGTACGAATAGGGACCCGCACAATGCCCCTAACCAGCTGAAGGCGCTGGCGATGGCGGCGCCTTGAATTCCAAGTTCCGGGAAAGGACCATAACCAAAGATTAATAGTGGGTCGAGAATGCCGTTGATTGCGCCGGCCAGCATCATGATTTTGGCGGGCGTTTTGGTGTCTCCAGTCGCTCGAATCGCACTGTTTCCCGCCATGGGAATGACCAGCAAGGGAATGGTGAGATACCAAATAACCATATACTGCTCGATCAGTGGCAGTAGCGCGGGTTCAGCACCTAGCGCCAAAAACAGGGGCTTAATGGTGATTAAACCCAGAGAAGAGGCGAGTGTCACTAGCAGTACCGCTAACAGTAGGCCGTGAGACGAAAAACGTGCCGCATCATTTGCTTGACCTTGTCCCAGCAGACGGCCAATGTTGGTCGACAATCCCATGCCGATACCCATCGTAATGCAGTTAACCGCAAAGGTGACTGGAAAGGTGTAACTGATCGCGGCCAGAGCTTGAGTACCAAGCAGAGAAATAAAGAAGGTATCAACCAAATTGAACAGCAGAATAGCCACCATACCGAATGTCATCGGCACGGTCATTTGGCGAAGTACTAAGGGAATGGAGCCCGTTAACAGGCCGTGCTTATCCTGCATGAAGTGCGACTGATATTATTAGCGGAAAAGCTAAGGATACTGCATTGCTGTGCCAGACACAAAAAGGCCAGCATGCGCTGGCCTTTGTCTGTTCAATTTTTCTAGAAGAAAAATTATGCTTTCGCTGCGGCTGCTGCTTTAGCAATGGCTGCAAAGCTCTTCGCATCTAGAGAAGCACCACCCACTAGCGCACCATCGATGTCTGGCTGTGAGAAGTAAGCTTCTGCGTTTTCTGGTTTAACGCTGCCGCCGTATTGGATGATAACTTGCTCAGCCACAGCTGCGCTCTTCTCTGCAATGAGTGCACGGATAGAAGCGTGGATGCGCTGTGCATCTTCAGCTGTTGCTGCTTTACCAGTACCGATAGCCCAGATTGGTTCGTAAGCGATGATTGCGCCGTTTAGAGCTTCAACACCGTAAGTGTCGATAACTGCGTTGATTTGACGTGCACATACTGCTTCAGTTTCGCCAGCTTCGTTTTGAGCTTCAGATTCACCGATACAGAAAACAGGAGTTAGACCGTTTTCTTTTAGGAAGTTGAATTTCTTAGCGATGAACTCGTCAGATTCGTTGTGGTATTCACGACGCTCTGAGTGACCGATGATGATGTGAGAAGCACCGAAGTCTTTCAGCATTTCTGGAGACATGTCGCCAGTGAAAGCACCGCTGTTGTTTAGGTCAGTGTTTTGTGCACCTAGGATGATCTTGTTACCGCCTTCTGCAATAACACGCTCTGCTAGGTCGATGTAAAGTGCTGGTGGAGCAACCGCTACATCCACACCTTCTACGCCTTCAAGCTCAGCGTTAAGACCAGTTAGCAGCTCTTTTACCATTGCTTTGCTGCCGTTAAGTTTCCAGTTACCCATCACTACAGGACGACGCATAGGAATATCTCCGTGTTTAATCAATTAATGTAAAAAATCTTCGTAAGAATATAACAGATAAAATAGGTGAGATCATGATTACCGTCATGTCTTATCTGGATATCATCGATTGGTTGGAGCAGTCATCCCGCATATATGACTTGCTTCTATGGCATATCAGTGATCCATGGAACAGATTGGTGGTAAGCCGCTCGGAATTAAGCATAGAAATTGGTAATAGTGTTGTCCACATTCTCGTTGTTGTGAAACTCTCTTACATTTGAGGAATACTATGCCCAATCTCGTCATGGAATACTCCAACTCAGTTGATGATCGTGTCAATGTACAAGGGTTGCTGGAAGACTTACATCAAGTTGCCATTCAGTGTGGACTGTTTGATATCGGTTCTATTAAATCACGCGCACTTCGATGCCACGACTGGTTGATTGGCGATGAAGCAGATAGTGTAGACTTTATCCATATTAGCTTTGAGTTGTTGGATGGGCGTAGTGCAGAGCAAAAGCGAGAGTTATCGCGACAGCTGATGGAAGTGCTTCAGCAGCAGGCTGGGCATGTACGCAGCCTGACGATCAATATCCGTGATATGGATAGAGAATGCTTTCAGAAAGTGATTAACTAACGTGATAGCTTCCCGGTTGAAGTGTTATTTTTTAAGGTTGAGAGATGTCGATTAAAGAGTTGTTGTTTTCGTTTCAGGGGCGAATTGGACGCAAGACGTTCTGGATGTGGAACGTAGCTTACTACGTGATCATTGTTGGTTTTGCGTTGGGAGCCAATACCTTGTTTGCGTCGGTGGCACATTTGGTACTACCGGTATTTTTGCTTTTGGTGTTGGTGCCCGATTTAGCGATCACCGCCAAGCGCTGGCATGACAGAGGTAAATCGAGCTGGTTTCTGCTGTTGAATATTCCGCTGGTGATCGGTCGTATGACAATGCCAGTCGGTGAGGCGGCGCAAAGTGTTCCACCATCGACAATACAAACCGTAAGTTCGTTTGCAGCGATTATTTGCGGTCTGTGGATTCTTGTTGAATGTGGGTTCCTTAAAGGCACGCCTAGCGATAATCAATACGGCCCGGAGCCTAAATAGAGCGCTGGGCTTAGAGCATCGAGAACTGGCTTTGTCCTGCGAGCATCTAGTTCGCTTTGCTCCGAGAGCGCACTTCGTCCTTCGAGAACTTAGACCGGGCTGCGCCCTTCGAGAGGGGCTTTTGATGAGCGAGTCGAAAGTTGCAGGCAAAGCTGAATGGAATTTAAGCTTAATAGTCTGAATTTAAAGGAAAAGGGTTGACATGCCTTGTTAACCCTTCCAAGATTTTCTCGCTTCTCGCTTCTCGCTTCTCGCTTCTCGCTTCTCGCTTCTCGCTTCTCGCTTCTCGCTT